>JBBQJJ010000044.1:0-32597 GCA_038325805.1 Haliangiales bacterium
GGCCCAGGCCCACAACCTCGTGCGGATCGTCAAGACCGTGCGCGGCGAGGTGCGCTACCGGATGACGTGCGCCCCGCGCTTCGACTACGCACGCATCGATCACACCCTCGACGTCACACCGCGGCAGGCGGTGTTCGAGCCGCGCGGGAATCACCGCGGCATGCGGCTACGAGCGAGCGTCGACCTCGAGCGATCGGGTGGGGATGCGACGGCGAGCTTCACGCTGAGGGCCGGGGAGAGCGCCGCGTTCGTCCTCGAGGATGCCTCGCTCGCGACGGCGCCCGACCACGATCTCGTGCAGTTCTGTCTCGCGGAGTTTGGCGCCACCACGGCGTTCTGGCGGCGCTGGATCGGGCGCAGCACGTACCGGGGTCGCTGGCACGACATGATCAATCGATCGGCGCTGACGCTCAAGTTGATGACCTCGATCCGCCACGGCTCGCTGGTCGCCGCGGCCACGTTCGGCCTGCCAGAGCACATCGGCGGCGTGCGCAACTGGGACTATCGGTACACCTGGATCCGCGACTCGTCGTTCACGCTCTACGCGTTGTTACGGCTCGGCTTCACCGACGAGGCGCGCGGGTTCATGCGCTGGCTGGTCGCGCGCTGTCAGCAACCACTCCCCGATGGGTCGCTCCAGATCATGTACGGGATCGACGGGCGATCGAAGCTGACCGAGGAGACCCTGCCGCACTTCGAGGGCTATCGCGGGTCATCGCCGGTCCGGATCGGCAACGGCGCGTACGATCAGATGCAGCTCGACATCTACGGCGAGCTCCTCGATGCCGTCTACCTCTACGACAAGTACGGCGAGCCGGTGTCGCACGAGCTGTGGGGGTATCTCGTCAGGCTCGTCGAGTGGGTCCGCGCACACTGGCGCGAGTCGGACGAGGGGATCTGGGAGGTCCGCGGCGGCAAGCAGGAGTTTCTGTACTCGCGTCTGCTGTGCTGGGTCGCGATCGATCGAGGGATCCGGCTCGCGCGCAAGCGCTCGCTACCGGCCGACCTCGACGGCTGGACGCACACCCGCAACGAGATCTACAACGAGATCCACACGGTGTTCTGGAACCCGACGCGACAGGCGTTTGTCCAGCATCGCGGGTCGACTAGCCTCGACGCAGCCTGCCTACTGATGCCGCTACTCCGGTTCATCGGCCCGACCGATCCGAGGTGGCTGTCGACGCTCGACGCCGTGGGCCGCGAGCTCCTCGACGACACGCTGGTCTATCGCTATCGGATCGGCAACTCCGCATCCGACGGGCTCGCGGGCGACGAGGGGACGTTCAGCATCTGCTCGTTCTGGTACGTCGAGTGCCTGGCGCGTGCGGGTCGGGTCGACGAGGCGCGCCTCGCCTTCGAGAAGATGCTGGGGTACGCGAATCATCTCGGGCTCTACGCCGAGGAGCTCGGACCCCGCGGCGAGCACCTCGGGAACTTCCCGCAGGCGTTCACGCACCTCGGCCTGATCAGCGCGGCGTTCCAGCTCGATCGCGTGCTGTCGAACGCCGGTTGGCGTGCGTGACTCAACGCAGCGTGACGCCGCGGGCGCGAAGCTCGCGCCCGAGCTCGTCGGCTTCACCGGCGAAGTTATAGAGGTGCGCGGAGAGCCGGACCAGTGGGCCCTTCGGCGTGTCGACGATCGGGATCTCCCACCCGGTCTCGAGCAGTGACTGCTCGAGCGCGAACGGGGAGCCGGAGAGCGAGATCGGGATCGAGATCATCGAGCCGATCGAGGAGTCGGGTGCGAGCGAACGTGGCTGCGTGGATCTGCCGAGCGTGTCGACGAAGCGGCGACGCATCTCGAGGACGAGGTCGTGATTGCGTTGCCGGATCGCGGGCCAGCCGCCGCCCTCGGTCGCGACCTCGGTGATCGCGGTAGGCACGGCGAAGTGTGCGGAGGGATCGTGGGTGCCGGCCCAGTCGAGCTCGGCGTGCAGGCGATTCGCCGGACCGTAGTCGGGCGAGGCGCCGTGCGACGTGACGAGCGGGAGCGCAGGTGCACCGTCAGCGACCACGAGGAAACCCGTGCCCTTCGGCGCGCACATCCACTTGTGGCAGTTGCCGGTGTAATAGGTCGCGCCGATCGCGGCGACATCGAGCGCGAGCTGACCGGGGGCATGTGCACCGTCGATGATCGTCGCGATGCCGCGTGCCCGCGCGAGCTCGGCGATCCGCTCGACGGGCATGATCAACGCGGACGGACTGGTGATGTGATCGATCAGCACCAGGCGGGTGTGCGAGGTGATCGCGTTCGAGATCGCGGTGACCAGCTGATCGGGATCGAACGGCAGCGCGAGATCGACGACGACGATCCGGAGGCCGCGCGCGGCGGCGAGGCGCTCGACCTGGTTGCGACACGCGCGGTAACCGTGATCGGTGACGATGATCTCGTCGCCGGTCTGCCACGGCAGCGAGTGCACGGCGATCGCCACGCCGGTGGTCGAGCCGGGCACGAACACCAGGCGCTCGGCGGGAGCGTGCACGAATGCGGCGAGTGCGGTGCGCGCAGCGTCGAGCTCGCGCTGCCAGTCGAGCACGAAGAACCTCATCGGCGCGGCTTCGAGCCGCTGACGAACCTCGGCGGCGCGCGCGAGCACCGCGCGCAAGCAGCCGCCAAACGATCCGTGGTTGAGATGAACGACGTGCGGATCGAGGCCCCAGCGTTCGATCGGCGATCGCGTCGCGGACGACAGCGGCGGCGGACGGGTCAGCGACAAGCGCTGACAGTACTACTTGATGCAGTTCGCGGTGGCGGACTTGAAGTTGACGAACGTCCAGATCCACTGGCTCGCGGCCGAGTTGTAATCGATGTGAACGCCGTCGCTGCTCGAGTTCGTGTTGAACACGCCACCGAGCTGGGTCAGGCCGCACGCGACGCCACCGGTGCTGTTCGAGGCGATGTTGCCGGTGATCGACCCTGCACCCTGGGTCCACCCCCACGAGCTGTGGTTGGTGGCGACGTCGAAGCAGATCGCGCCACCCGACAGATAGGATCCGGCGACGGTGCTGCCGCCGATCTTCCACACGCCGTTCTCCTTGAAGGTCCGGATCGTATCGCCGGTGTGCGTGAGGCCGCCGGCCTGACCCGAGAAGATGTTGAGGAAGCACCGCGACGAAGCCGTGGTACCCGCGATCGCGACGGAGGGGACGCCGAAGTTGGTGTTCCAGCGCTGGGTCTTGACGTTGGCGGCCGGGCTTACACACGTCGTGGTCACCGTGAGCGGCACGCCGTTAGCCGCCGCGTAGATGGTGAGCTCGTTTCGATCCGGGAACTGGAAGATGCCGGCATACGCGCCGGCGGCCTTTCCTCGGACGCCGGAGATCACGCACGCGCGGTTGGTCGCGGCGCCGAGGTTGAAGTTACACGGGCTCGTCGTCGAGCAGGTGTGCGAGCTCAGCGTGGTCGAGGTGACCTGTTGAGCGGTCTCGCCGAGCTCGTCTGCGTCGAGCTCGTCATCGGCCAACGTGGGGTCGTCGACGCAACTCGAGAGGAGGGCGAGGGGGATAACCAAGGACGGCAGGAACGCGCTCGTGATCTTCATGCGGGGGTAGAGCCGGCGGCGCCCGAATGTGACCAACAAAGATCGTCGGCGACAGCCCGAGGAGAAGATCCCGAGAGATCTCTCCTCGTTACCTGTCCCCGAGAACGTGAAGCCGCTCGTTGAATCGGCCTAGGCTGCGGACGTGACCAACGCAGCGCGTGCGCGCATGGAGTCGTGGAAGGCGTCGCTCTTGGATCTGTCGATCGACAATCCGCTGATCGACGTATTCGGTCTCGAGCTGACGGCCGAGCCGGTCGCGCTCGCGGCCGCGCTTGCCGCCGGTGGTGGGCTGGCGATCGAGGCGGGCACGGGCACGCTCGGCGAGGGCAAGCTGTCGGCGCAACTGGCACCCGCGGAGCTCCAGCGCGAGCTGATCGCACTACATCGCGAGGCGGCCTCGTCGCGAGGCGAGCACGCGCTGTGGATCGCGCTCGGCACCTTGACGTGGAGTGATGGTGGCGATCGCCCGCGGCGGGCGCCGCTGGCGCTGTGGCCGGTCGCGCTCGAGCAGGGCAGGTTGGTCTCCGCCGTCGAGCCCGGCTGGCTCGAGCCGCAGCAGAACCCCGTGCTGGTCGAGAAGCTGCGCCGCGACTTCGATCTCGTGCTCGACGGCAGCGTCGCCGAGCTCGCCACGCTGTTCGAGGCGGCCGAGGGCATCGCGTTGACGCGACCGGGCTGGAAGGTAGAGCGTGATGCGCTGCTCGGCTGCTTCGCGCCGGCGCAAGCAGCGCTGTGGCGTGACCTCGACGGTCGCGAGGACGAGCTGCTCGCGCATCCACTCGTCTCGCAGCTCGCACTCGGTGGTGTGCTCGCGCAACCCTCGGGTGCGGCGGCATCGGCGGTCACCGGTCGGCCCGCGAGCGCAGAGCTCGGCGATCTGCTCGCGCCGCTCGACGCGGATGCCACGCAGCTCCAGGCGGTCGCCGCCGCGGGCCTCGGCGCCACGTTCGTGCTCCAGGCACCTCCGGGCACCGGCGCCACCCAGACGATCGCGAACCTGATCGCCCATTGCACCAGCAACGGCAAGTCGGTGCTGTTGGTGTCCGACAAGCCCGCGGCGCTCGAGGCGATCCGCGACCGCCTGGCGTCCGTGGGGCTCGGCGATTTGGTGCTGTCCCTGGCCTCGCGTGGAGCTCTCGCGCAGCTCGAGCGCGTGCTGTCACGCGCGTTTCGCCCCCACGCGCCGCAGCTCCAGGACAGCGGCACGCGGCTCGACGAGCTGCGCGGCGTGCTCGACAGTCACGCGACCTCGCTGCACCGGATCGGCGCGTTCGGTCGCTCGCTCCACGACGCGCTCGGCCGTCTGGTCGAGCTGCGCACCGCGCCCCGCGCTGCGCTCGCCGAGATGGACGCGGTCGGGCTCGACGCCGCCACGTTCGAGCGCCGGCTCGCGGCCGTCGCGCAGCTAGCCGCTGCCGCCGTTCGCGTCGATCCGGTGACGAGCCACCCGTGGCGCGCATCGACCCTGACCCAGGGAGGGTTTGGACCCGACGGTCGCGATCGTGCACTGCGCGCGATCGAGGAGGCCGCGGCTGCAGCTGCAGCACTCAAGACGGCGGTGCACGATGTCGCGAGCCTGATCCCGAACCTGGTCGCTCGCTCGAAGGATCAGCTGCTCGCGCTCGGTGCGCTCGGCACGCTCGCGGCGACGTCTCCTCGCCCGGGCGCGGAGCTGCTGACCGCATCGCGCGCGCGTGCGAGCGAGCAGCTCGACGAGCAGGTCGCGTTGATCCGCGCACGCGGTGGCGAGAAGTCGTCGATCGAGACGCCCCGCGATCCTCACGCGTTCCTCCAGCTCGCGCGTCGCCATCGCGCGCTCGCCGAGGAGGTTCGAGATCGCTTCACCGACGCCGTCGATGGCATCGATGCTGCGGGGCTGTGGTCGCAGCTCAAGAAGTGGACGCACAGCATGGCGCCGGTGCGGTTCGTCGCGCTGCGCACCGTACGCGCGCAGGTCCAGGCGGCCGCGCAGCCCGTGGCGCTCGAGACCGACGCATCGATGATCGAAGCCCTCGAGGCGGTGATCGCCGAGCGCGCGTGCCGCGCCGCGCTGGAAGCTGCTGCAGAACCGGCGCGCCGGTGGTTCGGCGACCTCGGCGGGTCCGCGCTGAAGCTCGATCTCGAAGCGATCGACGCCGCCTCGAAGTGGGGCAGCGAGCTGCGCACCGTGTTCGACGCGGTCGACGTGGTCGGTGGCGACAAGGAACGCGAGGCCGCATGGCGCGCGCTGGTCGCGCACGTGGCGGCGGGACCGGGCGACGACATCGCAGTCGAGGTGCTGGCACGCCTCGGTCGCGAGGTCGCGCGCTGGGCTGGCACGCTCGACGAGCTGGCGATGTCCACTGGCATCGCGCAGGCTCGGGAGGATGGCGATCATCTCGGCAAGCTCGCGGAGAAGACGGCGACGCTGCGCCACGCGATCGATCAGCTCGTCGATTGGGTGACGTTCCACGACGCGCGCCATCACGCGCTGGCGTCGGGCGTCGGTCCCGCGGTGGCCGCGATCGAGCGTGGGGACCTTGCCGCCGCAGAGCTCGCGCCAGCCTGGGAGCGCGCCACGCTGCTCGCGTGGGCAGATGCCGAGCTCTCCGACAGCCAGGTCGCCGACGGCGCTGCGCATCACGCGCACGTCGCCGCGTTCGCGGATCTCGATCGCGCTGCGCTCGCGATGGTGCGCAGTCGCGCCCTCGTGCGGTTCGCCGAGCGCGTTCCGGCGGTGCCGCCCGGTAAGCTCGATCCCGACACCGAGCTCGGCGCGTTGCTCGGCGAGCTGCGTTCGACCACGCCACGTCAATCGCTGCGCGAGATGTTCGCGGGCATTCCACTGGTGTTGCCGCGTATCGCGCCGTGCATCGCGGTCACGCCGGCGGCGCTCGCTCGGTATCTGACTCCCGCGCTGACGTTCGACGTCGTGGTGTTCGATCAGGCCTCGCAGCTAGCCACTGCTGCATCGATCGGTGCGTTGTCGCGCGCCACGTCGGCCGTCATCGTTGGCGATTCGCAGCTGCTGCAGCCGTTCGCGATGGTGCGCGGCGATCGTTCGGTCGAGACCGACGGCCTGCTCGCGGATGCGCTCGCAGCACGCCTCCCCGAGCTCCGGCTCGGCTGGCACTACCGTGCCCGGCACGAGGAAGTGGTCGCGTACGCGAACGAACGGTTCTACGACGACCGCTTGCAGCTGTTCCCGGCCGTGCAGGCGTCGTCGGATCTCGGCCTGGTCGCACGTCCGATCGGTCGCGCACCGGAGCTGGTCGCCGAGCTGCTCGGACGGCTTCGCGATCCGGCGAACCAAGGTCGGTCGTTCGGCTTGATCACGTTCTCGCGCGCGCTGCGCGACCAGGTCCTCGATCTGATCGACGAGGTTCGTCGCGACGAGCCGCTGCTCGATGCGTTGCCGGAGCCGCTCGCGATCGAGCACGTGATCGATGCCCAGCAGCTGTCTCGCGATGTCGTCCTGGTCGTGCTCGACGAGACACTCTCGCTGGAGTCTCGCCGGCTGTGCGTCGCCCTGACCCGCGCGCGCGAGCAGCTGGTGCTGTGCACCGGGCTGTTGCCCGAGACCACCGGGCTCGCCTCGCTGGTCGCTCGCGCTGCAGGATCGCTGACGCCTTCGCAGGCACCTGCGAACCCGTTCACCGAAGCGATCGCACGCTCGCTCGCCGATCGCGGCTGGGCGGTTCGCCATCAGGTGGGGAGCGGCGGCTACAAGATCGATCTCGCGGTGCTCGATCCGGCGGATCCGGATCGCTACGTCCTCGCGATCGAGACCGATGGTGCTGCGTATGCGAGTGCACCGATCGCGCGCGATCGCGATCGCCTCCGCGCGCAGGTCCTCACCCAGCTCGGCTGGCGCTTGCACCGGATCTGGTCGCTCGATTGGTGGGCGAACCCCGAGTACGAGATCCAGCGTGCGCATGCCGCGATCGTCACCGCGATCGCCGCCACGCGTCGCCGTAACGTGCCTGCACCGGCGGTGAAGCCACGCGTCGCACGGGGCCTCGAGCGCCGGATCGCACCGGACCCGTTGCAGTCGGCGGTGCCGGTGGTGACGGCGTCAGCGCCGTCGGGGCGAGTCATCGCGCACGTGGGGGCGGGGTTGGCGGGCGAGCCAACCTCGGGCCCGATCTCCGAGATCCCCGAAACGCTCAAGACGATGCCGACTCTCGCGGCGGGTAGCACACCGATCCGGATCGCGAGGAATCAGATCCCGATCGGTCCGTATGTCGCCGCGGCGATTCCGCCGGGTCGGCGGACGCCCGACGATCTGTTCGCGCCACGCCACCTACCGGAGCTGCGCAAGGTGATCGAGCAGGTGCTCGCCGCGGAGGCGCCGATGCACGGCGATCTGCTCGCGCGGCGCGTCGGTGCGTATTTCGGCATCGGCCGTGTCACGCCGCGCGTCACCGATCAGATCCGCGCCGTGCTCGACGGTCGCGGCAAGCTAGGTGACGAGCAGGATATCGTGTGGCGCCTCGACCAGGATCCCGCGTGTGTTCCCGCCGTCCGCGTCGCGGGGTCGTCGGGCAGTGTCACCGGCAAGCGCGAGATCGCCGAGATTCCACTCGCCGAGCTCGCGGCAGCCGCCCGGATCGTGGTCGAGCGGTCGAGCTCGATCGGAACGCAGGAGCTGGTGCGTGATGCGGCGCGCCTGATCGGCTTCGCGCGGATCACGCCGCAGGTCAGCGAGCGGGTCGCCGAGGGGGTTCGCTTCGCGCAGATCCGCGAGCTGATCCGGATCGATGCCGGCAAGGCGCGGATGCCGGACTAACCCCGAATACAATCGACCGGGTGAGCGCGATAGCGCGAACTCCTAGATCGGGGGTTAGAGATCGAGGAACTGGCGGACCTTCGTCCGTGCGCTGCGGATCGCGGCGAGGTCCTTCGCCTTCACCGCCGCCTGCAGCGCTTGCAGCGCGTCGGCCATGTCATCGCTCATGTCATCGGCCGCCAGCTGGTTCCAGACGCTGAGGCCGCGAACCGCGTCCTGAGCGCACTTCTGCCGATCGGTGACGAACGCCTTGTTGCTATCGAGCACGGTGATGCCGGTGTTGGTGGATTCGAACCAGTCGTCGGCCCACTCGGCGCATGCGGCCGCGCCGCGGGTGGAGTAGCAGCTATCGACCACCTGCCAGCCAATCTCCCAGCAGTGGTAGACGTCGCGCAGCTTCTGGCTCTCGCCCTTCTTGCTGCATCCAGCGAGGGCAGCGAGGGCAGCGAGGGTGATGATGAGAGAACGCATGTACGTTCGGACGACGAAACCGATCCCACGTCGCACGCTCATCGTGCCAACGCGGCGTAGACGCTCGCGATCGCGGGTCGCGTCCGCGGCAGCTTCGCGAGGGCGGTGCGGATCGCACCGAGCTCGACGGCTCGCGGACTGGCGCTAGACACGGCGACCAGGACGAGCGGTTTCAGACCGCGCGCAGATGGCCCTTGCGCGGCGGCACACGCTCCGGCTCGTCGGGCCAGTCCGGCTTGCGCAGGTACTGCAACAGACCCGCTGCGAAGCCCGCACCGTGTGCCGCGTGGAGTACCGGGAAGATCGCCCAGACCGTCGGGATCGCCCCGATGCCGACCTTCGCTCCGACACGCACCGCTTCTGCGCCCGTGGCGAGCGCATACGTGGCGAACGCAGCGGGCGCGACCGGCCACAGCGGCGGGAGCGAGAGCAGCGCCGCAGCACCACTCACCATCAAGAACGGGATCACCGGCCGCATCGTCGGGAACCGACCGAGCTTGAGCAGGGTGCGCGCGCGACCACGACCGTACCGGTAGTACTGCGTGGCGAGCGACTTGAACGAGTCGCGAGGGAAGTAGTGCACGACGATGTCGCGCGACAGATAGATCTGGCCACCCGAGTCGAGGATGCGCTGGTTGAGGTCGGCATCCTCGTTGGTGACCGCGCCCGGATCCCACAGCCCGATCGTCTCGAACACGCGGCGGCGGAACGCCCCGAGGAAGACCGTGTCGACGAAGCCTTCCTCCTCGGCAGACCGGTAGCGCGCGTTGCCGACGCCCAGCGGGGAGTCGAGTGCGGCACACAGCGCACGCTGGAAGAACGACTTCGCCTTGGCGCGCTGCGCACCACCGACGTTGTCGGCGCCGGTATTCTGGAGCGTCTCGACGCAGGTGCGCACGTAGTCGGGCGCGTACTCGGCGTGGACGTCCATGCGAACGATGATGTCGCCAGTGGACTGCTTGACGATCAGCCCGAGCCCGGCGGCCTGGAGCTTGGCCGGGTTGTCGACCATCTTGATCCGCGGATCGACGGCAGCCATCCGGTCGAGGATCTCGCGCGTCTTGTCGGTGGAGCGGCCATCGGCGACCAGGATCTCGATCAACTCGCCGGGATAGTCCTGGCGCTGCACCGTGGCGATGCACGCCTCGATGTAGTGCTCCTCGTTGAAGGCGGGCATCGCGATCGTGACGCGCGGTTGCATGGGTGGCGGCATGTTAACGCTTCTTGCGCGCGACGTGGATACCTGCGCCGAGCACCAGTGCACCGCCGACGATCGCCAGCGGCCGGAGCGGTTCCTCCCACACCAGCACGCCGACGGCGACTGCGACCAGCGGCTCGGCGAAGGTGAGCACTGCCGCACGGGCACTGCCGATGCGAGCAACTCCGATCGCGAACATCACCCCGGAGCCGGCCCCGATGACCGCCGCTCCCGCGCAGAACAGGGCGGCGTCCTCGACGGCGATGGTGTCGGGATAGACGACCAGCAGGGGCGCGAGCAGCACCGCCCCGACGAGCGAGTGATAGGACATCGCCTTGCTGGCGCCGACCTCGAGCGCGAGCCGGCGAACCACGAACATGTTGCCCGCGTAGCAGGTCGCCGAGAGCACGCCGAGCGTGGCGCCGAGTGCGGCGCCGTCTGCGGGCGTGGCCCACGGCTCGAGGATGATGACCAGGCCGGCGAGGGCGACCATCGCCGCCGGCACGGTGCCCTTGTTCGGGGTCCCGTCGATCTTCGGCGCGGCGAGTGCGATCAGGATCGGCGCGGCGTAGTGCGAGAGCACCGCGATCGCCACGGTGGTGACGTGGATCGCCGCGAAGAACGTGAGGATGTTCAGCACGTCGAACGCGGTGTTCGCGAGGATCAAGAGCACTTTGCGCCGGGTCCACTCGACGCGCGGCCCGCGCAGCGCGAACGGCAACGCGACGAGTCCCATCACCAGGAACAGCAACGGACTGGTCACCGACGGCGGCAGACCGGTGGGGCGGAGGAACAGGCTCCAGGTGCCCCACGAGGCCGCGGCGAGCGTGACCATGAGGAGACCGGCGAGCACGACGGTATATCTTCGTGGTTAGGCGACCAGGATGACAAGGTGGCGGGTCATCGCGATGACAAGTGTGATCTCTGCCTGCGCCCGCCGAGGTGCAATCACAGCATCGACGTCGCTTCCCGACCAGGATCACGGTGCGCCGCACCATCATCCGCACGATCCCGATCCGGATCGCGGACTCGAAGATCCGCCGTCGCTGTGACACGCGTGTCGCGAGTCGGGCGACCTCGGCCAACTCGCGATCGCTAACTACAGAACCTCGCATGAGCTCGCGCGGCACGTTCCGTGGTTAAGGGTCTGGGCGGAGGGACTCATGCGATTGCTCGTCGGGACTCTGGTAACTGCCGCAACTGCTGCACTCGCCGCGTGTGGCAGCGGCATCGAAGGCGACTTCGCCTCGCCGACTGCCGATGCATCCGGCAACGGCACACCACAATGCTTCTCGTCGAGCGAGTGCCCGGTCGGGTTCATCTGCTCCGAGTTCGGCACCTGTGTACCGCCACCACCACCGCCCACTGACGCGGGGACCACCGGCGATGCGCCGCCCCCCGAGGTCGAGTACAAGCTGTCCGAGCCGATCAGCTCGCGGCGCTATGTCTGGGTCGCGATGACCGAGCAGGATCGGCTCGCGAAGATCGACGGCACCAACCTCGAGGTGGTGTCCGTCGAGGTCGGCGACCAGCCGAAGATCCTCGCCACACTCCCCGGCTCCGACACCGCGGTCGTGCTCGATAGCCACAACGCCGCCGCCACCGTGGTGCGCGCGTCGACCTCCGGAGGGAGCGTCGCCAGCGAGCTCTACCCGACGCTGCCGAACTTGAACCGGCTCGCGGTCGCTCCCGGCGGCAGGCACGCGGTCGCGTTCTTCGATCTCAACAAGGCGATCATCGACGCCGGTGGCCTCGAGGCCGTCGGCGAGGTCGGCTCGTTCCAGGACGTCACCGTGCTCGCCGTGCAGTCGCAACGCTCGGTGGACCTCACCGTTGGCTTCCGGCCCCGCGAGATCGAGCACGACGCTAGCGGCCGCTACGCGTTCGTGGTCACCGACGACGGCATCTCCGTCATCGATCTTCCAGCGATGACCGCAGGTGGGCCGACGATCGTGCCGCCGATTCCGATCATGGAGGACGTGTTCGCCGATACCACCGGTGTCGAGGTCGACATCGTCGCCTCGGGCCAGTTCGCGGTGGTGCGCCGGCCGGGCGTCGCCGAGCTCCGCATGGTCTCGTTGCTCGGACCGACGGCGGGCGAGGGCACGACGATCACGTTGCCTGGCGTCCCCAGCGATCTCGACCTCGCGCCCGACGGCTCGCGGGTCTACGCGGTGTTTCGCGCCCCGAATGCGGGGCTGGCGATCATCGATATCCCGGGCGACGCCATCGATCCGTCGGGCATCACGTTCATCGATCTCGCGAACGCGACCTCGGGCTCGCTGGTGGTGTCATCCGATGGACGGCGCGGCTTGCTGTTCACGAACGCGTCGCTCGACGAGCGGGTCACCGTGATCGAGCTCGACCAGCCGAACTTCCCGCGCCATACCTATCCACTCCAGAAATCAGTGCTGACCGTCGGCTTCGATCCGACCGGCACCAAGGCTGTCGTGCTCCATGCCCGCGCGCCGGGGGATCCGGAGCAGGCGACCACGTTCGACCAGTACATCGATCGCAAGCCCGGCTACTCGGTACTCGATATCGCCAGCGGGTTCTCGAAGCTGCAGATCACCGAGGTCAACCCCAAGCTGTTCACGTTCGCGACCACGGCACCGCGCGCGTACGTCACGCTCGATGGTGGCGATGCCGAGGGCGCGTTCGTCGCGGTCCAGCAGATCGAGCTCGATAGCGGCGTGGTCCGCACGATCGAGCTCGGCTCGCCGCCCCAGGCGATCGGCGTGCTGCCGGACTCGAACAAGATCTTCGTCTCGCAGAGGCACAACCTCGGTCGCGTCAGCTTCATCGACGTCGAGACCAACGAGGTCCGCACCCTGACGGGCTTCGACCTCAACAGCCAGATCATCGATTAAGGAGCCGCCATGAAACTACTCACCTTGTCTATCCTGGGCCTCGCGCTCCAGGCGTGCGCAGCGGATCGCCCACCGGCGATCGATCGCGAGCGCGTGCTGATCGGCCCGGTTCCCCTCAAGCGCCAGCTTGCCTGGATCGACTCCGCGCTCGACCGCGTCGTCGCGATCGACGCCAGTGACGACGGTCATCCCACCGTCAGCGCCTGGAAGATCGGCCGCCGGCCGGTGTTCGCAGCCCCGACGCCCGATGGCGAGCGCGTGCTCGTCGTGACACGCGGTGAAGAGGCGCTCGCGCGCGGTCAGGTCGACGAGGATCCGATCCTGTGGGTGGTCGACGTTCGCGATCCGCGTTCGCAACCGCTCGCATACCCGGTGAGCTCGCCCTTCGATCGGATCGCCGTGTCAGCCGACTCGGGGATCGCGGTCGCGTACTTCTCGGAAGCCGGCCCCGATGCCGAGGGCTTCTTCCGCAACCCGAACGAGCTCGCGTTCATCGATCTGACGCGGCCGCCGGATCCAGCGAATCCGACGATCAAGACGATCCGGTCGTTCGGATCGGCACCGTCGGGCATCGTCCTCTCGCCACGGATGGCCGTGCCGGGAGCCGAGGATCCCTCGGAGCGGATCTTCGCGTTCGTGCTCGCCCGCAACATCGTCACCATCGTCGACGCCTCGCATCCCGATCGCGACGAAGTGACGATCCGGCTCGATGGTGCCGGTGCCAACGTGCTGCCCCGCGAGCTGGTGTTCGCGCCCAACACCGCGACCGCGTACATGCGCTCCGACGGTGCGCGCGACGTGCTCGAGCTCGTGCTGCTCAACGATCCGCCGAGCGCGGGGAACCCGACCGCCAACGACTACCACCCACTGCTCGCCGAGCTCGGGGCCGGTGGTGCGCCGAGCGACATCGCGGTGTTCGATACCGCCTCGGGGCTCCGCTACGTGCTCGCAGCCACGCCCGCGACGCGCGAGCTCGTGATCATCGACGCCGACACCGCGCAGTTCAGGAAGGTGACCACGCCGGATCCGATCGACCGGATCGTCGTGTTCCCCGGCAACGGCGAGCCCGCGACCACCGCCGTGCTCGCGCAGCTCGGCGCTCCGATGCCGCGCGTCCATTCCCTGTCCCTCGTCGACATCGCAAATCCGCTGGCGCGCCTCGACCTCGAGACGATCGAGGTCGGCGAGCCCGTGCGCGATCTCTCGCCGGTCCCCGGTCGCGACCTCGCGATGATGGTGCACGACGACAGCCGCACCGTGCTCGGCATGCTCGACGTCGAGTTCCGCTCGGTGTCGCCGCTCCAGGGCATCGGCCGCCTCGACACCTACGCGTTCACGCCCGCCGGCGACTTCCTCGTCGGCACCACGACCGGCGTGCCACGCCTCGGCATGCTCGACCTCTCGAACCTTCACCCGACGGACCTCCGCCTCGACTATGCACCGCGCCAGGTCTACGCCCTCGCGAACGGCGCGCTGATCGTCGACCACGGTGATCCGTTCGGTCGCGCCACCGTCGTCCCCAACACCGCTAGCGAACGCAAGGATGCCCACGTGCTCTCGGGCTTCTTGCTCGCCGGCTTGCTCGACCAGGAGTCGCCATGAAATCGCTAGCCATCCTCGCGCTGCTCGTTCCTTCGATCGCATCGGCCGATCAAGTCGACGGCGAACGCTCCGCGACGTACTCGCTCGACATCGGCTCGCACATCCGGTGGTTCGGAGACACCTCCGCCGCGGTCGTCACCACCGACTCGATGCCGGGTGTGCGGATGACGCTCGGGCGCAGCCTGACCTCGACCACGGTGAAGCATCGCGAGCTCGATCTCGGCTTGTTCGCTCGCTACGTCTACGGCGCCGCCGCTGGCACCATGTTCGGCACCCTCGACACGGTGCTGCAGCAGCACTTGCTCGGTGGCGGCATTCGCACCGACGCGCCGATCTTCCGCTGGTTCTCCGTCGTCGGCCAGGCCGAGCTCGGGATGGCGCGGACGTCGCTGCGCGTCGAGCAGGACGAGATGACACCCGCGGACGACGCCCACTGGTCGCCGTACCTGGCGGCCTCGCTCGGCGGCGAGCTGCGCTTCACCGAGGGCAAGCGGCTCGATGTCTCGCTCGGCCTCGACGTCGGTTACATCGTCACGGTGCCGACCGAGCTGCACGCGCTGCCGGGCGATCGCCCCGACGAGGAGCTCTCGATCTCGACGACCTTCGCCGGCATCGGCAAGCTCGACACGCGCGGGATGACGTACTCGATGTCGCTGCGCGGCAGGTTCTGATCAACGCCGAGTCGCGAGGTACCACGACGAAACCTCGGTGGCCGACAGGGCCCGCGACCACAGGACGACCTCGTCGATCAAGCCGACCATCGATTGCGCCGGCCCGTCCAAGGGGAGGCATCCGATGGCGAGATCGGCGGGGCTCGCGGGGACCGGGATCGACGCTTCCTGCGCAGGCGCGACGAACGCGATGGTGCCATCGACGTAAAACATCGTCCGCTGATCGGTCGGCAAGGTGCCGTCATAGACCACGGTGATCTGTCGCCAGCTGTCCGGATAGTCGGTGTTCGGATCGTCGATCCGATCGCTCTCGTCCGCGATGTCGACGTAGAGATGATTCGTCGGCCCGGTGCCCGCCGCGGAGGCCCAGACAAACACGCTGTACTCCGAGCCCGAGCCGAAGCTCCGGCGCTTGCTGATCACCCCGAATGAATTCGGGGACAGGATGTTCGGCCGGATCCAGGCGCTTGCAGTCAGCGCGGAGCTCATCCGCAGGGAAGGGGCGTCGGGCACGGTCACGCAGCTGGTGCCTCCGACGAACTTACCGACCCGGCCACGGGTCGGATCTGTCACCGCGATGGCGCCGTTGGTCGCCGTCCCGTGATTGGCCCCGCAGCTGTCACCCACCTCACCAGCGGCACCGGTCCACACCGCTTCCTCCATTTCCAACCGCAAGCTGCAGCCAACCAGGATCCCGCTATCCAGGCTCCCGCTATCCAGGCTCCCGCTATCGAGCGATGCATCGCCCACGTCAGAGCCCATGGACTCGAAGCCAATCCTGCCGCAGCCTCCTCCCAGGCCGAGGAGAGATACCAGCACGGGCAGGCGCATCGCTTCAGTCTACCCTCGTGCGCTACGCTGACGTCAGGAAGTGCATGACGTCGCCATCCTGGACGACGTACTCCTTGCCTTCGATCCGCAGCTTGCCGGCGGCCTTGATCGCCGCTTCGTTGTGATAGGCGTCGAGGTCGTCGACCGAGTAGACCTGCGCGCGAATGAAGCTCTTCTCGAAGTCGGTGTGGATCACGCCGGCGGCCTCGGAACCCATCGCACCCTTGCGGATCGTCCAGGCGCGGATCTCCTTCTCGCCGGCCGTGAAGTACGACTGCAGACCGAGCAGGCGATAGCACTCGCGAGCGAGCGTCGCGAGCGCCGGCTCGGTGAGGCCGTAGGAGCCGAGCAATTCGCCGCGATCCTCCTCGGCGAGCTCGGCAAGCTCCGACTCGACCTTGCCGCAGAGGATGACGACGCCAGCCTGTTCGGTCTTGGCGCGTGCGGTAACCAGATCGCTCCACGCATTGCCCTTCGGCAGGTCCCCCTCGCCGACATTGCAGCAGTAGAGGACCGGCTTCGCGGTGATCAGGCCCCAGGTGCCGACCTCCTTGCGCTGATCGTCAGTGAGGTCGAGCGACCGCGCTGCCTTGCCGGCATTGAGGTGCGCGCAGACCTTCTCGATCAGCGCGAGCTCGATCTTGCCATCCTTGGCCCCGGTCTTCGCCGCTCCCGCTGCCTTCTTGAGTCGCTTCTCGGCGCTCTCGACGTCGGCGAGCGCGAGCTCGAGGTCGATGATCTCGATGTCGCGGATCGGATCGACTGACCCCGCAACGTGGATCACGTTCGGATCGTCGAAGCAGCGCACCATCATCAAGATCGCGTTGGTCTCGCGGATGTTCGCGAGGAACTTGTTGCCGAGGCCTTCGCCTTCGGACGCGCCCTTGACCAGGCCGGCGATATCCACGATCTCGACGATCGCGGGGATGACCTTCGTGGTGGGGATGTGCTTCTGGATCCGCTGGAGGCGGGGGTCCGGCACGGGGACCACCCCGACGTTCGGATCGATGGTGCAGAACGGATAGTTCGCTGCCTCGGCCTTGCCGGCGGTCAGCGCGTTGAAGACCGTGCTCTTGCCCACGTTCGGTAGGCCGACGATCCCGACGGAGAGTGCCATAGGGGCGAATGCCTACCAGACGGAGGGGCGCCGCGGCAACGTTGCATCTGGTTGGAAGCTGCCAGATCGTCCGAGGCCCCGGGCATGGCAAGGTAGCGACGTGAAACGAGCGTTGGCGTGCCTTGCCCTGTCGATGTGGGCCTGTAGCAATGACCCCACGCCCGAGGCTCCCAAGGACCTGGTCGAGCGCCTCGAGGCCATCCCGGGCGTGACGGTCGAGCAAACGGACACGGCGACCCCGGGCGTCACGTACTTTGTCCTCCACTTCACCCAGCCCGTCGACCACGAGGAACCCGCAGGGCAGACCTTCCAGCAGGAGGTCTCGCTGATCCATCGCGGCCTCGACGCGCCGATGATCGTGCTGACGTCGGGGTACTTCGACTACTACGAGGACCGACCGGTCGAGCTGACGAACCTGTTGATCGCGAATCAGATCTCGATCGAGCACCGGTTCTTTGGCGAGTCACGGCCCGATCCGGCGGACTGGTCGAAGCTGACGATCAAGCAGATGGCCGACGACGAGCACGTCATCATCGCGGCGCTGCGCGACATCTACCCCGGCGCGTTCCTGACCACGGGTGGCAGCAAGGGCGGCATGACTGCCACCTACCACCGCCGGTTCTACCCCGAGGACGTCGACGGGACGGTGCCGTACGTCGCGCCGATTTCATTCGCCGCGCCCGACGAGCGGTACACCACGTTCGTCGACGACATCGGCCCGTCGAGTTGCCGCACGGCGCTGCGCAACCTCGCGATCGAGATGCTGCAGAACCGCCGCGCGATGATCGAAGCCCGGGCCGGCGCGCAACCCGGCCACGCGTACAACCGGATCAAGCTCGGTCCCGCGGTCGAGGTCTCGATCGCCTCGGTCGAGTGGGCGTTCTGGCAGTACTACGGCGTCCAGTACTGCGGCGATGTCCCAGCAGTCACGGCGAGCGACGCGGAGGTGTTCGATTTCCTCGACGAGGTCGCGCCGATCGGAGACTCCGACGACGACCAGGTCGCCGCGTTCGAGGCGTACTACTACCAGGCGTATGCCCAGCTCGGGTATCCCGCGAACAACGCGACCTACCTGGACGCGTTGACAATCTACGACGACGCGGACTACGACGGCGCGCTGCCGACGCCCGACCTGCCGGTCTACGACGACGGCGCGGCGATGACGGACATCGATACCTGGGTCCAGACCGAGGGAGATCGCCTGCTGTTCATCTACGGCGAGTTCGACCCGTGGTCGGGCGGCCAGTACACCCTCGGCAACGCGAGCGATTCGCTGCTGCTCGTCCAGCGCCAGGGTTCGCACGGATCCCGGATCAATGGCCTGGACGATGCCGATCGCGATGCCGCGTTTGCCAAGCTCGAGGCGTGGACGGGCGTAACTCCACTACCTCCGGTGATAGAAAAGCCCCGAGACTCGATGCCAGAACGGCGCGTGCCGCCGGCCCTGACGAGACTGCTCGCGAAGCGTCGCTGACCGATTGCACGGAGGGAAAATCCCTGCCTATGGTCCGGGCGTGGAACCGCGCACCGTCCTGATCACCGGCAGCACCGACGGCATCGGCCGCGCCACGGCGCGTGCGCTCGCCGCGGCGGGCATGAAGGTGATCCTCCACGGCCGGACCAAGGGGAAGGTCGATGCCGTGCTGGAGCAGCTCACCGGCGAATTGCCGGGCGCTGATCTCGAGGGCATCTCCTTCGATCTCGGTTCGCAGGCCGCGGTGCGCAAGGGTGCCGCCGCGATCCTCGCGCGCGTTCCGCACCTCCACGTGCTCGTCAACAACGCCGGCATCTTCGCGAACGAGCGCACGCTGACCGAGGACGGCGTCGAGTTGACGTTCGCCGTCAATCACCTCGCGCCGTTCCTGCTGACCGAGCTCCTCGCCGAGCGCTTGATCACGAGCGCCGTCGCTGCGCCCTCGCGGGTGATCAACGTGTCCTCGATCGCGCACACCCGCGGTCGCATTCACCAGGACGATCTGTCGCTCGACAAGGCGTTCACCGGCTACGCGGCGTATGCGCAGAGCAAGCTCGCGAACGTGATGCACGCGATCTCGCTGTCCGAGAAGCACGACCCGTCCACGCTCGTCGCGTACAGCCTGCATCCCGGCGTGATCGGCACCAAGCTGCTGCGGCAGGGCTTCGGTCCCATCGCCGGCGGCACGACGGAGTCGGGTGCGAGGACGCCGATCCGGCTCGCCGGGGCAATCTCCGTCGACGATCCGTCGGGCACGTACTTCAGCGAAGGCAGCGCCACGCCATCGTCGACTTCCTCCCGCGACGCGACGGCTCGCGAGGCGTTGTGGGCAACCTCGGTGCGTCTCACCCATGGCTGACCTCGAACCGCCGGGGATCGTCGAGATCGTCGAGATCGATCGGCTGATCGAAGCCGGTGACGATCACGCGGCGTTCGGCAAGTTGCGTCAGCGGCTCGGCTGGCCGGCGGGGAAGACCGTGATGACGCGAGACCTGCCGCGGTGGCTCGGCGTCGTCGCGGATCTCGCGGGTCGGCGCGGAGCGGAGCAGGTGCGGGACCTCGCGCTGACGGCTCTCGGTGATCCAGACAGCCCCGATCAGCTCTACGATCTCGGCTACGCGCTGATCGACGCCGGCGCGCCCGATATCGCGGCCTCGATCCTGTGGCGCTGCCTCGGGCTCGTCGGCGAGAGCGAGGAAGTCGTCTGCGAGCTGGTCTCCGCGCTCGAGAGTGCGCTCGCATATCCCGACGCCCTCGACGTGTTGTCGGAGCACGCGACCCTCCGCCAGCGCAGCTTCCTGTGCCGGTATCTCTACGCCTTCAACGCGGCGATGTCGGGGAAGCTCGAGCTGACCCGCGAGGCGCTGCCGGACCTCGCGCCGGATTCGCCCGAGGACGAGGTGATGGCGGGGACGATCGCGGCGATCTCGGCGCGCGCGGATCGCGTCACCGGCGCGATGCCACTCGACACCCGCGACCTGCGCGGCTGGCACTACGTGTTGTCGGGCGGGTTGCTCGTCCATCAATCGCCGTACGGCTTCGAGGAGCCGATGCACGGCCGCTATGCGTGGCTCGCCGATTCGCTGGCGCGGATCGCGACCGGGCTCGATCGCTTGAAGGAGCTGGTCGGCGGCCTGAACCTACCGTGCGTCTACGCGCCGCCTGGTCGAGGCCACGAGATCGTCGCGCTCGCCGCATCGAAGAAGCTCGGGATCCCGTACGTGCCGTGGCCCGCGATCGGCGTGCCGGCGCCGGGGCTCGTCGCGATCCATGATCTGGCGGAGGTGGCGGAGGCAGACGTCGCGCGGCTGGTGCAGCGTCGCGAGGGGCAGATCGTGTTCGCGCACGCCTGCCCGTGGACGCAGGACATCCCGGTCGCGCCGGATGTCCTGACGCTGCTCTACCAGACGCTGGTCGCCCCGTGGGGCCAGGTCACCGAGCTCGACCCCGAGACGCGCGAGGTCCGCGCCTCGTCGCCGGATCTCCGGACGCCCGACGTGATCGCCGCCGAGATCGCGGGTAGCCCGGGGCTCGATGCCACCGAGCTCGAGGCCGATCAACCGGAGCGCTGGGCTGCACTCGTCCAGGCCGCCTGGCCGCCGGCGCCCGGACCGCGGTCTCGGTTGTGGGCCGGTGGTCCGGTACCGTCGAACCGCTTCAGCTGATACCGTAGGCAGGTGAAGAAGATCCTCGTAGTCGAGGATGACCCGATCAACCCGATGATCCTGTCGGACTTCCTCGCGGCGAATGGGTACACGACCATCGCCGCGTCGACCGGGCCCGAGGGGATCGAACGGTTCGATCGCGATGGTCCGGATCTGTGCCTCGTCGACGTCCAGCTGCCGCGTAAGAACGGCTTCGAGTGCGTCCGCGAGATGAAGAGCCGCGGCAAGAACGTGCCGATCCTGTTGATGAGCGCGGTCTACAACGATCGCGATCAATCGAACCGCACGATCCAGCTCGGTACGCTCGCCGACGGCTATCTCAGCAAGCCGTTCGATCTCGCGGCGCTGCTCTCGCAGGTCCGCTCGCTCCTCGGCGAGCAATGAGCGTCGATTGAACGTCCTCGGCTATCTAGAGGCGTCGATCGCCGAGATGGCCACGCCCGCGCACCGCACGCGGCTGCGCTACGGCATCTACAGCGGCTTCGCGATCGCAGTCGGCTTCGCCGTGCTCGCCGCGGCCGCCGCCGCCCTCGACCTCACGCCGTGGCGATGGGCCTTCGCGTGGCTCGTCGGGCTCAAGCTGCTGACCAACACGCTGGCCTTGATCGGGCTCGCGCGCGAGCGCAGCGTGCTCGTCACCCAAGGCCTCAACACGCTCGCCGATGTCGTGCTGCTGACCGCGGCGATGTACTTCACCGGCGGTCCGTACAGTCCGCTGCTCCCGACCTACGTGATCATCGTCGCGGTCCTCTCGCTGCTCTCCAACCTCGGCGTCACGCTGCTGATGGCCGGCGTGATCGTGGTGGCGTTCGCGACGATGTTGATCCTGATGACGATCGGGGTGTTGCCACCGACGTCGGTGCCGGGTGCGCCGGGCGAGGTTCCCTCGGTGGGCTACGCGGTGATCGCGATCGCGTACTGTGCGCTCGTCGTCGGGGTGCCGGCGTGGTTCTCGTCGGCGACGCTGCGCCTTCTGCGTCGCAAGGAAGTCGATCTGCAGAAGCGCACCGACGAGGCGATCGCCGCGGCCGCACAGCGCAGCCAGTTCGTCGCGTCGATGACGCACGAGCTGCGCACGCCGATCCACGGTGTCCAGGGGCTCGCCGACGTGATCGCGGCCGGCGTCTACGGACCGGTGACCGACAAGCAGAAGGAGGCATGCGCGTCGATCAAGCGCTCCGCCCAGAACTTGCTGGCACTCGTCGACGACGTGCTCGCGCTGGCGCGCGCCGACGCGGGCAAGCTCGACGCGCGACCGGGAACGATCGATATCGGCGAGCTCGTCGATCGCGTCACCGCATCGGCCTCGTGGGTGGTCGGCACCAAGGACCTGACGCTCGATTCCGACGTGCCTGGCGATCTTCCTGACGTCGAATCCGACGAGCGTTGGCTCGCGCACATCCTGATCAACTTGCTCGCCAACGCGGTGAAGTTCACGGGAGACAACGGTCGGATCTCACTCCGCGCGCGCCACCTGATCGAGCGCGATGCAGTCGAGCTCGCGGTCGCCGACACCGGCATCGGCATCGCGCCCGAGGATCGCCGGCGGATCTTCGAACCGTTCCGACAAGCCGCGACAGGAGACGACAAGGGCTTCGGCGGCGTGGGGCTCGGACTCGCGCTGGTGGCGCGGCTCGCGAGCCTGCTCGGGGTGACCGTCGAGCTCGATTCCACGGTCGGGAAGGGTTCGACGTTTCGCGTCATCGTACCAATCTCGTACGGCGGCAAGCGCAGCACGAAGCTGATGAAGGCCGTAGCACCCCCGATAGGCGTCGAGATCACGACGAGCGAGCTGTGATTTCAGCAGCTTGAGCGCTCGCGATCAGGAGCGAGAAGTCCTGTAAGTCCGCGAGGGGAAAGCCGCTGCGGTTTCCGTATTATGGGTTCTCTTTCCACGCGCGAGGACCATGTCGAACGTCGAGCAGATGGAGCAGCAGAGCTCGTCACCGCTGGGTGGTGGCGAACAAGAAAGCCCGTTCGGTGGTGCTCAGGCCATGAACATGGCCCGCTCGGTCGCGCGGAAAGCCGCGAATGCACGCAAGGCCGCGGCGCATCAGCCCGAGGTCGGTGAGCACGAATCCGACGAGGCTGACCAAGAGGAAGAGCACGCGGCGCACCAAGGCGGCGAAGCCGAGGCGGGCAAGGGTCGCCCGGCCGATATCGCGGCGCGTGGCTTCTCGGGTGGCGGTCAACCGCTGCCGTTCCGCGGCGAGCTCGAGCAGTCATTCAAGACTGACTTCAGCCAGGTTCGCATCCACACCGACGAGCGAGCGCAGGCCGCGTGCAAGGCGCTCGGTGCGCACGCCTACGCGATGGGCAATGACATCGCGTTCGAGTCGGCGAGCCCCGACAAGAAGTTGATCGCGCACGAGCTGACCCACGTGATCCAGCAGTCCGGCAAAGGTCCGGCGAAGAAGTCGCACGGCGTCGACAACGGTGAGGTCGAGACCGAGGGCGAAGCCGAGGCCGAACAGGTCGAAGCCGCGGTCGGCTCGGGCAAGCCGGCGCACGCGGGTCTCCAGGGCGAGAAGGAACAGGGCGAGGCCGAGAGCGAAGGCCACGCCGGCCACGCACCGGTGACCAACGCGGGTCCCGCTCGCAAGGGTAAGGGCCCGGCACTCGATTCCAAATACACGATGGGCATGTCGTTCAGCCCACAGGGAATGGAGAAGTCCTACGAGTACACGCTGTGGGACAAGGGACCGCCCCCGATCCCGATCGCGGCGGTTCCCGGCCTGTTCTTCACCATCGAACCGTCGGTGAAGGTCAAGGCTGCAGGTGGCGTCGACTGGAAAGACCAAGCTCTCAAGACGAACATCGGCGTCGAGGGTGGGCTGCTGATCGGCTTCACCTACGGCAACAAGGAGCTCGCGGCGCTGTACGGCGGCATCGAAGGCAAGATCGGTGGCGGCTTCGAGTACACGAAGAGCAAGGACAGCTGGAAGCTCGAAGGCGGCATCAAGCTCGGCTCGAACTTCACGATCGGCTGCAAGGTCGCCGGCGGCATTCTCGACTACAAGTTCGACTTCGGTAAGGTCGACCCGATCTGTACGTTCGGCGGGCTCAAGTGGGAGAAGGGCAAGCCGTTCGAGGCGGGCTGGTTCTCGTGGGGCGCGCAGGTGCAGCAGTTCTTCGGGATGTTCAACAACACCGTCACCAAGGCGAAGCAGCTGCTGTCTGCCGGTGCCGACGCCGCTCGCAACGCGTACAACGCCGCCGCGAACACCGCGAAGGGTACGTATCGCGCCGGCGCGGACTTCGCGAACTGGGTCTCCAGCTGGTAGTTCGAAGCTCCGCACCCGTATAGTCGGGTGCATGAGCTTCGTCGATCAGGTTGGAGCGCTGCTCGCCGTCGGTGACCTTGCCGGTGCGAGCGCGTTGGTCGAGACCGTCACCGGTGTCGATCGCGAGCTGGGCAGTGCGCAGGTCGCGCTGGCCCGGCAAGATCCTGCGGCAGGCGCCGACCACGCGAAGCAGGCGATCGAGCTCGGCGCGGGCGCTGCGGGACATCACCTGTGGGCGGCGGCCAAGCTGTTCGCAGGTGATCCGCAGGGTGCGATCGACGAAGCACGACGCGCGGTTGGTCTCGATCCGAGTGCGAAGAGCCGCGCGAGTCTCGGCGGCATCCTGCTCGCCGCGGGGCGCGCCGAGGATGCGATGGCGGTGCTCAAGCAAGTGGTCGTCGAGGTGCCTGACGACGCCGACGCGCACACCAACCTCGCGAACGCGGCGGTCAAGGTCGGCGACCACGGGCAGGCGATCCAGTCGTACGCGCGTGCGTTCGAGTGCCGGCCGAGCGATCAGCGTCCGATCCAGCAGCTCGTCGCGATGTTCGTCGACCTCGGCAAGTGGATGGGCGCGATGGCCGCGCTCGATCTGTCGCGCCAAGGCGAGCCACCGGGAGATGTCTCGGTCGCGCTCGCTCTCGCGAGCCTTCACATCGTTCGCCAGATCACCGGCGGCAAGTATCCGCCCGCGGGGATGACCGCCGAAGCCGACGAGCCGGTGCAGGGGTTGATCGCGAATGCACCGAGCCGCCCGGTCGCGTCGCGGTTGATCGCCGCGCGCACGCTGCTCGATATCGATCGCGAGGCCGAGGCAAAGCAGCTGCTCGCCGGCATCGATCGCAGCACGTGCGGTTCCGAGCACCGCGCGACGTTGCTGTATCTCGACGGCTTGTTCGCGCAGCAAGCCGGCGATCGCTCGCTCGCGATCGAGCTCTACGCCGACGCCCTCGTGCTCGATCCCAAGCGGATCGAAGCGGCGATCAACGTGAGCTCGCTCTTGCTCGAGGAGGGCACCGCCGCAGCGATCGAGCGCGCGGCCAAGCTGATCGTGATCGTGCCGCCGAGTCATCGAGGGAACTCGCATCTGCTCTACAACGAGGCTGGGTTGCACGCGCGCACCGGCAACGTCGCCGATGCGAAGGCGCGGCTGAACCAGATCATCGCGAGCAACGCACCCGATAGCCCGCACGTCGCACGGGCGCGCGAGGCGCTCGATCAGCTCGCGCGTCAGGCGAAATGAAGCGGAGGATCTACGCCGGGGTGACGGTGTTCCTCGGCCTCGCCTCGATCATCGCCGCGTGCACGACGACCTCGGAGATCCGCGCGAAGAGCGACTGGCCGTCGGTCGAGGGTAGGGTGCTCGAGCGGCACCTCGAGCCCGGCCGGCGTGCGTGGCGGAAGGAGCCGCGCGTGGTCTACGCCTATCTCGTCGACGGCAAGTCGTACAATAGCGATCAGGTCTTCATGCTGCCGCACACCGACGGCGATGAAGCGGAGATGCGAGACCTCGTCGACTCGGTGATTCCGGACAAGCCGCAGGTCTACTACAGCCCTGAGGATCCGGCGCAGTCGTACCTGATCGCGAGCTCCAAGCTGTGGTTCTACATCCTGCTGCCCGTCGGGATCCTGCTGATCCTCGTCGGGCTCGTCATCCTCGCCGGGGGGAAGCCGAATGAGCCTGTACGAGGAACGTAAGCGTCTCGAGCAAGAGGACGGCGAGCCGCTGCACACCTTGCGGGTGATGCCGGATGGCGAGGTCGCGGTGCGCTGCCACGGCGCCGGCGTCCTGGTGGTCGCGGGCGAGTGGGGCGTCACGGAGGGCGTCGAGACCAAGCTCGTACGTCCGCTCGGGGAGATGGGCTACTTCGTCGTCGCGATCGACCTGATTCGCGGTGGCAAGGCGGTGGATGCGGCCGAGGCGGCGGCGCGGCGAGAGACGATCGATCCAGAGATCGCGATCAACGACATCGCGTCGGCGCTGCTGTACTTGAAGGAGCTCGCCGGTGGGAGCCTCGGCGTGTTCGGGATCGATGCCGCGTCGGGCATCGCGATCGAAGCGGCCACGCGGTTGCCGCAGATCGACTGCGTCGTCACTACCGGTGGCGCCGGGCCGCGCAAGGGCGTCAAGCTGGCGCGGACGCGCAGCTCGATCATGGTGCTGCGTGGTGAGATCACCAGCCCGATGAGCGATGAGATGTGCGTGGAGATGTCGAAGCGGATCGAGCCGGCGATGCAGCGCTTGATGATCCACAACTTCCGCTGCGCCGACGGGTTCTTCACGCGTCCCGCCGACGCTGACGAGCGCGACTGCGCGACCGAAGCATTCGATCACGCGAGCAGCTTTCTCGCGCAAACCTTGATCTGAACCGCCTGGTCGAAGGGGCTTGGTTCAAGTGAGCCGGCCGCCGACGGTGAGTGCGCCGCGATCGCCATACTCGGCGCGGGCGGCACGCTCGAGGTGTGCCATCGTGATCGACTTGCGCTCGCGTGCCGCCGAGTACGCGGCGCGCAGCACGACGTTCTTGATGTAGCCGCCGGTCAGCTCGTACTGCTTGCCGAGCTTCGTGAAGTCGATCGCACCCGACGTGGGCGCCTCCGCCGGCATCATCCGGCGCCACAGCTCCGCGCGTGCCTCTGCATCGGGGAACGGGAACGTGATGTTCGCGGCGAGCCGGCGTGCGACGGCAGGATCGATCGCGGAGGCGATGTTCGTGGTGAACACGCAGATGCCCTTGAACTGTTCGAGCCGCGCGAGGATGAAGTTGGTCTCGAGGTTCGCGTGGCGATCGTTCGCGCCGCGCATCTCCGTCGAGCGCTTGGCGAGCACGGTATCGGCCTCGTCGAACAGCAGCAGCACGTGCCCCGCTTCGGCGGCATCGAAGGCGCGCGCGAGGTTCTTCTCCGTCTCGCCGAGCCACTTCGACATGATGCGCGACAGGTCGATGACGTAGAGATCGAGGCCGAGCTCGCGCGCGATCAGGCCGGCCACCATCGACTTGCCGGTGCCTGGCTGTCCCGAGAACAGCAGCACGAGGCCATGGCCCTTGCCGACCTTTCGCGCGAAGCCCCAGTCGCCGAGCACCTCGTTGCGGAACGCGACGCGATCGATCACCCCGACGATGCTGTCGACCAGCTCGGTCGGAAGCACGACGTCGTCCCACGTCTGGGTGACCTCCTGGCGGGTCGCGACGGTCTTGAGATCCGAATCGAAGAGCTGCCGCACCGCGCGCGCGACGTGATCGCGACCGACCGTGGTGCGCTCGGTCGCCGCGATCTCCGCCGCCGCACGGCACGCGTTGACCACACCGCCGATGCCGAGGTTGTAGAGACCGGCGACCTCCTTGGTCTCCTCGTCGGTGAGTCGGTGGGTCGATCCCGGCGCCGCGAGATACGTCCGCCACAGCCGCTCGCGCTCCGCATGCGGCAGCGTCCCGATCTCGACCTCGAGCGGCGTGCGCAACCCGGTCACCCACGGCAGGCTGTCGCCGAGCCCCATCACCGCCACGCTGCCGGGATAGACCTCGAGACACTCGCGGAGCCGAGCCCTCGCGCCGTCGGCAGAGAGTGCTTCTTCGACATCGCGAAACGCGAGCACCGCCCCCTGGAGCGTGGCCTCGCGAAATGATCCGGCGAGTCGATCGGCATCGAGCCCGCGGCCGCTGACGAGGAGCAACGGACGATTCAACCGATGCGCAGCGAACCGCAGCAGGATCTCGCGTCCGCTGCCGACCGCACCCGACAGCGCGACAAGCTTCCGCTGCGCCTCGAAGGCGGCGATCACCAGCGCGAGTTGCTCCTCGTTGCACTCGCCGGGTGGGAACTCCTCGATCAATCGTGCGTTGGCGGTCAGATCCGAATCGAGCGTACGACGGCCCAGCAACCACGCGGTGGTCCGCGGATGCAAGCGCACACCCTGCGCGAGGAACGGCCGGCTCTCGGCGCCGTCGACGAGCAGGAACCGCAACCGCCGCGCAGGCCCATCCGGTGCGAGGTCACCGTGCAACAGCGTCGCGGCCTCGCCGACGGCCATCCGCCGTGGTCGATACGCGATCTCGAACAGCGTATCGACGGTCATCGCCCACGCATTCGGATTGCCGGCGAGATACGCCGCCAGCCGCGCGCTCACCGGATCGGTCTCGCACGCGAGCAACACCGCGAGCAGATCCGCCTCCGTCGACTGCAGGCCGAGCCGTCTCGCCATGTCCCCGATCGGGCCCTGCGGATCGTAGCGATGGTCGGTGATCGGCTCGGCCCTCGGCGGCGCGGTCTTCGATAACAGGCGCTCGACCTCGGCGGGGCCGAGGAACGAGCTGAAGCCGCCCTCCGACTCCTTGCTCAGCATCCCGTCGGCCCAGCGTGCGCGGATCGCGCGCTCGAGGAGCTTGCGGGCGCGCTGGAGGTGATCGTCGCTGCGGTCGAGTTGCTGGGCGAAGAACGCCGAACCGTCCATCTGTTCCATCATCGCACGGCCACGGAACTAGTGATGCCCCCGGTCCGAAAGCTGGGCGAGGGTTCGATATCCTCGGCGGATGGAGTCCGCGGTCGCACGGTGGCGAGAGCTGCTCGGTGATGAGCATGTCTCGACGGAGTCCGAACGTCTGGCAGCGGGTTCCGTTGCCACGTTCGCGACGACGCAGCGGATCGCGGGGTGGCTGAGGCCGGCCAACGCGGCGGAGGTCGCGACGTGTCTCGCGATCGCGAGTCGTGAGGGCGTTCGAGTCCATCCGGTTAGCCGTGGCAAGAACTGGGGCTATGGATCGCGCGTGCCGCACCTCGACGGTGCAGTCGTGCTCGATCTCTCGCGGCTCGATCGCATCGTCGATTTCGACGAGCGACTCGCGTACGTCACCGTCGAGCCCGGCGTGACGTTTCGCCAGCTCGCCGCGTATCTGCGATCGTGTCGCGCCCGCGTCTGGGCGAGCGTGACGGGCGGGCCGGCGGATGGCAGCGTGCTCGCGAATGCACTCGAGCGCGGCGATGGCTCGGGACCGCTCGGCGATCGGTTCGGGCAGCTGTGCGGACTCGAGGTGGCGTTGCCGAACGGCGAGCTCGTGCACACCGGGTTCGCGCGGTTCGCGGGGTCGTCGGTCGCGCCGTTAGCGAAGTGGGGCGTCGGGCCGGCGCTCGATGGCTTGTTCAGCCAGGGTGGCCCCGGCGTGGTCACCCGCGCGACGATCTGGCTCGCGCCGTATCCGAAGCAGTTCTCGCTCGCGGCGTTCCGGGTCGCCGATGACGCGGCGTTGCCATCGGTGATCGATGCGGTGCGAGAGCTCGCACTGGCCGGCGTCACCACAGCCACGGTGCCGGTGTGGAACGACCTCAAGGCGATGGCGATTGCCGGTCAGTATCCGTGGGACGACGTGGCCAGCACACCACTGCCCGCGGCTGTTCGCGAGCACCTGCGCCAGCGCGGAGGCTTCGGGCGATGGAACGGCACGATCTCGCTGTACGCGGGCAGTCGGCTGCATGCGGAGGCGCTGCGCGGGCTCGTCGAGCACGCGCTTGGAGGTCTCGCCGAGCTGTCCTTCCGCGACGGTCCCTCTGATCCGCTGGCCGCCACGGACGAGGAGTGCGGTCCGATGCTCGGCGTTCCACACGATCGCAGCGCGGCCGCGGTGTATTGGCGCAAGCGGATGCCAGTGCCGGCCGTGCTCGATCCCGATCGCGATCGCTGCGGCTTTTTGTGGCTCGGTCACGCGGTGCCGTGCGAGGGCAGCCACGCGCGCGCGATCGCCGACCTCTACGAGGAGGAGCTGTCACGTGACGGCTTCGAACCGGCGATCGCGCTGCTCGCCGTGACGCCGCGCGTCCTCTCCGCCGTCGCGCAGATCGCCTATGACCGCGACGTGCCCGGCGAGGACGAGCGCGCTCGCGCCTGTCACGATCGCGCCTTCGCACGCGCCAGCGAGTCGGGTTATCCGCCGTTCCGGCTCGGCGTGCAATCGCCCGCGCTCGCGGGTGAGCCCGGGTTCACCGCACTCCTCACCGCGCTTCGTCACGCGATCGATCCGCGCGGCGTGCTCGGCTGATCACAGCTTCGAGATCACGCGAGCGAACGAGACTTCGAGCAGGCGATCGCCGGCCTTGATCTTGTAGCCGAGGCCGTCGCCCAGCACCTCGAGGATCGTTCCCTCGGTGAACGCGAGCGACATCCCGCTCGACGGCGCGGCCCACACCTTCGAGCCTTTCGCGAGACGCGCGGCGAGATCGATCACACGTACGCCATCCTTCGCCACCTTCTCGACCTTGGAGTCGACCAGCACGTACGCATCGCCACCGGACTCGAACACGAGCTGCGCGACGACCCAGGATTCTCCGCGCTTGAACGCGACTGGCGCGCCGAACACCCAGCCGCGATCGATCGGGCGTACGCGCGTGGCGTCGAGCGTGGTCTCGGCCACCTTGCTGAACTGCCAGTACTTGACCTTCAACTTGTCGCCTTCGACGCCGACCACACGACCGAACGGCATCAGCGCTCCGATCCCGAGCAGCGCCGGTGTGCCGACCGCGGGCTTCGCGACCGGTTCGTGGACGAACGCGGACGGCGCCCAGGCATCGACCATCCCGGTGACCCAGACCGCATCGCTGTCGAACGACTTGTAGCGATAGGTCCGGAGATCCCAGCGCCCCTCGCGGCTGACCGCCGCCGCCCAGATCTCGGTACCGGCGGCGAACGCCGGCGCCTTGGACTCGACCCCCCAGCCCTTGAAGGGGAGGTCGGTCGGGGTCTTCGTCAGCGCGTCCTGCTGTTCGGCTCCAGTCTTCTGACGTGCGATCGCCGCGTCGAGCGACGCGACCCGCTCGGCCTTGTTGCCTTCCATCTGCAGGGTCAACAGGACCTTGCCCCTCACGTTGAGAGACTCGACGCCGTACAGCTTGCGCTTGCTGTTGGTGTCGTCGCCCGTGAAGGTCTTGTGGTCGTCGGAGTACTTGCAGTCGCCCGGCTCCTTCTCCCACTCGTCCGTCCCCGCCTTCGAGAACGACTTCTTCGTCCACCGCGTGCAGGTGCCCTTGTCGAGCACGTACATGCCCACCGCCATGCAACCGATCGTGCGCTCGCCTTCGACGACGCCGGCGGCTCCGAGTCCGAGGTACAGCGTGTCGCCGTCGAGGGCGAAGTGGCCATAGGTGCCCGAGCTTCCGTCGGGTGCACCGTCGACGAAGTAGCAGGGGGCGAGTAGCCGGAACGTCGAGGTCGAGCGTTTCCCCTTGCCGTCGATCTGGGTCAGCGTGTCGCCATCGAGGGACCACACGTCCGGAACCCGTCCCGGCGCGGCGCCGAGCAACCACGTGCCCTGCAGCTTCTTGTGGATCGCCGCCAGGTCGAACCCTTCGTGCGGGCCGGGGTTAGACGGTGGGTACGTGAACTTGCCAGACGCGGCCTTGGGGTCGGGCTTGGTTTCGGGCGTGGCCTTGGGGTCGGGCTTGTCGGCCTTGTCAGCTTTGCCGCAAGCGAGAAGACACGTGAGGAGGAACAGGTGTGCGCGCATCCTGGCCATCCTCGGCCAGCCGCGATGGGCGATCAATCGATCCGACCACCGTCTACCCCCAGAGGTCACCTCAGTTGACCTCGAGTCTTCCGGCTTCGTCCTCCAGGCTGAGCTCTGGAAGTAGGAGTTCGCGCTATCGCGCTCACGAGCCACCCCGTTCCCCATCCTTCGCCTGGTCGAAGGATCGACACAGGCGAACTCTGGGGTTAGGCGACCAGCGTGGTGCCGACCGATCCGGGCTCGCGCACGGCACGCACCAGGTCACCCGGCGACAGCTTGCCGAGGATGTGGATCGATCCGACGCCCTGATCGATCACCGACATCGCTTCCTCGAGCTTCGGGATCATGCCGCCGGTGACGATCTTGTCGACGATCGCCTGCTTGGCTTCTGCGACGGTGATCTTCGCGAGCCGCGAGCCCGGATCGTTGACATCCTTGAGCACACCCGGCGTGGACGTGACCAGGAACAACCGATCCGCCTTGAGCGCCGCGGCGAGCTGGTTGCCGACGAGGTCGGCGTTGATGTTGAACGTGCCGCCCTCGGCATCCGCACCGAGGCACGCGATCACCGGGAGATACTTCGCAGTCCACAACAGCTCGAGCAGCTCGAGGTTGAAGCCGGTGACATCACCGACGAAGCCGAGGTCGACCGGATCCGGCGCGGCAGGCGGGTAGGGTTTCGGTGGGCGACGGGTGGCCTTCACCACGTGGCCCGAGGCACCGTGCAAGCCAACCGGCGACAGGCCTGCCGCGAGCAACGCCGCGCAGAGATCGACGTTGAGCTTGCCGGCGATCACCATCTTCATGACGTCGAGCGTGGCGGCATCGGTGACGCGACGGCCGGCGATCTGGGTGGTGGTGAGGCCGAGCTTGTGCTGCAGCTCGGTGGCTTGCGGCCCACCACCGTGGACGATCGCGATCCGGTGATCTGCCGACAGCTCGCGCAGATCCTTGCCGAGCAGCGCAGCCTCGCCCGAGCCGACGACCTCGCATCCGATCTTGACGACGATCGTCTTGAGCGGACTCTTGATCATGGCCAGTTCCCCACGTCCTCGAGGGACGCCTTCTCGTCGACGCCGAGCACGATGTTCATGTTCTGGATCGCCTGGCC
>JBBQJJ010000045.1:0-32529 GCA_038325805.1 Haliangiales bacterium
CGGTGGTCGCAGGTTCGAACCCTGCTTCGCCTACTGAGTCACTGAAAACTGAAGTTCTGGAGCGGTAGTTAAGTCGGTTATAACGCCGGCCTGTCACGCCGGAGGCCGCGGGTTCGAGTCCCGTCCGCTCCGCGACTTAACAGCAGAGGGCAACCTCTGCTGTTGTCGTTTTCGGCGGCGTCGAGGAGGGCTATGCACAATCGCTGTTCGAGGCCGTCAAGAACTGGCCGAAGCAGCTGAGGCCGGCCGAGGTTTGGGATGCGGTACGAGATCGCAAGAAGGCGATGGTCGCGACCGGATGTGCGTTCTCCTCCATCGCCGACGGCGACCCGTACTTCACGGGATTGCTCGAGGCTGCCTTCGAGCGTGGCCTGGCGGTGGTCCTCGAGAATCGCCCCGGTCTCCCGAGGGATCGCTGGGAGCCGGCGCTCTATGCCATGCATCTCGACCAGACCTGGCGCATCCCTGCCTTGAATGCGCTGTGGGAGACCGCGTTCGTTGAAGACGGCCGCTGGAGCCGTTCGGCCGAGGCGCAGCACAGCCTCCTTCTCGGCTACACGGCGAAGCAGCGCAAGGATTGGATCGCCTGGCGCCGACAGCAGAAGGCGGCCGAGACGTGCCTCGATCTCTACGTGATGTTGACGGCGCAGCAGCGGACGACCGCGAAGGCGCTCGGCATGCGGTGCTTCGGTACGCCGGAGCAGATGGAAGGCATGACGTTCTTCTTTCCGCGCAACGGAACGGAGCCGAAGGCAACGGCTTCCAAGCTCGTCCCGAAAGGACAGACGTTCGCGCGCGTCGGTCTGTCGTGGGCCGCTACCAAACAACTGTTCGGCGAATTCGCGACCTGGAAACGAGCGTGGATGAGCGTGAAGATCGCGAGGGCGCAGGCGCCGTTCATCAACGAAGGATTGAAGTCGAACGTGCAAATAATGACCGCCCGCGGCTGGAAATAGGGAGCAAGCAATCGTCCGGGTGATAGCCAAACGTCCCGAGCCGCTTCAGATGCGCGAGCTCGAACGAGATCCGAACCCGCAATCCGTCATCGTGACGACCGATCCATCAGCCACACGGAAACAGGGCGAGCAACCGACCCACGAGCATCGGCTCGAGTCCACGTCGTGGCAGGAGTTGAAAGACGACGTGCGCCTTCGCGCTCTCGATGCCGCGTTCGGCGAGCTGGACGAAGCTCACGAGACCAGCCGGAGCAGGCCAAACTTGACGAACCTCATCGCCATGCGGACCCGGCACGGATTGCTCTCCATCCGCTTCGTGACGAGCTCGAGCACACGCTGCATCGCCGATTGATCATCGAGCCGTGCGGCTTGCCGGCGACCCAGTCGATCGCGACCTTCGTCACGACCGTGGATCGCCGCGCCGACGTTCTGGCTCGCTTTGCGCGAGTAGCGGTCCGGCTTTCGCCTGGGAGTTCGCTTCGTCGCGATCAGCGGCTGATCGCGAATCGAACGCCGCCCGCGGACGTGACGACCTGCGCGCATACAAGGCGTGGAACTGAACGCGTCACGATAGACTCCCGGCGTGACCTACTCGATCGGAACAGCCGGCACACCGTGGGGACCCGCCGAGAAGTCGCAGTGGCGCGCACTGCAACCCCGCAAGCGCAGCTACCAGGATGAGGTGCTCACGATTGTCGAGCGCCTGCGCGCGAGGTTCGACGTCGAGCAGTACGGTGAGCTCGACTACGCACCCGATCGCTACCCCCTGTTCGCGATCAAGAGCCGCGGCTGGCGCCCCGACCTGCCGCTCGCCCTGATCACCGGCGGCGTGCACGGCTACGAGACGAGCGGCGTGCATGGCGCATTGCAGTTCATCGAGCAGCACGGCGACGACTACGCCGGGCGGATCGATCTCCTCGTGATCCCGTGCGTGAGCCCGTGGGCCTACGAGCGGATCCACCGGTGGAACCCGCTCGCGATCGATCCCAATCGCTCGTTCCGGCAGCCGGCTCCAGCAGAGGAGGCCGGGTTGGTGATGCGGTTGGTAGCGCCGGTGATGGATCGCGTGCTCGTGCACTGCGATCTGCACGAGACCACCGAGACCGACGAGACCGAGTTTCGGCCGGCGTTAGCGGCACGGGACGGCACACCGCACGAGCCGGGAGAGATTCCCGACGGCTTCTACGTGGTGGGCGATAGCGTGAATCCGCAGCCCGGATTTCAGAAGGCGATCATCGACGCGGTTGCGAAGGTGACGCACATCGCCCCGGCGGATGCGCGCGGTCAGATCATCGGTTCGGCGGTCGTGGACACTGGAGTGATCAACTATCCCGTTGCATCGCTTGGGCTGTGTGCCGGGATGACGAAGGCGACGTACACGACCACGACCGAGGTCTATCCGGATAGTCCACGAGCAACGCCCCAGCAGTGCAATGACGCCCAGGTGGTGGCTGCGCGGGCAGCGATCGAATTCGCCCTCGCACGGTGATCCTGCATCTCGCCGCGACATGGCTGCCGCATCCAGTGGCGCGGCCCGCGAAGCATCGCGAAGATCGGTGAATGTCGATCGATGACGTGTGTACGTGGAAGACGGCCGCCACGACGAAGACGCTCGCCGGCTACCAGCTCGACAAGCTGTTCGCGAAGCTCGGCATCGGCGCCTCGGCACAGGACCTGTTCGGCGAGATCCCGACGACGTATGTCCACGAGGGCGACGTCCGGCACCAAACGCCGCTCGCATGCGACGCGCAGGGGAATGGCATCTACATTCTCGATGGCTCGCTCACCGTGGACGGAGCCTTCACCTTCTACACCGCCGACGCGTACACGATCCTCGTCATCACGGGCGACCTGGTTGCCAGCGACCTCGTGCAAGCATGGGACACCCAGCTCGTGGTCCTCGGCGCGACCAAGCTCGCGGGGTTGCTCTACCTCGATCTCTCCGATGCGGGCTTCGCGGTGTTTCGCGGCGCGGTGACGTCACGCGAGCGGCACGTCTCGATCGGGGTCGAGAGCGACGTGCCGGTATTCGCGAAGGCACCGAAGGGCAAGCTGCTCGATCGATGGGTCGGTCCGAGCGAGCCAGCGGAGCTTCATGCAGCGCTCGGACGCGGTGACTCGTTTGCTCCGCCGCCGGCACCGAAGGGTACGAAGAAGCCGCCGAACAACGCCGCGCTCGCGAAGCTGTCGATCGCCGAGGTCCTCACCATTTCGGGTTTCTCGAAGATGATGTTCGAGGGCGAGAAGGTGAACCCGAACTGGTTGACGAAGGGGACGCCCGGCTGCGCGCTGCAGAGCCTCACGATCGGTGCGGCACTCATCCCCGCGTTCCCTGCCGAGCTCGGCTCACTGACCGAGCTCGTCCTCCTTCACCTCGACGACGAGCAGCGCCTCGCAGCACTGTTGCGGACGCTTCCCGTACTGCGCTCGCTCACCCGTCTGCGCATCGCGAACTGCGCGCTCGTGCAGCTTCCCGACGAGCTGGGCGCGCTTGCAAACCTCGAGGTGCTCGAGCTCAGCTGCAACAAGTCGCTGCAGGCGCTACCCGCAGGCGCGATCGACAAGCTCGGCAAGCTCCGCCAGCTCACCGTCGAGCGAAACGCGATCTCGAAGCTGCCGAAGGGGCTCGATCTCGATCGTATCCGCGAGGTGATCTTCGAGGAGAAGGCACTGCAGCTTCGTCGGCGGCAGTGACAGGCGCTGCGGCTCGTCGAGGGCGACACGGGCCCGTCGTCCTGGTCCACGACGTCTACCCGTCGGCGCTCGTGGTTCACGGCGACTCCCTGGACTGGTCCGATTCCGACGAATCAACGCGCAACGGGCGACGCCCTGATGGCGAGCGGCTGCACCTCCCGTCATGAGCTCGACGTCCTGGTTGGTTCGGATGTCGCGAGAGGACACCTGAGCTCCGCTTCCGGCGAGCATAGCGGTTGGAGCATGGGCGCGTTCGACATCATCGCGGCGACGATCGCATGCCCCCGCTGTGGCGACCTCCACTACCGGCACGAGCAGTTCTTCGAGCCGGACTACGACGACCAACGCTCCATGAGTCAGGGCGGAACGCATCCGTTCGCACGCTGCACTGCGCGACTACGCTCGAGGTGAAGGCCAAGTCCAACCTCGATCGAGCGCGGACTGGCCTACCTTCAAGAGCAGCGACGACTTCGTAGTCGCAGATCAACGTCGTGTGGTCGGACTCGACGAGCTATCCGCAGCCCGGGAGCATCACGAACGAATTGCGTCGTGAGAGTCACTCGCGCAGACGCTGCGGGATTCGCACCTGCGCACGCCCGCTCAGCCGGGCTGCCCGGGCATGGCGGTTGCTCGTCGGGTGATGATGGCAGCACCCGAGCCTGTAGAGCGCCGGCCCGACTGCGACGGCAGACCGTCGTCGAGGACGCAGGTTTCCTATACGGACCGCGAACGCTCGTCCGCGGCCTCCGGGCGCTTCACTTCGTCGGCCCATGCGTCATGGTGTTCGGCTCGGCGCGGTGCTCCGAGCAACACCCGGACTTTCATCGTGACTCCGGAAGAAGCCGTTGCGCTGGCCGCAGTCGTGAATGTCCTCGCGCTTCGTCACTGGGCACGGTCATGACCAGTCCCGACGGTTCGATGTCCACTCCGCGCGTGCCGCGTCGATCGTGGCTGCGGCGCCGGCGTCGCTCGCTGGTCCTAGCGACCGTGATCCTCGCGTTGTTCGGGGTGGTGGTCTACCTCAAGGCCTTCGCGCCTGTGAAGGTGCGGGTCCATCACGTCGAGCAGGGGGAGGTGGTGCAGCAGGCGTTCGGTCGCGGCACCATCGAGAGTGACCGCGAGGCCCAGCTGGGCTTCGATCTGGTGGGGCGAGTCAGCGACATCCTCGTCGACGAGGGTGAGCGCGTCGCCCTCGGCCAGGAGCTCGCGCGGTTGCAGCCAGACCAGCTCCGCGCCGATCTCCGGACCGCGACCAGCGGCGTCGCCGCGGCGCGAACGTCGCTCCAACGGCTCGCCGCGGAAGAGCACCGCTCCCGGACGGTGTTCGATGCCGCGGAGCGGGAAGCACGGAGAAGCCGCGAGTTGCTCGCCAAGGGGGCGATCGCACAGCACGAGCTCGACATCGCCGAGGACGCACTTCGCGTCTCGCGCGCGGATCTCGATCGCGTCCTCGCACAACGGGTCGAGGCGACCCGGTCGATCGATGTCGCCCAGGGTGGGGTGGCGCAGCGCGAGGTCACCGCGCTGCGCGCCACGCTCCTGGCTCCGTTCGACGGACTCGTGACGCGCCGATTGCGCGAGCCCGGAGACACGGTCGCCGTGGGCACGACCGTGCTGCGCATCGTCGACACCGACCGCGTGTATGTGAACGCGTGGATCGACGAGACCCAGCTCCGAGATGTTCACGAGGGGCAAACCGTGCGGATCGTCCGCCCCGGCAGCCTCGCCACGACGCCAGGGACGGTGAAGCGGGTCGGCTGGGAATCCGATCGGCAGACCCACGAGCTCCTGGTGGAGGTGACGCCCTCAGCGCCGCTCGGACGCGTCGCGATCGGACAACGCGCGGACGTCTGGATCTCGACGCAAACCAAGGCGGCCGTCGTTCACGTGCCGACCGACTACCTCCAGCGAGACAGCGAGGGACCCTTCTGCCATGTCGACCGCGACGGTCGCATCGGAGTGGCCCGAGTGAAGCTCGGACTCGTCGGGCGAGACGCCGTCGAGATCGTCGAGGGCCTCGACGCGGGGGACACCGTGCTCGCCGCACTCGAGCCCGGCGGCAGCCTCACCGACGGCCGCCGCTGGACGGCGCCATGAACCTCGCGACGCGCGACCTGCGCCGGCACATGGGTCGGTTCATCGGTACTGCGGCCGGGCTCGGGCTGCTGTTCGCGGTGGTGATCGCGATGCAAGGCATCTACGCCGGCCTCATCGACGACGCCACCATCCTCACGCGCACGCTCGATACCGACCTGTGGATCGTGCAGCGCGGCACGCTCGGGCCGTTCGCCGAGGCCTCGCGGATCGATCCAAGCATCGAGGCGCGCGCCGCCGCGGTCCCGGGCGTCGTACGATCGCGCGCCTACACCTATCAGATCATCCAGCGGGGCGCCGGCGCCAGTCAGTACCGGCTCGCGCTGGTCGGGCTCGCGTGGCCAGAGGATCGAGGGGACACCATCCCGCTCGTCGCGGGGCGCGAGCTCGCGCAGGCGCACGGAGAGATCGTCGTCGACGCGTCACTCGGCATCTCGATCGGTGAAACGATCGTCCTGGCCGGCGAGCCGTATCGCGTCGTCGGCCTGACCCGCCACGCCCTGACCTCAGGAGGTGAGGCCGTGGCCTTCCTGACGGTGCGCGACAGCCAGCTCGTGATCAATGATCTCCCCGACGAGGCCGTCCAGACCGAACGGCAACGCACCCTCGACCGGCTCCGCAAGACAGATCTCGGCCGTGCGCAGCCCGCGCTCGAGGACCTGCCCCTCGATCCGCGTTGGCGATCACCCGCGTTGCCAGCGCCGAACATCAACGCCGTGCTGGTCAACGTCGTCGCACCCTACCAGCTCGACGACGTGCGCCGCGTGCTCGCAGGCTGGGGCGACGTCACCGTGTTCTCCACCGCCGAGCAGCGCGAGCTCTTGCTGCAGGGCGTGGTCCAGAAGGCCAAGCTTCAGATCGGGCTGTTCACCGTGATCCTCACGCTCACGGCCGCGGTCATCGTCATGATGGTCATCTACAACATGATGCTCGAGAAGACCCACGACATCGCGGTCCTCAAGCTCATGGGCGCGAGCCCAGGGCGCCTGATGGGGTTGGTGTTCCAGCAGGCGTGGCTGCTCGGCGGCCTGGCTTACGTGATCGCGGTTGGACTCGGCACGCTGCTCTACCCGAGCTTCCCGCGGCGGGTCGTGTTGACCTCCGACCTTCAGTGGGTCGCGCCGATCGTGGTGTTCGTGCTCGCGACGCTCGCGAGCATCCTCGGTGTCGTGCACGCCTCTCGGGTCGACGCCGGCCGCGTGCTGGAGGGCTGAGCATGGAGGCTGTACGTGCGGTCGGGATCAGCAAGATGTTCGGGACAGGGGACACCGAGGTCCGCGCCCTCGTCGACGTCGATCTCGTGCTCGAGACCGGAACGGTCGCAGCGCTGCTGGGGCCGAGCGGCTCGGGCAAGTCGACCCTCATCAAGGCACTCGGGCTGGTGGCGCTGCCCGACTCCGGCCAGGTGCTGTTCAAGGGGCAGCCGGTGGTGGTCGACGGCGTCGCGGTGGCGGATGTCGCCGAACTTCGGCGGCGCTACCTCGGCTTCGTGTTCCAGAAGGCGAACCTCGTCTCGTTCCTCACCGCCCGCGAGAACGTCCAGATCGCCTGCGAGATCGGCGGGACCGAGGCACCGCGGAGCCGAGCCATGGAGCTCCTCGACTACCTCGGCGTGGGGCATCGGACCGATGCGTATCCCGAGACCCTCAGCGGCGGGGAGCAGCAACGCGTCGCGATCGCCCGGGCGCTCGCAAATCGACCCTCGCTGATCCTGGCCGACGAGCCCACCGCGGCGCTCGACAGTGTACGTGGGCGCGCGGTCATGGAGTTGTTCGCGCGCGTCGCTCACGAGCAAGGTGCGGCGGTGCTCGTGGTCACCCATGACCATCGGGCCCTCGACCTGTTCGACCTGACCTACGAGATGGAGGATGGACGCATCTCGCAGCCGACCCGGCGCAGCGACCACGGCAAGGCCTGAGCGATCCATCGACGAGCTCTGCGAGTGTCGCTGCTCGCTCCAGAACGAAGCCGCAGCAGGATCGAACAGACCGTGCGAGCCTCGTCGGAGAAGTTCGATCCTTCAGAAGTGCGCGCAGCAACCTCGGGACGAGGCTCCTCTTCGATCAACGACGAATCCCGACGATCTGCACCGTCGCACTGCGACCCGAATGCTTGCGACCCTCGTGAATTTCTCGATCGGTCGCGCACGCGATCACGAGGTCGAGAGCTCCGAGCTCGCGCTCAAGCTCCGCAAGCGTCGGCAGCATGGCGACATCGGTGGGCCCTCCGGTGCCGAGCTCGAGCTGCTCGGGACGGTACATCTCGAGGATCAGGACCCCGTCTGGGCGCAACGCCCCGGGAATCGCCGAGTGAACGCGCTGTCGGATCGCCACCGGCACGTGCGCGAAGATCGAGACGATCCCGCTCCACTCGCCGGAGCCCAGTTCGTACGTAGCGAGGTCAGCCTCGACGAGCTCGATCGCGACGCCGCGGTCCCGTGCGAGGCGCTCGGCCTTGCGCAGGCCGACTGCGGAGTAATCGACCACCGTCACCTGGTAGCCGAGCCCGGCCAGGAACACGGCATTGCGACCTTCGCCCTCGGCGAGACACAACACGGGCCCGGGCGGGATGCGGTTGGCCTCCGTGCGCACGAGATCGTTGGGCTCCATCCCGTAGACGTAGTCCTCGGCCGTGTAGCGCTCGTCCCAGACTTGCTTCGTCATCGCGTTTCCTTCCGGCGATTCCCTCTCACGATTCGCTTCATGGGGCTAACGAGTTCACGTTGCGGGCCAGCGCGAATTCGAGCTCGGTCTTCTTGGAGAGCTCTGCATTCGTGCTGCGTGTGTCGTCAACGTGCATTGGGCATGCTTCGTGCTCGAGATCGGACACACGCGCCCCGGAGGAAGCCCATGACCCGACTTCAAGTCTTCGACTCGCATCTCGAGACTGCCAACCGCTGGATGAAGGAGTTGATCGAGAATCTCGCGATCTCGCCAGACAATCATCCACGCGCACTTCATGCGCTTCGAGCCGGGTTGCACGCGATCCGCGATCGTCTGCCGACCGCCGAGGTCCTCCACCTTGGCGCGCAACTGCCGACGCTGATCCGGGGCATCTACTATGAAGGATGGACGCTCCAACACGATCCCGGGCAACTCCGCAGTCGCGCGGCAATGGTCGCCCGGGTCAAGCGGGATCTGGCGCGCGACCAGCACCTCGATCCGGTCGATGTCCTGCGTGCGGTGATCCACCTGCTCGTCGAGCACATCTCCGAGGGGGAGATCAAGGATGTCCTCGCAACCTTGCCGAAGCCGATCGCGGCGTTGTGGCACGACTTGACCGGTCACGCGCTCGAGGCCCCGCCACCGCCACGGAGCGCAGGACTTACCCGCCGTACCGGCTACAGTCGGTGAGCATTGGCGACGTCCTCGCCCGGCTTCACCAGCCCGTGGTCTCGCCGCCGCGGAGTGACGCGGCGAAGCTCGTCGGTGAAGTTCGGCGGCGGGCGCTCGAGGATCCTACCGCGCTCGACGATGACGCGACCGCAAGGCATGCGCTCGCACCGAAACCCTTGCACGGCGACTGAAAGTACGTTTCGGCTAGGGTTCGCGATCCGGTCCTACTGAAGCCTGTCGTGCGCGCGCGACGAGCACCGGGCACCGGGCGTAGCGCACGACCTTCTCGGCAACCGAACCGAACAGAACGCGTTTGATTCCGGTGCGACTGTGGCTGCCCATCACGATCAGATCGATCGTCGGATCTTGGTCGAGAAGCGCGAGTGTCTGCCCCCCGGGTGAGCCCATCGCGGTTCGCGCAGCGGCGGAAGGCACGCTCGCCCGAACCTCCGCGAGTGCCTTGTCGAGCAGCCCCCCCGCGGATCGTTCCAGATACTGGATGTACTGCACGGCCTTGCGCCCCGCGTAGAGCGTGAGCTCGAGGACGTTCAGCAGGGTGAGACGCGCGTTCTCGGTGTTCGCGAGCGTCGCGGCAAGTCGTTGGGCCTCTTGCGCGCTCCCGGAGAAATCGGTCGGACACAGGACATGCGTGAAGGGTTTCGCCTCGTCATCAGGCCGAACGACGAGGACGGAACACGGTGATCGCCGTACGATCTTCTCGGCGATCGACCCCAGCAGGACCCGAGACAGCCCGGTCCGTCCGTGTGTCCCGACCACCACCAAGTCGAACAATCCGTCGGCCGCGGCGCCGACGACCGCGTGGGATGGCTCACCCTCGAGAATCATCGTCGACACTCGACTCGCGCCCAGGGCCACCGCCTGTCGTTTGGCGGCATCGATGCCCTGAAGCACGTCATCCCTCAGCTCGGTCACTGCGGGGAGCTCGGTTCCGAGTGCCGTGGGGACCTCCCACGCGTGAGCGATCGCGAGCTCGGCATCGGCGAGCTTCGCGAGCCGCGTCGCGACCTGCAGTGCGCTTTCCGAGCCGGCGGAGAAATCGGTCGCGACGAGAACACGCTCGAACATCATCGCTCACTCCCTTCGCCACACGCTCGCGGCCGTTGCTTCGCCGAGGCGAGGAGCTCGTTTCGCAAGATCAGTTCGCTGGACCCCTGCAACGGAGACTGCCACACGGCACGAGGACCAACTCCGCTCGGCAGTCGATCGCGAGCTGTATGGCGGTGCGGAGGGCGAACAACGACGGCTCCGAGAAATCGGCCCCGGCATGGAATCCGTTGGAACAACACATCCGTTCATCCTGCAAGGACGTAGCCAGCGCACGCAGCGGCGATAACGTCGCGGCTACGCACTTCGTGCGATTCGAGCGTGCGACGCATCAAGATTTGCGCTTCCGCAGGAAGCCGTGCGGGAGTCGGATGGTGCGGACGAGACGATCGAATCGCTCATTCGCGGACCGCGCGACATAGATCCAGCGCCGACACGATGCCAACGCACTTACCGTCCTGGCGCACGAGAACACGATGGATGCCCTCGCGCCGCATGACCTGCGCGATCTCGAACGCCGATGCATCCAGCTCGACCCAGACCGGTTCCGGCGTGGCGAGCTCGGTCGCAGTCAGCGTCGAGACCCCGAGGTGCTCGTCCTCACCCGGATCGCGATCCTCGTCGTTCGCCTGATCCGCAGCACGAAGTAGATCCATCGCGGAGACGATTCCGAGGACGTTGCCAGCATCGTCGACGACAGGTGCGCCGTGACACCCCGCCACGACGAACAGATGTTGAATGTCGCGGAACGACATCGCCGCGGGAATGGTCAGGACGTTTCGCTCCATCAGGTCGCGTGCAAAGAGCTGCATGCCGGTCTCACGAGTTAGGTGTGTACGATCGTCACGTGTCACGAGGCGGGCGAATGATCAGGACCGGCAGACGAGCGTGCGGATGACGGCATGCGCGATCCCATCAGCGTCATCAGCGCGACACCGAGGAGAGCGTACCTCTTGTGCAAGCTGACACCAACCGTCGCAGATGCGTCACGTCGTACGGATCGAGGGTAGATCGATCGCGAGTCACAGGTAGGGCGCCAGCAAGCGGGCGGCGGCGTTACGTAGTCGCGCTGGCAGAGAGGCCGCGGCCAGCACGGAGGCGTCGATCAGGCGCGCTGCCGCGATCCGGTCATCGACGAAGCGGTCGAGCTCGGCGGTGAGGCCACGGTCGTAGCACTCGACACCTAGCTCGAAGTTGAGCCGGAGACTTCGCGGATCCCAGTTGGCCGAACCGACGAGCGCCCACGTCTGGTCGACGGTCATCAGCTTGCTGTGATCGAACGGCTCCGGGCTCAGCCAGACCCGACAGCCGTGGCTCAGCACCTTCCACAGCTCGCCTTGCATGGCCCAGTTAACGAGCCGGAGGTTGCCTCGCTGCGGCAGCACGAGATCGACCACCACGCCGCGCATCGCCGCGACGTTGAGCGCCGTGATTAGCGGTTCGTCGGGGAGGAAGTACGGCGTGACCACGCGGATCGATCGCCGCGCACTGGCGATGGCGGCGTGCAGCGCCCAGCGCATGCAATCGAGATCGCGATCCGGACCGTCGGAGATCGCCCGCGCGCTGACCGCACCCACGGACGCCACGCTGGGGAACCAGGCGTCGCCGTCGAGCACCTCGCCCGTTGCGAACGTCCAGTCCTCGGCGAACACGTCCATCAGCTGCGTCACGATCGGGCCGTCGAGCCGAAAGTGGAGGTCTCGTGTGGGGTGCCGGGGAGCTTCGGCGAGCACGCACTCCTGGCGGATGTTCATCCCGCCGGTGAACCCGATCGTGCCGTCGACGACGAGGATCTTTCGGTGATTGCGCAGGTTGGCGAACGCCACCGACCAGGGTGCCCACACGCGGAGGAACCGGGCGACTCGGACCCCGCGGCGTTGCAGCAGTCGATCGACCGCGGGGAACGAGTAGCGTGCACCGGCGTCGTCGATCAAGACCCGGACCTCGACCCCGCGTGCTTGCGCCGCCGCGAGCGCGTCGACGAACCGGCGGCCCGCAGGATCGTTGTCGAAGATATAGCTGACCAGCGCGACCGATCGCGTCGCCGACGCGATGCACGCGAGCATCTCCGGATAGGTCTCGTCGCCGTCGCGCAGCATCGTGACCCGGTTGCCCGAGAGCAGCGGCCAGTCCGTCGTCCGATCGATGCCGCGCGCGATCTCGGCGAGGTGAGCATCGGATGGGGCCATCCGGTGCTCGAGCTCGGCGGCGCTGACCCGGGCGATGCTGGCGTGCTCGTAGCGCAGCATTCCGGCGCGCACCCGGCTCGCCGTGCGCCGGATCCGGTTGATCCCGAGCAGCAGGTAGAGCAGCGCGCCGACCGCCGGGAGCAGCACGATCAACCCGACCCATCCGGTCGCGGCGCGGACCTCACGCTTGTTCAGCGTCGCGTGGCCCGCCGCGAACAACGTGCACGCGGCGACGCCGATCCAGACGAGCTGCGGCCACCAGCTATCGAGCCACGCTGTCATCGATCCGGAGCGAGGCTAGTCTGTCTGGGGGGCGAACGGGCGGGATTGCTGGGCGAGCGAACCAGCGCTTCTCATCTGGAGATCGACGAGCTCGAAGCGGTGACGATCGTCCGGGTGCAGGGCTTGTCAGCCCACGCAGCGGCGGAATCGGAAACAGGCAGCTGTGACTCGCGCTCGACCGAGCGAGCCCCAATCTGACACTGCTGCCCGTAGGGTACGGCTAATACAGGTATTAGTAATACTTATCGAGATCGACGAATGTCCTGGTGGTGTCGCAGGTGCCGCAGAGCTGACGTCTTCTGGCAGGACGCGACCGCGCCGCGATCGCGCTCGCGTGCCAGCGCTCAACTCGGCATTCCTCCTCTGAAACGCGGGATCACTCGCACTCCGTGGCAACACCGATCGCCACTGGCAGGTTGCACCGCAACGTTCTAGAGACAGCCCCTAAACAACTCACCGAGGAAACTCCCATGCGCCTTGCTTACCTTCTGGCTTCGACGCTTCTCGCCACCACCGCCTGCGCCACCGACACCACCGAGGGCGAGCTGCCCTTCGAGGGTGACGCCTCTGGCCTCGGCAAGGCCGACGCGATCAGTGTGTCTGTCACCGAGCTCCCGTTCGAGAACATCTCCAACAACCGCCTGCAACGCGGTGGCACCTTCATCATCACCTCGAAGAGCGCCTGGAAGCGCGTGATGGGCACCGAGGCTCCGAAGGACATCGACTTCTCGACCGAGTGGGTCGCGTTCTTCGGCTCGGGCAGCAAGAACACCGGTGGTTACTCGGCTCGCATCACCGGCGTGTCCCTGTTCACCAACCTCGGCGCGCTCCTGCTCGAGACCAAGGCGACCAGCCCCGGCGACGACTGCATCGTCACCCAGGCGTTCACCAACCCGCATCAGCTCGTGAAGTTCACGATCCCGGCGCAGCGTCCGACGATCGCGTTCGCGTCGAGCTCGAACGAGGTCAGGCGCTGCTCGCCGACCAACGCGGAGCGCCTCGAGCAGCTCGCCGATAGCCGCGTCTCGTTCGATGCCGCGAAGGGCAAGCACGACAACTCGTACCGCTACACCCGCGACTTCCAGTCGTTCTCGGGCTTTGGTTTCCAGACCACGATCACGGTCGCCCAGGGTGTCGTCATCGAGCGCACCTTCAAGTCGCAGCACGTCAGCGGCGGCGAGTCGACCCAGTGGACCGAGACGGGCGCCGAGGTCGGCAGCCACGATGAGGGTTTCGCGGCGGTCACCGTCGACGCGCTCTACGAGGAGTGCGCGACCACCGTGTTGACCAAGAATGACGAGATCAACTGGATCAACTTCTCCACCGACGACAACAACTTCCTCCAGGCCTGTACGTTCACCCCGAAGAACTGCCAGGACGACTGCACCCGCGGTCCGGTGCTCAGCACGCTCGAGTTCTAGGTTTCAAGCCCGCCGCGCGGTCTCTATCCCGCTCGAGACGGAATCCCGAAACCGACTGACGCGATGTCGCACGATCAGGTGCCAACCGATCGGCATTGGCGAGCCCAGCGAGATTCCCGATCAACATCGTGCGCGATTCGGCGCGACGTCGCCCGTCGGCGGTGGTGCGCTCGATGTGCGCGAGGACATCCTCGGTGCCTTCGTCGTCCGGCGCCGCGCAGCCGACCACGAGGGTGGTGGCGAATAGGCAGGTGGTGAATCGCATGGTGCGCCACCACCACGGCCGCGAGGTACGCGCACCACCGCTTGGACCACGTTCTGGTCGAGCCCGCCACGCAGCGCGAGTACGGCCGGCCACCGCCGCGGCGCCGTTGAGCGCCCACAAGCTGGCGAGGTAGAGAGACGGTGCGCGTCCTTGCCTGGGTTTGAGGGGTTGGAGGACCGTACCACTCGTGACCAAGCGTCAAGCCCCGAAGAAGCCCACACCGAAGCAGGCTGCTCCAAGGTCCGCCTCGTCGAGCCGCGCTGCGACGCCCGGAATCAAGGCCGCCGCGAAGGCGGCTACAGCCACGACAACGTCCGCGAAGGCCGCGACAACGTCCGCCGCGAAGCCTGTCGTCACCGCAAAGCCCGCGGCCAGGCCGGTAGTCACGAAGTCCGCGCCGAAGACAGGTGACGTCGACAAGGCGTTGCTCGCGGCGGTGATCGCCGAGCCCGACGACGATGCGCCACGGCTGGTGTATGCCGATCACCTGAGCAGCGAGGGCGATCCGCGCGGCGAGTTCATCCAGGTGCAGTGCATGTTGCGCCGCCGGCTGTGGGGCGCCGATGGTCGCGGTGGAGCGAGCAAGGGCGATCCATCTCCGCCGAACGCCGAGATGCTGCGCGCGCGCGAGATGGAGCTGTTCGCCGCGCATGCCAAGGCGTGGCTGGCGTCAGCGCGTCCTTATATTCAGAGCTGGAGCTGGCGTCGCGGGTTCCTCGAGATCGTCGAGGCCAACGCCAAGTTCCTGGCGGGATCGGCGGCGGTGCTCGCCGAGCATCCGATCGATCTGAACTTTGGCGCGCTCAAGGCGGCGGAGCTGACCGCGCTCGATCAGGCGGACCTCCATGATCTGCGCGCGCTCGAGCTGGGGAGCACGCTCAACAACAAGACCGTGCGGGGTCTGCTGGGTAAGAACCTCGCCGGGCTGCAGACCCTGAATACGATGAATACGTCGCTGCGCGACGAGGGCGTTGCGGCGCTCGCCACCGATAGCCACCTCACCGGCCTACGTAGATGGTCACTCGAGGGTGTGGCTGTGGAGGGCAAGGGAGCGGCGGCGATCGCGGCGTCGCCGGTGTTGCGCAGCTTGCGCGTGCTGAACCTTCGCAATACCGGAGTCGCTGCACACGGGGTGGCCGCGGTCGCGCGATCGTCGCGGCTGCCCGGACTGCAGACGGTCGTGCTGGGCGAGCACGTGACGGCGAACGCTGGACCGGAGGCGGTGGCCGAGCTCGCGCGGCGGTGCGAGGTGATCACCACGGACGACTGATGTGCCCATCGCCGACACAGTCGACGATCGAGACCTGAAGATGGCTTCCCGCGCGCGTGGAACCTCGCGAAGCTCGGTCGGATATCGATCGATGATCTGTGCACATGAAAGCAGGCCGTCACGACGAAGACGATCGCCGGCTACCAGCTCGACAAGTCTTCCGCGGGCCTGATCGGTGACAACAAGTTCGCCGACGACAAGTGGATCGATCACGTCCCGCTGGAGCGCCAATGCCGAATCCTCGAGCGGCACGATCTCGTCGTGACCTCGCAGACGCTGTGGGACCTTGCGAATGCCCTCGCACATCGGCTCTCGCGGATCGATGCGGCACTCGCCGCACACGTGATGCCCTGGGAGTTCGCCGCTGCGCAGCCTCGCGCGACTACGAACGCTGCTGCAGCACCGGCGTAGCGGGGGCGCCCATCACAGCGCGGCTGCCGTGGCGAGCGCTCACCCTACGGGGCGTGGCGAGGCTTTACGCTACTGGACGTCGTGGAAGAAGTGCTCGTCGAACGAGCGCAGCACGCGGTAGGTGACGGCGAAGTCGCCGGCGACCACGCGGGTCTTACGCATCGCGTGCGCGGTGACCTGAACGGAGAGTCCACCGCTGGCGGTGGAGCGGAGCTTCCCGAGCGCCGCGGCGGGCACCGTGCCTGCACCGCTGCCGCCGTTGACCTCGCAGCGGACGATGATGTCGAACGGACCGTTCGCGGTGTCACGGCTCTGGCGGAGCTCGACGAGCACGTCCTCGGCGATCGGCACCCAGGTCGCCTTGAACGGTTGCGAGGTGACGATCGGCGCACCGTTGCTGGGTCGCCCCTCGCCAGCGTCGAGCGTCCGTGGGCTTGCCACCGTGGCCTCGAAGGCCGGCACGTCCTTGCCGGCGGCCGAGAGCGTGATCGAATCGGTCGCCGCCCACGGGACGAAGTCGGCGTCGAAGAAGAAGAACGACGAGCCGGGCGTGAACTGGACCAGCCCGCCGGACGGTGAGAACGCGAGCTTGCCGGGATCAGCGTAGGTGTTACCGATCAGCGCCTGTGGGCAGTCGGCGACCTCGCACGCGCCGACCTGCGTGCGCTGGCAGCGGGAATCGGGCGCGGTGATGAAGCCACCACGAATCGACAGGCCCGGAGCCTCGCCGCTGAACAACGCTGGTTCGAGGCGGAGCTCGACGAGCGCTTGCTGCGTCGGCTCGGGCAACGTGCTGTCGGGCGTCGGCCCGGGCCCGCCATCAGGACCTGCTGGCGTGGCGCCTTCGCCAGCGCATGCGGGGACGAGAGCGAGGAGCAAGAGATGTTGCATTCGAAGCATGGCGCGCCGCTGTGCAAGCCAAACTCCGTCGCGAACGCGTCAGATTTCGCCGGGATGTCGAGGTGTGTGAACCAGTCATCACGTTGGTATGGAGCCGCTGGTTCATGCGATCAGCAGGCCGCAGCATCGGTCAGCGGGTCGCATAGATCGTTGCCGCACCTCGTGCGTTCTGGCTCGGTCGGCCTCGGCAAGACGCGACGATGTTGACTCACGACGTGCAGAGGAACGTGCGGAGGCCATTGGATCGACGCTGCAGATCGTCGAGCGTCCGCATCGTCGTCGGCACCACCGCAGCGAGTTGTCGGAGATGCCGGGCGCGTTCCAGAAGTCGATGTGAAGATGTCGTCGAGGACTCGCAGCCTCCGACGAGCACCACACTCCACGTGACACGACGCAGCCACCAGCCAGTCATGCGCGAAGACTCGAGCCAAGGATGCACCTGTCTGCCGACCTGAGACCGAGCCCTGAGCTGATCGTGCAGGATCGGCCACGAGCAGGCGTGGGCAAGCTCTTCGAGTTCTGGGACTGGTATGTGGTGTCGATCAGTTGTTCGCTGCGCGCAGCTCGGCCTCGGCCGCCAGCCAGTCGTGCGCCGCGTGGCCGTGGGCATAGCCACGCGCCACGAACTTCGCGAACGCGAGCCGGGCGATCTCGCCGCGACCGATCGGTGCTACCTCGACGACCTCGACGACCTTCGGTTCCTCGACCGGGCGCGTGACGAGCATCGGAGCCTCGACCTTGCGTGCGGTGAGCTGGCTCGCGGCGGGAATCTTCTTCTTCTTGGCCATGCAGCTTGCTGCCAGACGCGCGGACCGAACGCAATTTAGTGGACGCGAACAAGCTCGAGCAGGCATCCATACGCGCGAACCACCGACCTCACAGACCCGAGCGGCTGGCCTCGACCCCTGTCACACCAGGGACGCGCGGCGACCGAGAGACGGAGCACGACCTCTCCAGTCGGAGTGGGCGTCGCGACGTACCGCCAGCGCAGCGCGATCGCACCGTCGGTGACGTTCTCGCGTGCGAGACCGTCGAGTGCGAGACGTTCGATCTCGGCACGGCTGAGCCTCGTGTGGAGCAAGTGCCCCGACGGAGCGAGCGCCGGCCACTTGATCAGCGCGCGCTGGAACGTGCCGTCGAGCGCGTGTGACGGGATTTGTTCGGCGCCGAGTTTCCGGACATCGTTGTCGCGATCGCTCCGCGTCGTGAACAAGTGGCTTCAGCGAACAACCTCGCGGGGTTGACGCCCGGGTTGTCGGGATTCGCGACGCGACAGTGGAGGAACTCCACACCCGATCACCGCGCGCTCGCCGTGGTCCGGTTCATGGCAATGGCGAGCTGCATGTTGAAACTCATGACCTTCGTTGTCCTCTCCCTGTCCTCCAGCGCGCGCGCCGAGTCCGTCGCGATCACCATCTCACCGCTCCATCTCGTCGTGCCGATGGCCGAGGTGACGGCGGAGGTCCGCGTTGCCGATCGCATCGGCGTCTCCGTGATCGCGGGCGTCGGCTCGTTCCGCGACCAAGATACCGACGAAACGATCTCGCTCCTCGAGGGCGGCGGGAGCGTACGCTACTACGTGACGGGCTCGTTTCGCGGTGGCCTCCAGCTCGGCGCCGAGGCCGTCTACGTCCACGCGAGCGCGGATGCAATGGACGTCGCTGCCGCTGGCCTCGGGCTATCACCGTTCGTCGGGTACAAATGGACGCACCGCTCGGGTCTCACGCTCGAGGGCCAGCTCGGCGCGACGTTGATGACCGCGCGGGCCAACAGCGACACGGCGACGGTCTCGGATCGCGACGTGTCTCCGATGCTGAATCTGCAAGTCGGCTACTCGTTCTGACGGGGACCTGTTGCTGGCGATGCCGCAGGTCTATGGTGTGGCCAAATGACTCCCGATTTCGCCGCGCGGCTTACCGCAGCGTTGCCACGCATGCTCGCTCCTGGCGCCCTCCCCGATGATTGGGATCACCGCGCGACCACCTACGACCTGTTCCGCTTCGATTCGGACACCGCGTTCGCGGCGCGCTTCGACACCGCGCTCACCGACATCGCGAGTCTCGACGGTTCGCGCCAGCTCCGCGAGCGACTCGGCGCGATCGGGCTACCGTTCGATTACGCGCGCCTCGGTCAACCGCTCTCGACGGTCCTCGAGCTCTACGTGCAATCGAAGACGAATGCCGCGCGCGTGTTCTCGTTCGCCTCGGCGACCAAGCCGTGGCTGTCGGTGATCGAATCGCCCGAGCGCACCCTGCCCGTCCGGATCTACGCGCGCGGTGCGTTGCGGGCCAGCGGGGATGTCGAGATCCACGAGCACTTCAAGGGTGAGCTTCCAGACCGTCGCGACGACATGCTGACCGTGCTCGTCACCGACGCGCCGTTCGAGGGCGATGTGCAGGCGAGCGCGGCGGATGCGATCTGCTACGCGGTTCCGCACGGCGGCGTGCTGCTGATCCGCGACGAGGCCCGCATCGATCCCTACGGTATCCAGCTGATCCGCAAGCGAACCGTCGCCGCGTTGCTCGCTGCGGACGCGCGCGCGGAGCTCGAGCGCATCGCCGGGGTGAAGCCGACGGTCTTACCGGAAGCGACGGAGGCCGAGTGTCACGCCGCGCTGCAGGCGCTGTTTCCGCAGGTCCAGGACAGCGTCTATTACTGCACCGGCCTCGCCGCCGAGGCCGCCGTGTTCACCGCCGTGGGTGATGTGCTCGGAGAGCCGGTCACCCTGTTCTACGCGCAGAACGGCTACGGTGGCACCGGCCAGCTGATCGCGGACTTGCTCGCGCGCGGCGGCGTGATCAAGCCGCGCCCACTCGAGGTCATCGGCCGGGACAGCGAGGGGAAGCCCGTCACGCTCGTCGATCGCGTGGTCGCATCGCTCGAGGCACTCGACGGGGCGGCGTGCGTGTTCCTCGAGACCCCGTCGAACCCGGAGCTCCAGGTTCACGACTTTCCAGCGCTGATGGCGGGCGTGCGGGCGTATCGGCAACGCACGGGCAAGCAGGTGCCCATCATCGTCGACACCACGCTCGCACCCCTCTACCCGATCTTCGCGAAGGAGTTCTCGCAGGACTGGCCGTTCGTCCTCGTCAAGAGCGGCTCGAAGTACTTCACGAAGGGCAAGGCGACGCTCGGCGTGGTGGCGTGCGCCGCCGATCCAATCGCGCGCAAGATCGCCGTGCGTGCACGTGAGCTCGGTGGCGACGCGGACTCGTTCGCGCGCCCGGCGCAACTCGCCGAGCTCCGCGCAGGGCTGAGCGATCTGGTGCCGCGCATGGCGGTGATCAGCGCCAACACGATCAAGCTCGCGGCCGGACTGCGGGCTGCACTGCGTGCCCGTGGTCACGAGATCACGCTCTACGCGATCTCAGACGATCAGGTCGCCGACGGGCTCGCGAGCGGCATGCTGTCGTTCTATCTGCCGCCCGCGCCGACGACACACGCCGATCTGGTGGACGAGTTCGTCGCCTACTTGCTCGCGCGCGCACGGTCGCTGGTCAAGAGTCGGGTCAGCTACGGCCAATCGACCGGCGATGGCAAGGCGGACTACTTCTACGTGATCAACCCCGAGGAGTCGACGCAGGGCGCGCTGTCGGCCGAGGTGAAGAACGCGCAGAAGCACGACAACGTGCAGATCTGTCGGATCTCGGTGCCCGAGCATGCGGACGTCGACGGGCTGCTGACCGCGATGGCCGGGTTCTTCGCGCTCAAGTACTGACGCAGCGACGAGCCTTGCAGCGTGCCTCGTCGACTGGCGGTCCTGATCGAGGTTCACGCGCGGTGAGGAACGAACCTGGCCATCACGCGATACGCGACGAGCGCCCCCACGGCCACGAGCGGGATCGCGTAGACCGCGACGATCCAAGGATGTGTGGAGTCTGTCCCTGCCCAGACCGCGTGCAGCGTCGTGGCGATGAACGCGACGAACGAGAGGTAGTGCACTCGACGCCAGGTCTTGGTTCCGAGACGACGGCGCAGGGCAAAGCTCGCGTGAACGACCAGGGTCAGATAGGCGGCGATCACGCCGAGCCCGACCGCAAATGGACGAAACGGAGAAGCGAACGGGATGAGGAGGTCGAGGAGGTCGAACTTGATGTAGCTATCGGCGAGCAGGACGAGCCCGTGGCCGGCGACCAGAGCAAGTGCGATCGGCGAGAGCCAACGGTGGAGATCGATCGTGTGTGCGCGCGGCAACCAGCGATCGCCGGTGCGCGTGGACATGAACAGGCCGAGGATGACATCCAGCGAGAGCGCGATGAACGCGGCAATCCCGGTCGCGCGAGACAACATCCACGGGCCCGTGCCCTCGGGTCGAGGGATCGAGATCTCCACCCATCCGGCACGGCTCGCGATCGCGCCGAGGAGGGCCAAGAGCACGAGGCCAAGCACGACGCCCCGGAGGAACTCACGCATGTTCCACCTCCAGCTCCCCGACGAGTCGAACGGATCCATCGCGCGTGATCAGCACCCCGCCGAGCTCCGGTCCGGCAAGCAAGCGTGCGCCCTCGTCCGCGCCGAGCAGGAACGCGACCTTGGCGAGGACGTCGGCACGCTCGGCAGTCGGGGCGAGGGCCGTGACCTGCGCCAGATCGGAGACTGCCGGCGCGCCGGTCCGCGGATCGATGAGGTGATGCGCGGTGCCTGCCCCCACGCCACCGCCGGCGGTTCGCGGCGCTCGTTGCCACGGCGCGATCGCGTAGGCGCAGGGTGAGGATGCATCTCTCCTCGTCGGTCGGGTCCTCGATGTCGACGAGCCAGCCGCGGTTGTCCATGCCCGCACCACTGACCCTCGCATCGCCGCCGGCCTCGACCATCGCGAGAGGTGGGGAGATCGCCACCGCTCGATCGACAGTACGCCCCTTGAGGAAGCCGCCGAGATCGACGTAGACGTGTCGCGGTCGGAGGACACGGCACGTGGGCTCGTCGAGCACGAGCTCGGCGAACGCGGTGGGTGCCGTGGCGGTCATCGGAGACTCCCGATCGAACGCGCCCGGTGTGAAGGATCGATCGTAGCCGGCCCCACGCAAGGCCTCTCCGATCGTCGGATCGAACACACCTCTGGTCTCCGCGACGTAGCGTTTCGCGTCGCGCAGCAGCTCCATCATCTCGCGAGACACGGTGATCGGTTCGGTCGCGCGATTGAGCTCGCTGAGCTCGCTGTTGTCGCGGAACCTGCTGAACCGCTGTTCGGTCTCGGCGAACAGCGCCTCGATCTCGTTCGCGAGCTGCTGCTCGGCGTGGTCCTCGAGCGCCGGGGCAGCGACCGTGACCGTCGTGTTCATGGCCTCGAAGGTCCACATCACGAGCTCCGGGTGCGCACGCGAAGGTCACGCGGTGCCGGAAGGCGTGTGATGCGGGGAGCCGACACGGCGGCCGTTGACTCGCCACGCGAGGCAAGCTGCCATCCTGGTGGCAACGAGATCACGGGGCGTCGTGCGCCCGGTACCTCCTCGAGCTGCGCGAACGGTGATTGCGGGATGCCCTCGTTCACCGGCGTCGTCGCGATCGCGCGCCACGCCAACAAGTATCCGCCGGCCAGCAAGGCGACGATGTAGAGACGCATCTCCAGTGGGCTGAGCGAGGTCCTCGGGGCTACCCGTGGCGCGGCGTTACTCATCGTCATCCTCCCGGTCGTCATGCTGCCGGTCGTCGTGCTCGCGTCGCTCGCCGTGATCACGCTCGTCGTGGTGTCGGCGCTCGTCGATCGCCACGCGATCTCCGTCGAGCTCCTCTGCTCGAGGCGGCGACGACGGACTTACCGGGGTGATCGGCACCAGGATTACGGGTGGGGCCGCAGGCGGGTCGATGGACGTGGCCGAGGTCGCTGACGATGCCGGGCCAAACCAGCCCATCATCGAGCCGACAGTCACGCCGACCGCGAGCGTGGTGGAGGCGACAGCGGCGGTGAGAGCGAGGGCGAAGCGACGAGTCGTTGGTGGATTCGACATGGTTCCTCCGGGTTGGGAAGTAGGCACGAGACGCGCAACTGGGTGCTTGGATGACAACCTGGTGCGGCACCTCGACATGTGCGATCGCCCGGGCACGGCGTCCATCGTACGTGCGTGCGATATGAGCGATCACGCGGAGTTGGGTGTGCTGACTCGTACGGAACAAGGACGCTCGATCCGCTCGAACCTTGCCCTCATGATCGGCATCGCAACGATGACCTTGCTCGTCGTCATCGACCTGATGACGGACGCCCACGGAGGATCGACCGCGTCTCACCTCGTCATGGAAGGCGCGATCATCCTGATCGGCACCATCGCGACCGCACGGTTCGCGCGAGGTGTGCGCCGCCTTGCGCGCGAGGCGCGAGAATTGCGCGAGCACGCGAGTGCCTTGACGCTGAACCTCGAGGCGAGTCGCCTGGAAGCCTCGGCGTGGCGACGCGACGCCGGGAATTTTATCGCCGGACTAGGTGCGGCGATCGACAACCAGTTCGAGGCATGGGCCCTGACCCCTGCAGAACGAGAGATCGCCCGCCTCCTCTTGAAAGGTCTGAGCCACAAGGAGATCGCGCAGATCCGGAACGTCAGCGAGACCACGGTGCGGCAACAAGCGCAGGCGACGTACCGCAAGGCCGGGCTCTCGGGTCGCAACGACCTGGCCGCGTTCTTCCTCGAAGACCTCCTCGCACCTCGGTCCCAGAGCGTCACATGACCGACGAAAAAGAGACGAATCGGGAGACCTGGCTCGGGCTGTCGAGCAGCGTGGCCGCACAGCGGCTCGCCGCGGACGGGTACAACGAGCTGCCCTCGAGCCGACCGCGGCGGTTCTGGCACATCGCCCTCGACGTGCTGCGCGAGCCGATGTTCCTACTCCTCGTCGCGTGCGGCGCCATCTACCTCGTGCTGGGGGATCGCGAGGAAGCGCTGGTCCTCCTCGGCTTCGTGTTCGTCGTCGCGGGGATCACGCTGTACCAGGAGCACAAGACCGAGCGCGCCCTCGAAGCGCTTCGCGATCTGACCAGCCCTCGGGCACTCGTGATCAGGGATGGGAAGCAGCACCGGATCGCGGGGCGCGAGGTCGTGAGAGGTGACCTGATCGTGCTGTCCGAAGGCGATCGCGCGCCGGCCGACGCTGCGCTGCGAACCTGCATCAATCTGTCGACCGACGAGTCCCTGCTGTCGGGCGAGTCCGTGCCGGTTCGCAAGACTGTCTGGGATGGTGCGCTGGAGATCTGCAGGCCGGGGGGCGACGACCTTCCGTTCGTGTTCGCGGGCACGCTGGTCACGCACGGACGGAGCATCGCCGAGGTGCTCGCGGTCGGTGGGACCACCGAGATCGGTCGCATCGGGAAAGCGCTGCAGACGGTCGCGCCCGAACGGAGTCTCCTGCAAAAGGAGACCAGCCGGTTGGTGCGGCGGCTCGCGATCATCGCGGTCTCGCTGTGCATCGTCGTGATCGCGGTCTACGGACTGACGCGAGCCGACTGGCTCGGCGGCCTGCTGTCGGGACTCACGCTCGCGATGGCGATCCTTCCGAACGAGTTCCCGGCGGTGCTGTCGATCTTTCTCGCGCTGGGTGCCTGGCGGATCTCGAGACAGGGCGCGCTCGCTCGTCGGATCCCGGTGCTCGAGACGCTGGGCTCCGCCACGGTGTTGTGTGTCGACAAGACGGGCACGTTGACGCAGAACCTGATGTCGGTGCACTCGCTGTTCACGCGCGGCGAGATGGTCGAGGTTGGACCCGAGACCGGACCACTTCCCGAGCTCGTCCACGAGCTCCTCGAGTACGCGATCCTCGCGAGTCAGCGAGACCCCTTCGATCCGATGGACAAGGCCTTCACCACGCTGGGTCAACGTCGGCTCGCCGAGACGGAACACCTCCATCCCGACTGGACGCTGGTACGCCAGTATCCGCTGTCACCGAAGCTACTCGCCCTCTCGCATGTCTGGGTCTCGCCGCAGGGAAGCGATCACGTGATCGCAGCGAAAGGCGCATACGAGGCGATCGTCGACCTCTGCCACCTTTCGGCGGATCGAGTGTCCGAGATCCGGACACGCGCCGAAGCCATGGCGAGTGATGGCCTCCGGGTGCTCGGGGTGGCCAAGGCGACGTTCCAAGCGAGCGCGCTGCCCGAGGAGCAGCACGACTTCGCGTTCGAGCTCGTCGGCCTGGTCGGGCTCGCCGATCCGATCCGTCCAGCGGTCCCCGGAGCGATCGCCGAGTGCTACTCGGCCGGGGTGCGTGTCGTGATGATGACCGGCGACCACCCTCGCACCGCGAGTAGCATCGGTCGCCAGATCGGCCTGCGTGCGGCGGACGAGGTGGTCACCGGCGCCGACCTCGAGCGCCTCAGCGACGACGAGCTCGCACGACGAGTGCGGAACGTCAACGTCTTCGCACGGGTCGCGCCGGAGCAGAAGCTGCGTCTCGTCCTTGCACTCCAGAAACTCGGTGAGGTCGTCGCGATGACTGGCGACGGCGTCAACGATGCCCCTGCACTCAAGGCTGCGGACATCGGCATCGCGATGGGCGGGCGTGGCACCGACGTCGCCCGCGAGGCGTCTGGCCTGGTGCTGCTCGACGACGACTTCGCCACGATCGCGCGCGCCATCCGCCTCGGTCGTCGGATCTTCGACAATCTCAAGAGCGCAATGGCCTACATCCTCGCGATCCACGTCCCGATCGCCGGGATGACGATCGTGCCGGTGCTCTTCGGTCTGCCGCTTGTCCTGATGCCGGTCCACGTGGCGTTCCTTCATCTCATCATCGAACCCGCGTGCTCCGTCGTGTTCGAGGTCGAGCCGGAGGCCCCCGACGTGATGCAACGGCCGCCACGTGATCCGCGTGCCCCTCTCTATGGAAAGCGCTTGGTCGGCCTCGGGGTGATTCAAGGAACCGTCGTCCTCGCGATCCTGCTCACCGTCTTCCTGGTGGCGCTGGTTCGTGGCAAGGGCGAGGCCGAGGCGCGCTCGCTCGCGTTCGCAACCCTGGTGGTTGCAAATCTCTCGCTGATCTTCGTCAACCGATCGTGGCACCGGTCGTTCCTCCAGTCCTTACGCGCACCGAACAAGGCCCTGTGGTGGGTGATCGGTGGCGGGCTAGGCTTCCTGTTCCTCGTGCTACAGGTCCCCGTGTTACGCGAGCTGTTCCAGTTCGCGACCCTCCATGCCGACGACCTCGCACTGACTGTCGGCGCCGGCTTGCTGAGCGTGGCCTGGTTCGAGGTCGTCAAGTCGATCGACCGCCGGCGTCGCGACGCAAAGATCTCCTCCGAACCGCTCAGGTGACGGTCGTGGCGGACGCGAGTCCGATCACCGCAGCTGGACGAGAGCCTCGCGGGCGTTGACAATCGCGGTCGTGATGCGAGCGATCCAGATCCTGCTCCTTGTCGCCAGCTGCGGAACCGCCGACAAAGCGCCGGAGCGAGAGACCGTGGTCCCCGTGCCGCCTGCAATTGCCAAGGACATCGCGCGAACGCTCGATGACCTGCAGAGCAAACCGCCCGAGCCGATCGCGGCGAAGGATCGGGCAGCGGCGATCGATCCGAAGGCGATCGTCGGAACGTGGAAGATCAAGCAGCTGATCTCGACCATCGATCACAAGGCGCGACCCCCGAGCGAGCCGATCGTGCCGGGCACGTGGACGTTCAATGCCGACGGCACGTGGCAGAAGCGCGGCGGCAACGACCTCGACGGAAGGTTCGTGCTGACAGCGAAGGGGCTCGTCATCGAAGCGCTCGGCCCCGCGCTCGAGTATCGCGTCGACAAGCTGACCGCGACGGAGCTGATGGTGACTGCCACCATCATGGATGGGATGAGCAACGCGACGATTCTCGAGCGTGAGAAGTGACCACCACGGCAGCCAGATCGTGCGCTATCTCTCGGGGGTGAATGTCCTGCGCACGGATCTCGGTCGCTTCCGACTCGTCAGTCTGATTGAGGGCTTTTCGTACGTCGGGCTGCTCGGCGTCGCGATGCCGCTGAAGTACGTCGCGGGCAATGCCGGCGCAGTGCGAGTCGCGGGAATGATCCACGGCGTGCTGTTCGTGCTGTTCTGCGCGGCGCTGTTCTCCGTCGCCACGAACCGGGACTGGAAGCTCAAGCAGATCGCGGTCGCATTGATCGCGGCACTGGTTCCGCTCGGCGCGTTCTGGTTGGAGCACCGGCTCCGACACCAAGCGCAGGCATGAGCGCTGCACGGCAGAGGCGCTGATGATGCTGGAGACCATCGGCGACTACGACGTTCGCCTGCTCGAGCGGGTCGGGACGATCGTGCGATACGAAGCTACACACGTCGTGCTTCCTCGTCGGGCCATCATCGAGTTGCTGGATGCCGACGCGCCGCAGGTCGATGCAGTCAAGCTGATGCGACGCGCATGCATTCTCGATGCATTGCAGCACCCGGCGGTGCCTCGGATCTACGAATGCGGTCGACTGGGCAGCAGGCCGTGGATCGCGATCGCGCACGAGCCAAGCGCCACGCTTCGCGACGAGCTCCGCGACGGTGGGCTACAGGTGCGCGAAGCACTCACCTTGCTCGAGGACGTAGGAGCCGTTTTGGCCCATGCGCATGCGCGCGGTGTGCTCCACGGAAACATCAACGCGACCGCGATCGTCCGGTCGCCTGCCCTGCGGCTCCAGAAATGGGAGTCCGCTCGCACGCACGACACCGAGCTCTCGTGCGACGAGCTCGACGGCAGCGATGACGTGCTCGCGCTTGGAAAGACGATCGCAGGGGCGCTCGACCGGCCCGAAGAGGTCCCCGGGGCGGTCCGGCAGCTGCTCGGGCGCATGCTCGGGGCCAATGCGTCGCGGCGCCCCACGGCCGCCGAGGTGGCGACCGCCGCCCGCGCGCTGCGCGAAGCGATGGGTGTGATCGACATGGTGGCGCTCACCGGCGAGGTCGAGGAGCCGGAGATCGAGATCCAGCACGAGCCCGAGGAGGAAGTGATCCTGCTCGAGCGGCCAAGGCCTACCCTCGATCGCTACGCCGGCTGATCAGCGAGCGAGGATCGGATCGACACCCTTGGTGTTGTCGATCGACGCACCGGTGAACTTCGCCGACGTGATCATCTCGACATCGGTGAGATCGGCGTTCGCCAGCTGCGCCTCGCGGAAGTCCGCACCGCCGATGCGCGCTTGACGCAGATTTGCCTGGCGCAGATCGCAGCGGCCGAGCTCCGAATCGGTCAGATCCGCACCCGTCAGGTCGGCGTCGGAGAGATCCGCCTCGTTGAGATCGGCACCGCGAAGGTCGGCCTTCGCGAGCTTCACACCGCGGAGCCGTGCGCCGCGGAGGTCGGCACGCGAAAGGTTGATGCCCGAGAGGTCCCGCGCCGAGCGCAGGTTCTGCGTGCGGGTGATCCGCACCGCGGAGAAGTCCGCGTTGACCAGGATCGCGCCGGAGAGCTCCGCTTCACCGATGTTCGTCGCCTCGCGCACGATCGCGGAGGTGAGATTGGCGTCGCGGAAGATCGCGCCCGCGAAGTTCGCGCCGAACAGGTTCGTCGATTCGAGCGTCGCCGTCGAGAAGTCGCACTGCTCGAGGTTGGTGCGCGTCAGGATCGCGTGGCTGAGGATGCACTTCGCAAAGCCGGCGGAGCGCAGGTCCGCGCCCGTCATGTCGACGCCGGTGAGATCGGCGCCCTCGAACTTCGCTTCGCGCAGGTTGAGGACGTGCTTGAGGTCGCAACCGGCGAGCTTGGCGCCGCGGAAGTCGGCGTTGCGAAGGTTCGCACCTCGTAGCTTCGCGCCCGAGAGATCGGCATCCCGCAGATCCGCGCCGTCGAGATCTGCGTTCTCGAGGTTCGCGCCGGCGAGCTTCGCGCCGCGGAGCTTGACGCCCTTGAGCTCGATGTTGTTCATCACCGCATCCTCGAGGACCGCCTGCTCGAACACGGCCTCGCGAACGTTGAGCGCACCGGTCAGCGTCACCGCACGCATGTCGGCGGCGGTGAAGTCCGCGCCGGCGATGTTGGTCTTCCACAGCGTCGCGCCGATGAGGATCCCGCGGCGTAGATTCGAGTTTCGCAGGTCCGCACCCTCGAGCATCGCGCCACTGAAGTCGGCACCCTCGAGATCACTGCGCGAGATCCGAGCGTCGCGGGCGAGCACGCCGACGAACTTCGCGTCCTTCGCGATGACGCGCGAGAGCGATGCACGCTCGAGGCGAGCTTCATCGAACAGCGCACCGGTCAGCGTCGCGCCGTGGAAGTCGACATCGGAGAGCTCTGCACCGGAGAACCGCGCACCCTCGAGGTTGCAGTCGCGCAGCTCCGCGTGATGGAAGTTCGCGCGCTCCGCGTTGACGTTCGCAAACGAGGTCTGCGTGAACCGAGCGCTGGTGGCCTTGGCCCCGGTCATGTTCGCGCCGTCGAACGTGCTGCCACCCAGCGCCGCCCCTCCGAGCTTGGCTCCGATCAGGTTCGCGTTCGCGAACCGCGCCTGCTTGCCGGCGACACCCTCGAGATCCGCGCCTTCGAGCACGGCCCCGTCGAGCTTGATCTGGTTGAAGCTCGCCTGACGCATGCTCGCGAATGCGAGGCGCGCACCCGACAGATCGACGCCAGAGACGTCCGCACCATCGAGGCGCGCCTTGTCGAGACCGATGGCTTCGCGCAGGTCCGTCCCCGCCAGGTTCGCGCGCCACAACTCTGCGCCCTCGAAGTTCGCGCCGGCAACCTTCGCATCGTGCATGTCGGCGTAGCGCAGCACGGTCTGCTTGAAGTTCGCGCGGCGCAGATCGGCGCCGACGAGATCTGCCTGGTGGAGATTCGCATCCGAGAAGTCCGTGCCCTCGAGCTTGGCGCTCGTCAGCTTGACGCCACGCAGCGCCGCGCGTCGAAAGTCGCCGTCGCGCAGCGTCGCACCGGTGAGATCCGCGCCACTCAGATTGCAACCTCCGAGCACGAGCGACTTACCGACGGCAACGGCGACGTCGGGCGTCTTCGCGACGACCGGCTTCGCGGCGGCTGGCTCGACCCACTCCTCCTCGTTCACCGTCGGCTTGCGCTTCTGGGCGATTACCGGGATCCCAGGGGTGGTCCCGGCTGCTGCAGGTGCAACCGGAGCGACCGGAGCGATTGGAGCGACCGGAGTGGAGGTCGTCGCACGAGTGGGAGCGATCGGAGGCACAACCGGACGAGGGAGCTCGTTCTTCATCGACCGTCCATATTCCACGAACCGATCGATGCTGTCGCGACGACTTCGGTTAACGACGAGGTTCGCGTGGTGGTACGAGGTGTGCGCCTCGGTACGCGAGTGATGCACGTGCCGTGTTCGAGTGGATCTCGATCACCTTCGGGATCGAGCCGTCCGCCTCGCGCTGATACCCGCCGGCGAAGTTCCACGCCACGGGGATCCCGAGCTCCGCGAGGATCGAGAACACGACCTGATCGCGCGTGAGAAGCTCCTCGGTGGTCAACAATCCTCCGAGCGGGTCCGCGATGTGTTGGTCGGCACCGGCCTGGTAGAGGACGACATCGCACCCCGCCATCGCGCGTACCTGGGAGGGAAGCTCGGCGAGCATCCGCGGCCCCTGGCCCTCGACGCTGTAGTGCGCGCCGGCCGTGAAGTGCGTGACGAACGATGCCCCGAGCCGCTCGATGATGTCATCGGTGCCGTTGCCGACGTGCATGTCGTAGTCGAGGATCCCGACCCTCGCGATGCCGTCCTCGTGATGGAGTGCGAGGGCGGCGGCCATCAGGCCGTTGAACGTGCAGAACCCGCCGGCGCTCGAGTAGGTCGCATGGTGGAAGCCCGAGACCGGTGCACACGCGACCGAGCGATCGGAGATCGCGTGGCGCGCGGCCGACAGCATCGCACCGGAGGTATGAGCGAGCGTCGCCGCCACGGCTGGGGAACGATTGCCGAACCCGTTGTCCTTGCGCCCGGCGAGGATCGCCTCGACGTGGGCGCGATCGTGGGCGCGCGCGAGCTGGTCGACCGTCATCGGGGTGGGCTCGACGATCTCGATCGGGAGTGCCGATGCCTGCCAGGCCGCCAGGACCTGTGCGGGTTTAGCCGCACTCGGCGAGTACGAGCCCGAGTCCGCCACCAGGTTGGGCGTGTACAGCACCTTGAGCGACATCGTGTTTCTTTTACACTGTGAAGAGGCGACTGGCAACTCGGTCATGGGGGCGCCCTCGGCCGCACCCGGCAAACGTTGCGGCGTTTTTGGAGGGGACTTGCGCGAAAAAAAACCGCGCTTATCGGTGGGCGTCGAAAGGAGAACCACCCATGACCAACCTCGTTCCATCTCGTAATGGCCGACACCTCGGGACCCTCCTCGGCCGGGATCCCATGCGTCTCTTCGATGACCTCATGACGCCCGGATCGGAGGTCGTGTGGTCCCCGTATCGTGCGCCGGTCAGCGTCGCGCAGACCGATGACGGCGCGACCATCACCGCGGACATGCCCGGCGTCGATCCGCAGGATCTGGAGCTGACGTTCCAGGATGGGACGCTCGCGATCACGGGGAAGCGCGGGGACCTGCTCTATCGCTACAGCGTCGCGCTCGGACACACGATCGATCCCGATGCGTTCGAGGCGCGGCTCGACAAGGGCGTGCTCTCGGTCCAGGCGCGCAAACGCACGGAGGCGAAGCCCAGGAAGATCCCGATCGGTACCGGCGACAAGGCCCTGGGTTCCGGCGAGTCGAAGTGAGCGCCGTCCCTGCTTCCACGCACCAAGGAGAGCCATCATGATCGTCAGACGAGCCTGGCCCGCACGTCCGAATTTCGACGCGGGGTCACATGACTACGACACGTTCCGGCGCGAGCTCCTTCGCACGTTCGACCTGTTCGCGGGTGATCGCGAGCACCGCTCATCGCCATCCGGGGTGTTTCCACCGATCAACGTCACGCAGGACGCCGATCGCCTCTACCTTCGCGCCGAGCTTCCCGGTGTGGTCGCGAGCGAGCTCTCGATCTCCGCGTTGCAAAATCGACTCACGATCTCCGGCAAGCGCGTGATCGCGAAGGAGCACGAGCGCGCCAGTTACCACCGCAAGGAACGGCCGGAAGGCACCTTCAACCGCACCCTGACCTTACCGATGTGGATCGACGCCGAGCGGATCGATGCACGCTACACCGACGGCATCCTGACGCTGACGTTGCCGAAGGTCGAGGAAGCGAAGCCGCGACAGATCACGGTGAAGTCGTGAGAGATCGCGAACGAAAGGAGAACGACACCATGTCGAAGGAAACCAGATCAGACAGGCAGCGTGTCGACGGCAATCCCGAGCAGACACGTTCAGGGCCGGTCTACACGCCCGCCGTCGACATCTTCGAGACCGAAGGTGCCATCACGATCCTGGCCGACATGCCGGGTGTGAAGGCAGACCAGCTCGAGATCGATCTGCGCGAGAACGTGTTGACCCTGACCGGGCGCGCGACGACCGGCGGGGCGGGCGAGAGCGACGTGCTTCGGGAGTACGACGCTGGAACCTTCCACCGGCAGTTCACGCTGGCGGAGTCGATCGACCAAGCGAAGATCGACGCGAAGCTCGCCGACGGGGTACTCCGGCTCGAGTTGCCCAAGCTCGAGCGCGCGAAGCCGCGACAGATCACGGTGCGCGCTGCCTGACCGTTGCGTGGGAAAGCCACGACGCGGTCGCCCTTGGAACTGAAAACTCTCAGCTGTCGCTCCACGTCCGGTGGAGCGCTAAACGGAGGCTGCCATGACTTGGGAATGCAGTGA
>JBBQJJ010000046.1:0-32340 GCA_038325805.1 Haliangiales bacterium
TCGCAGGAACGCGACGTCCCCTCCCTCGACGAAACTGAGATGCGGCACCTGCCGGATGAACGACGGCGTCTCGGGGACGTCCCCACTCCTGACCAGCGATCGCCAGAGCTCGAGGCTGAGCCCGAACTGTGCCGCGATCCGACTCGCCTTCGAACAGTCGACGGCGCCGTCGATGGCAGGCGGGTAGTTGCGCTCGCAGTACCCGGCGTGCCCGGTGCCCGCGTTGTTCCACGCATCGGAGCTCTCGGCCGCGGCGCGATCGAGGCGCTCGAACGCCTGGATGCGCCAGCCGGGCTCGAGCTTGCGAAGCAGCGTCCCGAGTGTGGCGCTCATGATCCCCGCCCCGATCAACACGACGTCGCAGTCGTCACCCATTAGCAGAAACCTGACCTTTCCCCACCGCGAAGTGAACTTGACTGCACCGCGCGCGACCGTGCCGAGCTGGCGCTGTCGTCGACGAGCAGGATCGCATCCACACCCGACTCTACCTCGTGGTAGAGCTGGCCATGACCCGCTGCCTTTTGATCGTCGCACTCCTCGCCGGTTGCCAGCACCGCGACAACGAGGTGCGCGCTTCGGCTCCGCAACCATCGGTCGAGACCAAGCCGGCCGCCGAACCCGTCGATCCCGGCGCGATCTCCGGCACGGTCGTCGAGACGATGGACGCGTCGACGTACACCTACGCGCGTCTCGATCGCGGCGGATCCGAGATCTGGGTCGCCGGTCCGCAAGCGACGCTCCCCGTCGGCACCAAGCTCGACAAGCTCGAGGGTCAGCTGATGGCGGACTTCTACAGCAAGACGCTCGATCGCACGTTCGCGCAGATCTACTTCGTCACCGCGTTCGGTGCCGCGCCGGCTGCGAACCCGCACGCCGCCGCGCCGGTTGCCGATGCCGGCGAAGGCGTCTTCGGCACGGTCGTGCAGACGATGGAGGCCGGCGGCTACACCTACGCCGAGCTCGATCAGAACGGCAGCAAGGTCTGGGTTGCGGGCCCGACCACCAAGCTCGCCGTCGGCGCGAAGCTCGGCAAGATGTCGGGATCGCTGATGACCGCGTTCCATAGCAACACGCTCGGCCGCACGTTCGACCAGATCTACTTCGTCGGCAGCTACACCCTCGCCAACTAAGACGACATCGGCGGACGGATGTCGCGAGGGTTCGATCAGGACACCTGGTGGCAGGTCGGCTAGCTACGTCGCCGCCCGCGTAAAACCCCCTTTTGATGCGGGTGCGACAGCACGATTGGGGACATCGATCCCCAGCTCGTGCGACTGCTGGCGGCAAATCCTAGAACGCTGGCGCGATCGCACTTGGCGTACTGCCTGCACGAGGCCGCCTCATGGGGAAACGCGAGATCCGGGGTACCGGAGAGGTTCGACTCGGGGATTTTCGGCCGGGTGCACGCATCGGCGACTACGTGATCGATCACGAGATGCCTGCGACGGGAACCGGCATCGTCTACGCAGGCCATCACGTCGCGATCGACGAGCGACACGTGGTGATTCGCATCGCGCCGGCCACCGCACCACTGGAGGATGTCGCGCTCCAGCTCGACGAGCTCGACCATCCGGGAACGCCGCGCATCTTCGACCGAGGCATGCTGCCGGACCGGCGCCGCTGGGTCGCCGTCGAGTACATCTCGGGCTCGACCGTCGCCGACGTGATCGCGCATCGCACGATGTCGACACTCGAGTGTCTCGCGCTGCTGCGCGATGTCTGCGACGTGCTCGTTCCCGCGCACTCGCGAGGCATCGTGCACGGCAACATCCGGCCCGAGAACATCGTCGTGCCCGATGATCGGCGCACCACGATCTGCCTCGTCGGGTGGGAAGGCGCGCGGCTCGAGAGCTCGATCGAGCTCGCCCCGCTCGTCCGCGGCAACGACTACATCGCACCCGAGCAGCTGCGCGGTGTGGTGGATGACGCGCGCACCGACGTCTATGCGCTCGGGGTGATCGTCCATCGCGCACTGCACGGTGTGCTGCCGCACGAGCGGCCGCAAAAGGGCACCTCGCTGATCGAGACGCTGAACGATCAAATGCTGTGCGGGCGCCCCGAGCTGCGTCCCACCACCGCGCGTCTGCGTGCCGCCGTCTCGTACTTGTGTGCGGCGAATCAGATCGAGAAGAAGCAGTCGTGGATCGTACCCACGGTCGCCGTCGACCTCGATGCGATCGAAGAGCTGACCGAGGTCTGCGACGAGCTACCGACGCACGACTAACGTTCGTGCTGTTCGGCTCGCTGCTGTGCTGGCCTTTACGCGAGAACACTGGAACGAATCCCCGGGGCGCGGTGTCATGATCCGACTGATGAAGCTCGCCGCCGCCAGCCTGTTTGCCTTCGCGACCACGGCTGTCGCGGACGATCGCTGCGTGATCGACAAGACCGTGCCGAAGCCGGGTCTCACCGTGGCCGCACCGGCATGTCACCGGCCGTCGAAGTCACTCGAGCGCCCCCTGGTCGCGGAGATCACCAAGGAGTTCCACGCCACCCAGGACGGCGGGAAGGCGCGCGTGGTGTTTCCGTGCGACGGGCTCGGCAAGCAGATCGACGAGATCATCCTCGAGACCGGCTCTGGTCACGGCGGCTCGCTGAGTCTGTTCCGTGCACGCCGCAACGGCACCAGCTACGACGTTCGCGGCATCGCCTACCGCGGCTCCTCGATGATGAGCAAGGCGGCGAACCCGCCGTTCGAGCGCGTTGCCGGCAGCGTCACGCTCGACCTCGAACGTCTTCGCGCCGCGACCACCGCCGAGATCACCGAGGTATTTCCGCCCCGCAAGCCGGACGAGTTCCCGGGAATGAGCGGCACGATGAGCTCGCATGACTTCCACATCGTGATCCGACTGGTCGACAGCGACGGCCGCGTTGTCGAGCGCTCGTTTACCGGCTACGAATCGTCGAGCGACCAGAGCAAGTTCCTCGGGCTGTCCGTCGCCCGGGAAGCGCTGTCGCCGATCACGTCGCTCACGAGCACCAAGACCGCGATCGATGCCGACGATCGTGCGCTGTTCACGGAACGGTTCAACGCCTCCGTCCAGCACTTCGACGAACCCTTCCGCTGGTGGGTGATGGAGCGCTACGTCGACATCGCCCGCTTCCTCGGCACGCCAAAGGTGATCGCCGGGTTGTTGACGCGGATGACCGTCCCGAAGCCCGGTGATCGCTCGCGAATCGACGCGCGGCGCGATGCCCTCGAAGCCCTCGCGAACATCACGGGCTGGGACGCGCGCAAGGGTGTCACCGAGGACGAAGCGGCGAAGCAGTACCTCGCGCGCTGTCGCTAGCGCTTCGGCTTTGGCTTCGGCTTCGCCGCCTTCGGTTTCGGCTTCGCCGCCTTCGTCGCCTTCGCCGTCGGCTTGGTCACCTCGAGCGCCGCGAGGGAGTAGAGCAGCGCGTCGAAGCCTTCGTTGCCGAAGTCCATGCCGGCGATCGCCCATTGCGCATTCTCGTGCACGACCATCGCGGCGGCGCTGCTGCGAATCGCGCACTGTTCCAGCATGATCTCGTCGAGGATGTAGTCCTCGATCCCGCCCCCGACGCCATCGGCGAGCGCGTCGAACACGTCGAGGGGAGGCACCGCCTTGAGGCGCGTCAGCTCGAACAGACCTTCGGTAGCAGGCCACGGTGCGGGCTCGTCGTAGTTGGGGATCCCCGCCATGCACGCGCGGACGTCGACGCGAAAGCCTGCCGCGACCAAGCCCTCGGCGATCTCGAGATCGGCGCCGCGCAGCGTGTCGATCGAGAGAGGTTGCTTCGCGTCAGGCTCGGCGATCACGTGGCGGCCGCAGGCGATCAGCACGGGCCACTTGGACTGGCGCGACAGCGCGCTTGCAGCCTCCTTGACGAGCTGGTGCCGCGCCTTCGCCTTGGCATCGCTGCGCGGTTGGTCGGTGCGGTGCAGCGAGTAGACCAGCGTGACGCGCGCGCCCGACTTCACCGGCTCGATCTCGTGATCGACATCCGAGAACAGCGCGACCCACGGCAGGGTATTCGCGGCGGGCTTGCTCCAATCGAACGTCTCCGGCGCTCGGCCATCGTCGACGACGAACGCGCCGCCCGTGTGTGCGATCGGTAGCCCGACGACCAGCGTCCCGATCAGCTCCTCGTTGCGTGGCGTGTCCTTGTGCCGCGAGAACTTGTCGCCCTTCTTGTAGGTGATCACGTCGGTGAGGTGCGCCGACAGGGTCCTCGTCGGGGACAGCACGGCGGCGATGTCATCGAGGATCACGGATGGATCGAAGCCGTGCACGGTCACGTACTTGCGCGCCTTCAGCCGCTGTGCGGATCGCACCTTCGGATCGAGCTTCGTCTCCTTGCCGTGACCGTACGGCGCGAGCTCGGAATGCTCGAGCAGCCAGTCGACGAACTTCGCATCCCCGATCGCGCCGACATCACCGTCAGGAAGCGCGAGCGCGAAGCGCTCCGTCAACGTCACCTTGCCGCTGCAGCACGACGCTTCCTCGAGCTTGTCGAGGGCACTACGCAGGTCCGCCACACTCATGGCGGTGAGCTTACGACGCTCAGTTGCCGTCTGGCATCCGCCAGCTGATCGCGATCAGCGTCCGCGGATCCCCTTCCCACGACCGCTCGCGAAACGACGCCTGCAGATCGCGGACGCCGGCAAGCTCGAGCAGTCCCTCGAAGAACCCCATCGTCTGATACGACGCGGCTTCTTCGGCGGGCATCCCCATGTGATAGTGGACGATGATCTGCGCCTGCTCGTCGTGCAGCAGGGGAACTTCGAGAGCGGCGAAGTCGAAGAACGTCTCGCGCATCACGCGGAACCGGTTGAGCGTCTCGATCGGATCGCCGGGCGCCAGCAGGTTGGGATGCGCGGCCCGCAGCTGCCCCGCCGAAAATCGGCCCCACAGCTGGACCGTCAGCATCTGGCCTTTCGCGGTGGTGCGCAGGATCTGATTGCCCATGCGCTCGAACGTCGCCATCGGATACCAACCGTCCGGCTCGAGCTTCATGGTCAGGTACAACAGATCTTGCTCGGGCAGGTGCTGGCGCCAGTTGACGCCCTTCTGCGATCGCAACATCTTCACGTAGTCGATAAACAGGACGCCTCTGACGCGCCTCGGCGAGCTCACTGCGAACAGACTAACGAATTTGCCGCCGCTGCGTTAGATCCACCTATGCGTTACGCGCCTCGTCTCGTTCCGCCTGGAAGTGCACCACGGGGTGCGCTCGTCGAGCCGCTGATCCAGGATCCACCGGTCAGCCCCCTCGGCGAGCACGAGCTGATCCCGCAAGTGGCGTGGATGGTCGAGCGGGATGACACCTTTGTCCACGTCGACGCATCCGCACATGAAGGGCTCGAGGCGATGCGTGGCTCGGCGGTCGAGACGATGCTCGACGGCGAACTGACCAGCGAACCTCTGGATCTACCGGGCGTCAACCTGGCGACCAACGGTCTCTATGCGGCGGAGCTCCTGCTCGATCGAGATCACCTCGACAAGATCCACGAGCTCCTGGGTGCACAGGGGTATCTCGCCGCCGTTCCCCGTCGAGGTCGGTTCTTGGTCGGCGGTGTGGGCGGAGGCATCGAGGGAATGCAGGCGTTCGTCGCTCACGTCCGCGCCGAGCACGAGGCTGCGCCGATCCTCGATCGGATCAGTCCGATCACCTTGTTCGTGCGCGACGGCGCGCCGACCGCCGTGATCGGGGAGCTCCAGCTGAGCGCACTCGCAGCTACGCGATGACCTCCACGAGATCACCAAGCGGCCACGCGACGTGGGAAGGCGGCGCATCGACCCTGCGGCCATAGATCACGCGTAGGGGCTCTCGCGTGAACTGAGGGATCGTGTCCTCGATGCGAAGCACCTCGAGCACGATCCCACGGTAACGCACGCGCAGCCCTGCATGCAGATCGGCAACGGTCATCACGTGATCTCCAGACGGAGTTGGAATGGATTGGTCGCGATGCGACTGATCACCTACGGCGCCATCGAGGGCGACCGCCGGAACCCACAAGACGGCCGACTTCCAGGCGCTGGCAAGTCAGTCTTCGACGAGCGGCCGGAGATCGATCTCGACCGTGCCGCCAACCACCTCGGCATATCGCCGCGCCTCGGTCATCGCCTCGTCGATCGAATCAAACCGCAGGATCGCGAAGCCTCCGACCAGCTCCTTGGATTCCGTGAACGGCCCATCGATCACGCGCAGGTGATGGTTCGTGAATCTTGGCACATTCGCTAACCCGACGTGATCGTCCCGAGCGCACCGAGCTGGGCGCGCACGCTGGCGACCTCGGCAGCGAGCACGTCGTGGTGCGCGGTTTCGGTCAGCAGGGTGAGCTCGTCGCGTCGTGCAGGTGACAGGCGGTCGATCAACGCGATCAACAGGAGTGTCACGGCCTCGGCACGAGGTGCACCGACAACCCGCTCGACGCGTGGGAACACGGCGAGACTGCGAACCGCCGTGCGTGTCGCGTCGATTGCCTCCCTATGTGCGTTGCTGGTGGACACGCGCACGGTGACATGTGCTGCGACCGGAAGGAGTGCAGTCGCGAGCTCCTCGATCTGCGCATCACCACCAAGCTCCTCGACCGCTGACGACAACCTGCGCGCGAACGCCTTCAGGTCCTCGCCCTCGCAGCTCAGCGTAAAACCGAGCGACCCGCCGTGGGTACGCCGTTGTAACGTGATCCAGCCGCGTGACCGTCCAGTCGCCGGATCGATCGCGTGCATTGCCTGCCAGAGACGTTCGGCGGAGATCCAGTGCGGCGGGTACTTGAACCGCGCGACGTCGAGCACGAGCACGAGGTCCTTTGCCGCGTGGTAGCCGCCGATCGGGGAGAAGTGTCCGCTCCCCGTTTGATCGAGGCCGGCGCGATCATACGAGGCGATCACCACGCCCTGGCCGCGGGCGGCTGCGTCCAAGGATGACCGCCACGCCGCGAGGTCGCTACTCTCTGCTCGAAACAGGTCGACGCCGGCGCCGTTACACCTCGCGAGGCAGGCGACCTCGTCGAGGTCGAGACCACGCCGCCGGACCTGGTCGTGGGACACGCAACAGTCGAGCAGCTCCTCCGAAAACCAGCGCCACGGTCCCTTCCAGAGCCTGCCTGGATCGATGGCCAGTGCGTTCAGCGCGACGACCAGCGAACCGAGGCCGCAGAACTCCGGCTCCGCCTGCGTGTGGAACTGCTCGGCGAGCCTGAAGTAGCCGTCGAGGCCGCCGGCCTCGAGCGCCTCCGCGAACAAGCGTCGACCTGCAAGCGAAGAGAACTCGGTTGCATCGGCCGGTAACGGTCGCCGGTAAATGGTTTCGTTCATGGAGCCCTCGATCCGAAGACGGTACTCGCTCTGAAAGGACGCAGGAACCCGACTTCCACCCAGCTCACACCCCCGAGGGCGAGGGCTCACTCCGTGGTCCGGTCGTCTCGGCCCGGGGCATCCGAATCGCGAACGCCGCGATCACTGCGGCCGCTGCGGCGATGCTTCCGGCCCCGATGAACGCTGCCGAGAATCCGCTGTCGAGCGCAGCCAGTCGGTCTGCACCGGCGAGCGTCCACGACGAGGTCTTCGCTCCGGCCACAGCGACCATCGTGGCGAGGCCGATCGCGGATCCGACCTGATAGGTCGTGTTCACGAGACCCGAGGCGAGGCCGCCATCCTCGGGACGTGCACCCATCGTGGCCGTGATCATCGCCGGTATGTAGGCGAGCGACATCCCGATCGCGCCGAGCAAGGAGGGTACGAGCACGTTGCCCACGAACGAACCGTCGACCGGCATGCGCGAGAACAGGCCCAAGGCGAGGCCGAGAACACCGAGGCCGATCACGAGCGCGGTCTTCGGGCCGATCCGACCAACGACCTTCTCGGTGGCTGTCGTCATCAAGAACATGATCGCGAGCGTCATCGGCAGCAGCGCGAGACCGCTCTCGAATGCGCCATAGCCGAGCACCTCCTGCACGTACAGGTTCAGGAAGAACCACATCGGAATCCACGCAGCACCGAGAAGCGCCATCACGATGTTGCCGCTCGTCAGGTTGGGTGCACGGAAGATCGAGAGCGGAACGAGCGGCTCCTTACGAGAGCGCTGCAGGAGCGCGAACACCAGGAACAACGCAGCGCTGATCGCGAGGAGGATCGCCGTGCGCGCACCGCTCGCGGTGTTGGCCGTCACGATCGAGTAGACGGTGAGCGCGAGGCCGCTCGTGCTGGTCAGGGCGCCGAGGAAGTCGACGCGACCGCGCTGACGGATTCCACGCGGCAGCCACGAGGTGGTCGCAAGCAGGACGAACAGTCCGATCGGCACGTTGATCAGGAAGGTCCAGCGCCAGCTCAGCCACTCGGTGATCACGCCCCCGAGGAACACGCCCGCAGTACCACCTGCGGCTGCCGAAGCGCCCCACAAGCCGAGTGCCCTACGCAACTCGGGCGGGCGAGCCGCGAACAGGTTCATGACCATCGACAGCGCTGCGGGAGCGATCAACGCCGCGCCTGCACCTTGTAGTGCGCGCGCGATCAGCAGCGTCGTTCCCGTCGTCGCGACTCCGGCGACCACGGACGCGATGGTCAGCACGCCGAAGCCGGTCGCGAACAACCTGCGAGGACCGAACAGGTCCGCGAGCCGGCCACCGAGCAACAACAGACCTCCGAACGCCACGACATACGCGTTGAAGATCCACTGCAGGCCGGCTGCGTCGAAGCCAAGCGCTCGCTGGAGCGCCGGTAAGGCGATGCCGACGATCGAGGTATCCAAGATGACGAGAAATTGTGCGGTGCATAGAAGGAAGAGCGCCCACCACCGTCGCGGATCGGGGCTCGAGGCCAGCGTCATACGTGCTCCTTGTGAGGTTCACGCAGGCGACGCAGTCGGTTGGTCGGTATTACAGTCGCTGATCGCGCGGCGACCGCAGCAGCAAGCTCGACGGCTCCGTCATCCGGGACGGTGCTGGAGCTCTGAAAGTTGGTGACCTCAACGGGGTTCGAACCCGTGTTACCGACGTGAAAGGCCGGTGTCCTAGGCCACTGGACGATGAGGCCATTTGTGAAACTGAAAAACTACGCGACCCCAATGAGATTCGAACTCATGTTACCGACGTGAAAGGCCGGTGTCCTGGGCCTCTGGACGATGGGGTCTTCTTCTTCCTTGTTGAGTTGAGTGAGCCCAGAAGGATTCGAACCTTCGACCCTCGGCTTAAAAGGCCGGTGCTCTACCGACTGAGCTATGGGCCCTTGGGCGCGACACTCTGTAGTACCAGGGCTGGGAAAGCAAGGCGGGGACGGATGATCTCCGAGATGCTCGATTCGTAATGCAGCGCATCATATTGAGATCACCAGGAGAATTGCGCTTCGGCCGTCGGGTAGGTTATGTAGGTTTCTCGATGGACAAGCGGGAAGCAGTTCGAGTCCCGGTCAACGTTCGAGCTCGGTGCCGTTGCTCCGAGATCGAAATCGATGGGCTCGTCGAGGATGTCTCGCGAAGCGGCATGTTCTTGCGGGCCCCGAAGTGGATTCGTCCCGGCTCCAGTGCAGAGATCATGTTGGACCTGCCGGGCGAGGACACGCTGTTGTTGGAAGTGAAGGTCGTGCGTGTCGAGCACAGCGACGAACGCGCCGGCATGGGGCTTCAGGTCGTGCAGCCCGGTGCGAATCGCTCGCTCGCGAACTTCATCATGCGCCAGCACGCCTCCTCGTCTTCGTAAGACGGCGCGGCGGTGATCGCGCGATCGCACTCGATCTGACTCGTTAGAACGCGCTGGGATCGCTGGCAGTGGCTCGGGAAATCCGCTTATAGTGCGCGCACTTTCCCCTTGCTTACGACGTCGGTAGTTCCTCCTTTGCGCGCCAAGCCCACGACCCGCCGAACCGTGATCTCGCGTCGTGATGCGATGCCAGTCGAGGAGCGTGCCGTGGCCGCCTCGGCGATCGCGGTGGCCGTCCACGCGGAGCTCGATCGGTTGACCACCGGCACCGTGGTCGCGCTGTATGCCGCCAAAGGTAGCGAGGTCCCCACCGAGGCGATCGATGCCGCGGCACGCGAGCGCGGCCTGGTGGTCGTCTATCCCCGGGTCACCGACGGCGAGCGCGTGCTGTCGTTCGCGGCCGTCGAGCGCAGAGCGCTGGTCCCCGCGAAGTACGGACTGCTCGAGCCGCGCTCCGGAGAGCCGGTCATCGCACTCGGCGAGATCGCGATGTTCGTGGTCCCGGGCGTCGCCTTCGATCGCGATGGCCATCGGATCGGCTGGGGCCACGGGCACTACGACGCCACGCTCACGATCGCACCGCAGGCGCGGCGGATCGCGCTCGCGTTCGAGTGCCAGATCGTCGACAGCGTGGAGCATGAAGTGCACGATGCGCCGATGCACGCGATCATCACGGAGGTCGCGACGCACGTCGTGTGAGTTATGGATCCGGTTCTACTTCTCGTTGCAGTGATTGGTGGCCTGGTGGCCGGCCTCGTCGTCGGCCGGATGCTCGGCAAGGGCAAGGGCGATGACTCGGCGGCGCTGCGTGCGGCGGCCGAGGAGGCCGACAAGATCCGCGCTGCCGCGAAGGCGGAGATCGACGAGATCAAGAAGCAGGCGGAGGTCGAGGGTAAGGAGCAAGCGCGCAAGCACAAGGCGGATCTCGACGAGGAGCTGCGCGGCCGCAAGACCGAGCTGGCGAAGCGCGAAGAGGGTCTGCAATCGAAGGAGCGCGAGGTCGAGAAGACCCGTCGCGAGGCCGAGCGCCGCGCGGGCGATCTCGAGAAGAAAGAGAAGTCGATCGACGGCAAGATCAAGCAGGCCGATGCCGCCGTCGAGAAGGCCGAGAAGGCGCAGACCGAGGCCCGAACCAAGCTCGAGTCGATCGCGCGCATGACCGAAGAGGACGCGCGCAAGAAGCTCGAAGAGGATGTGCGGGCACAGGCGCTAGCCTCGGCTGCGGTCGAGATCAAGCAGATCGAGGACAACGCACGGAACGAAGCCACCGCGCGCGCGAAGACGATCATCGCCACGGCGATCCAACGGTTCGCGAGCGAGTTCGTTCACGAGCGCACCGTCGCCACCATTCCCCTGCCCTCCGATGATCTGAAGGGTCGGTTGATCGGACGCGAGGGCCGCAACATCCGCGCGCTCGAGGCCGCCACTGGCATCGACATGATCATCGACGACACCGCCGAGTCGATCACGATCTCGTGCTTCAACCCGACGCGCCGCGAGATCGCGCGCCTCGCGATCTCCCAGCTCGTCGCCGACGGCCGGATCCATCCGACGCGGATCGAGGAAGTGGTTCGCAAGGCAGAGAAAGAAGTCGAGGGCCAGGCCAAGGCGGCCGGCGAACAAGCGGTGTTCGATCTCGGGCTGCATCGCGTCCATCCCGAGCTCGTGAAGTTGCTCGGTCGGCTGAAGTTCCGGCAGTCCTATGCGCAGAACGTGCTGCTGCACTCGATCGAGGTCGGCTATCTGGCAGGCCTGATCGCCGCCGAGCTCGGCGCGAACGTCAAGCTCGCGCGCCGCGCCGGCTTGCTGCACGACATCGGCAAGTCCGCCGATCACGAGCAAGAGGGGCCGCACGCCGAGGTCGGCGCCCAGATCGCGCGCAAGCACGGCGAGTCACCCAAGGTGTGCCAGGCGATCGCGACGCACCACGGCGATGACGGCGGCGGTCCGCAGCCCATCGCGGTGCTCGATCACATCGTCGCCGCCGCGAACTCGCTCAGCGCAGCGCGCCCCGGTGCACGCCGCGAGCAGCTGGCCTCGTACATCAAGCGCCTCGACGATCTCGAGGCGATCTGCAAACGCTTCAACGGCGTCGAGCGCGCGTACGCACTCCAGGCGGGTCGCGAGATCCGCGTGATGGTGATGAACGATCAAATCGACGACGCGCAGGCGGTCGTGATGTCCAAGGAGATCGCGCGTGCGATCGAAAACGAAGCGACCTATCCCGGTCAGGTGCGCGTCGTCGTCGTCCGCGAGACCCGCGCCTCCGACTACGCTCGATGACAGCCCGCTCGTGACGTCGCGCTGATCGACCTACGCTTTGACGACGACGATCGGCTTGCTGTCCGCCGAGACCACACCGGTCTTGTCGACCCAGCGCAGGATCACCCGATTGCCCGCGAACGTCGGGACCGTCTTGTTCGGGAGCGCGCTGCACCGGCCCTGCGCGTAGAGCATGACCTCGAGCGTACCGGCGGTGACGAGGCCATACGAGCGCGGCTTGTTGGTCGCGGCATCGACCACGATCAGCGCGATCGCCTCGGTGGGAATCGCGTCCTTGCCGAACACCGCGGCGGTCTGCACGCTCTTGCCGCGCCGATTCGGCCACTCCTTGTAGGTGATCTTGGTCGGTGCAGGTGCTGCGAGCTTCGGGTTCGGCCCCTTCGCGCGCGTCAGCTTGCCGATCGGCTTGCTGCCATCGAACAGCTCGCCGGCGTCGACCTTGTCGGGCAGCTGATAGGTGACGAGCCCCGGCGCGAGCTCGACCATCACCGGCTTGACGCTGCCGGTCTTGGTCTTGATCGTCCACGTCGGCTGCGCAGCTTCACCCGTGTCCTTGGTCTGACTCTCGAAGCCGACCTCGGTCCCGACGACGATTCCTCCCGCGCTCGTCGTCACATCGGCCGTCATCACCTTGGGCCGCATCGACGGCATCGCACAGAGTGCATCCGCGGGAACGGGTGAGAGCAACGCGGCGAGCAAGACGAGGGAGGCGATGCGACGCATGGCTCTACACTAGCGCGGGTGCTCGATGACTTCGACCACGACTACCAGCCCCATCAATCCACCAGCAGCCCGCGAACGTCGCGCTGGATCTCGCTGAGCACTGCCTTCGGCACCTCCGGCTCGGCGAAGAACGCGACCGCTTCGAGGGCCTGCGTCGGTTCCTCGAGAGGACTGCCGAGGTAGATGCCCGGGGTGAAGGCGAGCTCGGCGGTCCAGCCCTTGCCGGCGCGATCGATCGAGTAGTAGCGGCCACCCTGGGGAGACTCGCCGCGCCGCCAGCCGTGCCGCTGGAGCTCCATCAGCTTGCCGGTGTGGATCAAGCGAGAGATCAGCTTCGCAAGGATCAGCGAGACCTCCATCCCGCTGTCCGCCGGAAACACCTCGCGATCGAGCTGCGCGATCGGCTGGTCGACAACGCGCTGCTTCCACGCTGCGAGATCTGGGAGCTCGACCGGATGCACCACACCGTAAACGGCATCGATCGGGAGCTCGAGTGGGCTGCCGTCGAGACCGACCGGGCCGTCGCTCGTGATCGAGAATGCGACCGCGAGCGTGCCGCCCTTGTACGCACCCCACACCAACCCGCGCGCGAGGTGCCGGATCAGCGAGTGCATCAAGTAGATCTCGGAGAAGTGCGCGTACGGAAGGCGCTGGCCGCCGGCGAGGAGCTGCTCGAGCCGCGCGAGCTGCGTGCGCGCGACGGTCTTGCAGGTCTTCTCCAGAGCTCTCCATCGCGCCTGATCGTCGGCATCGCGTGGCTTTTGGACGGTGGAGCCATCCGCGGCGACGAGGCTCGGCACCAGCGAGGGATCGAAGACTGCGCGCAGGTCCCCGAACGTCAGATCGGCTTCCGCGAGGTCGGGCACCAGTCGATCTGCGAGCTCCTCGGTCCCGAGCCCGAGCGACTTCGCGACCGTCTCGAACACGGTCTCCGCACGCGCTTGCAAAGCCTTCGATTGCACCTTGGTCGCGATCTCGTGGATCTCGATCAGCCCGGCCTGGGTGCGCATCGTCGCGAGCGCCTCGACGGCCTCCTGTGCACGGGCGGAATTCCCGCGCGGTGCCCAGACGCGCGCGAGTCGACCGAGTGCCTTCGCGTTGGCGTCGTCGGGGAAGCGCCCCACGGCGTACATCGCCCACTTGTGTTTCGGTGGCGCACCGGCGAACAGCCACTGGCGAAACACGCTCCACGCGAACCGCGAGAGCGAGTCCTCGTCGTAGCGCGCGGCCGCCGCGTCGAGTGCCGGTTGCCCGCCGGGCAGCGTGGCTGCGAGGAGCTGGACGAGCTCGCCGAGCGCCGGGCCTTGCAGTGCGGTGCCGTCGACGATCGGTCGAGGCAAGCTCGCGAGCTCGATGAAGTCGGGGAGCTTCGGTGCACGCCCCGACAGCTGCGGCGCACCCGCCGCGGTGAGCTCGGTGGCATCCACACCCAGCTCGGCACTCACGCGCTCGACGATGTCCGAACACGTTGACGCGAGATGAGCGAGCGCCTTCGCATTCGCGTCGCGCTGCTTCTTGTCGCCGTCCGGATCGCGCAACAGCCCGAGCACCGCAGCCTCGGGATAGTTCTCGAGCCACGTGCGTCCGACCTTCTCCATCTTCTTGACCAGCGCGAAGCCGCGCGCCATCAGCGGAGCCACCTTCGGCGACTCGACGCGCGACAGCGCCGCCATCGTGTCGGGCTTCGTGCGGACGAACGCGATGATCGAGTCGAGCTCGGTGAGGCCGAACCGCGCGAGCAGGTGCTCGATGTCGTCGGTCTGCGCGTACCAGTGCGCCGGCTCGATCGCCTTCCACAGCTTGAGCGCGGTGTCGTGACCAACCCACACGAGCTGACTGACGAACGCCTTGTCTGCCTTCGCCATCGCGAGCGTGCGCTTCTCGATCTCGGCGTCCATGTTCTCGCCGTCGCGCTCGTGAATCTGCACGGCTTGTTCGCGCTCGCCGGGGCTCCAGTGAATTCGGTCGTCGAACGTCACGTCGCGCAGGGGTGCGGTGATCGGTGGTTCGACCTTCGGTTTCTTCGGCTTCTTCGTCTTCTTCGGCTTCGCCCACGGCGACACCCAGCCGTCATCGGCCGGCAAGCGCGCGCCGGTCTCGTCGAGGAGTCGCGCGATCAACGGGTCGTTGACCTGCGCTGCCTCGTCCGCGGCGCCAGTCACGAGCTCGGCGAGGTAACCGTGCGCGAGGTGCAGCCCGAGCAGGCGGCGTGGCCGCTGCGTGGTGAACATCGGCGCGACTGCCGCGATCGTCGCTGCCGTTCGCGGCAGCTTCGCGATCACCTCCCACGCCCCATCCGCGTCCGCGAGCTCGAGCAGTGCTCGCAGACCATCCGGTTCGTCGAGCGCCGCGAGCTCGCCGTACGCACGAGTCAGCCGCAGCGCGGCCACGGCATCGGGTGACTTCGCGATCTCGGCCGGGCCGATCGCTTCGCCGACCTGATAGGTCAGCGCGAGCTTCTCGTGATCGAGCCGCGCGTTGCGCATCGCGGCGAGCACGCCGAAGCGCACGGCGGTGTCGTCGTGATCGACGTCGGCGTGTCGCAGCTCCGCGCGATCCGCCGGCGTCCATCGCGAATCATCATCGGGAAACACGAAGGCCAGCGCGGCGCGCACGTGCCATGCACGGCTCGCCCGATTCGCGACCTCGCTCGCCGCGGCGCGATCCGTCGGGGAGGCGTCATCCATCGCACGACGCATCCACAGCCACGGCCGCACCCCGAGGTTCGACAGTCCCTGCGCCGGTCGCGCCCGACGAAGTGCCCAGATCGAGCTGTCCCACTCGTAGCTCCGCCGCTCGTAGGCGAGGGCCGCGACCAGCACCTCGAGCGCACGCGCCACGCCGCCGGTGCTGCGATACCAGTCGAGGAACGCCGACGACGGATCGGTCCTCCAATCCATCCCCCACAGTGCGAGTGCCGCGCCCTCCTGGGCTGCCGGTAGCGGCGACTCGGTGCGCGCCTCGAACCGCTCGAGCAACTGCGTCGCGAGCGCCCGCATGTCGGGTTGCATGCGGTCCATCCCGGCCAGCACCGGTGCTCGATGGATGTGTGCGAGCACGCGTTCGAACGACATCCGTGCAGCATAGCGCCAGGCCCACCGCCGGCGGCGACCGGTGACCAGCCTCCACGCCGTCCTTGACAAAGTGTTCTCTGTACACTATTCGATCAGACATGCTCGATTGCCTGGTCCGGCGCAGCTACGACGCCGCGGCGTTGTACGTGGATCACCCGCCGAAGTTGCGACACCTCCACAAACGGATGGTGCTCGACGCCGCCGTGCCCCGCGGCACCACACTGATGGGGCGCATCGAGCTGACGCGATGGAAGGCGGCAGAGCTGCCGGTGGCATGCGCGTCCGTCGCGATCGAGTGCATACCGAGGCCCGGCTACTTCGACTATGCCGGCGATCCGCGCGGCGTCTGGCACCTCAACTTCGCGGATCCGAATCTGTTCTTCGCCTACGGCTCCGCGCTGCTCGCGCAGGACGAGCTCCAGGCCGCGGAGCACCCGGCGCTCGGTCCGCTCCGTGAAGCGCTGCTCGCCGAGGGCCAACCCGCGCTCACCGAGCAGGATGGGCGTCCCACGCCGGTGCTGGTCGCCGGCGTCGAGCGGCGTTGCGAGATCCTGACCGCGCCCTCTCCGTCACGACCCAGCGGGTTGTACGGCAATCGCTTCGCGTCCGCCTCGCTCGACGAGGTGCGCGACGCGATCCGCGTGATCTCGCCGCCGACGTTGTCGAACCTGATCGCGATCGCCGCACCGGGCGGTGGCACCGGCGTGTACTCGCGCGACGACATCGAGCAAGTGCTCGTCACCGCGTACACCGGGTTCGCCGCCGCGGCGCTCGAGTCGCGCGCGCTGTGGCCGGGAACGCCCGTCGAGATCCGCACCGGATTCTGGGGCTGCGGTGCGTTCGGCGGTAATCGCCACGCGATGACGCTGCTCCAGCTCCTCGCCGCGCGACTCGCGGGCATCGATCGCCTGACGTTCTACGTGTTCGACGACGCCGGGCTCGCCGCGTATCGCAAAGGTGCCGCGGACCTCGACGAGGTGCTCTCACCCAACGGCTCGCTCGCCGACGTGATCGCGCGCATCGACGCGCGCGACTACCCGTGGGGTTATAGCGACGGCACCTGAGCCGCGCGCTGGAGCTCGGTCCACAGCGCTTCGACGTGCCGCCGCTCGGTCCGCTCGGCACCGATCGAGACCCGCAGGATCTGCTTGCCATCGACGATGCTCGGCGTCAGGTACGCGCGCCCACTCTGGTTGATCCGCCGCACGATCTCGAAGTTGTGCGCGGTGAGATCCACGTTCGGCGCGACATGACGGATGCACACGGTCTGCAACTGCACCGGCGCGATGACCTCCCAGCCCGGCGTGCTCGCGACCTCGCGCTCGAGCCATCGCGCGTTCGCGAGATCGCGGCGGAGTCGTTCGCGCAACGCCTCGGCGCCGACGTCGAGCAGGTAGAACCATAGCTTGAGCGCGCGGAACCGGCGCCCGAGCGGGATGTGCCAGTCGCGAAAGTTGGAGACCTCGCCATCCTGCTGCGTGCGCAGGTATGCCGGGTTGGTGCCCATCACGCGGATCAGGTGCTGCGGATCGCGGCAGTAGTACGCGGATAGATCGAAGCCCGGACCCATCCACTTGTGCGGGTTGAAGACCAGCGAGTCGGCGCGCTCGACGCCTTCCCACAGCGGCCGGCACTCCGGCAGCACCATCGCGGTGCCGGCCATCGCGGCGTCGACGTGGAGCCACAGTCCCGTCGCGACGTCCGCGATCGCGCTGATCGGATCGAACGCGGTCGTGTTGGTGGTCCCCGCGGTCGCGACCACCGCACACGGTTGCAGCCCCGCCGCACGATCGCGGTCGATCGCAGCGGCGAGTGCATCGGGCCGCATCGCGAACGTCGCATCGACGTCGATCGCGCGCAGGTGCGCCTTGCCGTAGCCGGCGAGCATCGCGGCCTTCTCGATGGAGCTGTGCGCGTGCGACGAGTGATAGACGACGAGCGGCGCCGCCCCGCCCTGCAGTCCCTTCGCCGCCTGGCTGAGGTTCGACGCGCGCTCGCGTGCGCAGATCAAGGCACCGAGCGTCGCGGTGCTCGCCGTATCCTGAATCACGCCGGTCCACCCCGCCGACAACCCGACGAGCTGGCGCAGCCACTCGAGCACGACCTCCTCGACCTCCGTGCACGCCGGTGACGTCTGCCAGCTCATGCCCTGCGCACCGAGACCGGCGCACGCGAGATCGCCGAGGATCGACGCGTAGCTGGTGTTCGACGGGAAGTAGGCGAAGAACGCGGGATGGTTCCAGTGCGTGATGCCCGGCAGGATATCTCGCTCGAGCATCGCGACCGCATCCGCGAGCCCGACGGGCTGCTCGGGTGCACTGGTCGGCAGGAGCGCGCGGATCGCACCGGGTGCCACCGTGCTCATCACCGGGCGGTCCTCGAGCGTCTCACGATAGCTCGCGATCCAATCGACCATGGCGTGTCCCAGACGGCGAAACTCGTCGGCATTCATGACAGCGCCGAGGGTAGACTGGGGCCGTGCATGACGCGCGTCTGTACCCGTGGATTCCGGTCACGCGCGAGGAGTTGCAAGCGCTGGTCGAGTTCCCGATCGCGAAGTTCGAGCCTCTCGAGGGCGGCTTCACGAACACGCTGCACAAGGTGACGTTGACCACGGGGCATGTCGTGGTCGTGAAGCACTACGCCGGTGGGCGGAAGGCGTTTCGCTACGAGGTCGAGACGCTGACCCGGCTCGCGGGCGTGCTACCCGTGCCCGAGATCGTGCGCGCCGATGCCGACCGCAAGGCCGTGGTGTATCGGTTCATCGCGGGCACCACACTCGACGACTGTCGGACCAAGGAACCGCCGGCCGCGTTCGCCTCGCTCGCCGATCCGCTCGGTCGGTTGTTCGCGTGGGTGGCGCGGACCGAGCCGCTCGACGCGAAAGATCGCTGGGACGTGGTACCGCAGCTCGCGCAGGCGCGGTCGCTCCTCGCCAGCAGCCGCGCACGCGAACGGATGGGCAATCCGCTCGCCACCGCGCTGCTCGCCGCGTACGACGCGCACGCCGATCGAATCGGCTGGGGAACCCAGGTGCTGTGTCACCACGACATCGGCGGTCGCAACATCCTGGTGCAGCGCGCCGACGGTGACCGCTGGCGGATCCAGGGCGTGATCGATTGGGAGAGCGCCGGGACGGGCTCCGAGCTCGTCGACGTCGGCAGCCTGTTTCGCTACGCGCCGCGCTACGACGACATGTTCGTCTCCGAGTTCGAGCGGGGCTATGCCGAGGCCGGCGGCACCCTGCCCGACGGCTGGTACGTGACGTCGCGGCTGCTCGATAGCTTTCGCTTGATCGACACGCTCGACGGTCTGCGCGAGCTCCCCGGCGTCTACCAGGACTGTCGGATGCTGCTGACCAAGCTGGTCGGTGATCTCAAGGCATGAGGCTGGTCGCGATCGCCGACACCCACCTGTTCACGGACGACCTGCACGTCCCCGCCGGCGATGTCCTGATCCATGCGGGCGACATGTGCCGGCACGGCGATCTCGAGGAGCTGACGCGCGCTGCAGCGTGGTTGGCGTCGCTCCCGCACCCACACAAGATCGTGATCGCTGGCAACCACGACTGCGGACTCGCCGAGGATCCGGCGGCAGCACGCGCGGTGTTCGCGCCGTTTCACTATCTCGAGGACAGCGAGATCGCGCTCGACGGTCTGCGGTTCTACGGCAGCCCGTGGCAGCCCGCGTTCCACGACTGGGCGTTCAACTTGCCGCGCGGGACACCGCTCGCTGCGGTGTGGGCCAGGATCCCGCGCGGCATCGACGTGCTGATCACGCACGGCCCGCCTGAGGGTATCGGCGATCGCTCGGGGATGATGGAGCGAGCCGGTTGTGTGGATCTCCTCGCACGCGTGCGCGAGGTCGCGCCGCGGCTACATCTGTTCGGTCACATCCACCAGGATGGTGGTGTGTGGACCGTGGGTTCGACGGTGTTCGCGAACGTCACCACGTGGGAGTGCGAGCGCGGACCGACGGTGATCGACATCGACGCGCAGGGCGTGACACCGATCGAAGTTCCTTGGCACGGACGCACCGAGGATGATTAGACGATCTTGGCGAGTGCGGCGATCAAGCCGACGAGCATCGCGAACTTGATCGCGCGAGCCCGATAACGATAGCGGTACATGATGACTCCTTGGACGCGAACGCGTCGCGAGGAGCGATCAGCGTTGCGTGAGTTGGGTGGCGTAGTCCTCTGCCAACGCCGTGACGGCGAGGGCAGCGGCGAGGGCAACGAACGTCGCGAAGAACAGATCGCGGAGTCGGTTGCGCTTGTTGTTTTCGGTGATGGTGCCGAGGCGATTCATCGAATCCTCCTTAGCGCTGCGTGACGTGGGCGGCCTCTGCGGCGGTGGTGACCGACGTGATTGCAACCGCGGCCGCGAGGGCCACGAAGCAAGCGAAGATGGCGTCGCGAACGCGGGTCTTCTTCTGGGCAGTGGCGATGGTCTGAAGGCGGGTCGTCATGGTCGTTTCTCCTGCGGCAGCGCCGCGCACGAGGAATCGTTGTGCTGCTTCCGGGCCACCGCGTTTCTTCATGAGGACAGCTACTTGGCCGGCGGTTTCGGGTAGGGGCGACCTGTCGCACCCGTCGCGACTGCGACGATCGGCGACGCAGATGAACGTCACGCAGTGTCCGCATCGAGCGCTCGGACGTCCGCGGACGTAGTCGAACCGGCCTGGTCACCCACGTTCGATGGTTCGACGACGGGCTACGTCGCGCGACAGATCAGCGCAGATACGCCGCGATCGCATGGATGAACACGGGCGCCGCCTTGGTGGCCGCGCTCTTTCCTGCGCGCTGGAGCTGGATCCCGAGCGTGATCGGGATCGTGCCCTTGGGCGTGACGACGCCAAACGCGATCACCAGCAGGCTGTCATCCGGTGGTGCACGCCCGCAGTCGAGTCTTGCCGCGGCTACGTGGTTCGCGTTCCACCGCGCACATGCCCGCGGGTTGCGTGCGATGTCGGCGAGCGAATCGATCGTGCCGGTCTTCGCGCCGTAGATCACGAGGGTCGGATCGACGAGCAGCTCTTTGACGCCCGCGTACGCCGTACCGTTCGGTCGCACGACTGCACACAACCCGCCGTCGGCGCCGAGCACGGTGTTGTCGCGGCCAGCGGACGTCGTGCAGGAGTAACTCGGCACCGTGCCGACGCGCGGTGCGGGGAACCACGAGGCGGCGAGCTTGGAGGTCGCGCTCGGGTCGTAGATCACGCGACCGAACGCATCGGTGATCTGCGCGAGCGAGCCCACCGCGTGAACGCCCGAACCGCGCAGCAGCTGGAGGTACTCGGCGACCGGCACCGAGGTCTGCGCCTTGCGCCGCGAAGCGGGATACGGGTCGATGCGATCGGGGCCGAGGGCGACCAGGTTGCGCAGGTCTCCACCCGGCGACCGCACGGGCAGCGCTCGCGCAGCGCAGACATCGGCGCGGGCTGCGGCGCGTTCGCAGCTCGCCCGATCGCCGAGCGTGCACAACGGACGGCCGAGCAATCCCTCGACGCGCGTCCACAGCGGCGTGCGACGAAGTCCCGCGAGCGTGACGCCGCGTTTGCCGAGGATAGGTCCCTGCGCGTCGGCGATCGTCAGCGCGCTGTCGGTGGGCCACGTCGCGAGGTCGCTGCCGACGACGTCGGTGAACACGACCTCGCGGTCCTTCACGGTGAGCTTCGCGCCTTCACCGAGCCCGAGCCCGAGCAGCCCGAGCGCCGCCTGGAACCAGTTCGGCGAGCGCGCGAGGAAGTCGTGGACGTCGGCGGTGGCCGGCTGTCCCGCGACCGAGGTCGGTGGGCAATGCCCGGCGATCGGATCGATCGCGACGCCGCGCCGCTTGCGACAACCCTCGGCATGTCCCGCTGCGGTGAGGGACAGCGTCGACAGCTGCTTCGGGAACGCTTGCTCCGCGGCGCGCGCGACGATCGGCTTGAACGTCGAGCCGACGGCGATCGGCAGGTTCCACTCCACCTTTTCCATCGCGGCTTCACCCGGTTGATCACGCAGCTTCACGAGCTCGGCCTCGGCGCGCAGGTCCGCTGGCGCGTACGCGAGGGCCGGTCTCCCGGCCGCGAGGTTGCCCTGCGCGAGGATCTCGCCGGTATCGCCACGCAGCGCGACGAACGCCACGCGCACCGGTGTGACGTCGCGACCCGTCACCGATTTCGGCTCGCGCAGGATTCGCTCACCGACGCCGCGCAACGCGAGCGCGAGTTGCGGCTGGAGCGCGACGCGGCACTCCATCACGCCGTCGAGTGGATTGGTCGAGCACACCTGTTCGGGTGCGATCGGTGGCGGTGCGAGCGTGCCGCACGCGGCCGTGCCGTGCGTGGTCTCGGCCGCGTACGCGTGCACCCAGCCATCGAGACCGAGCGAGCGCTCGACGGCGTACGGATTGACCCAGCCTAGCTCCGGCACCGCCGCACCGTGCGGATAGATCCGATGCGCGCGATCACCCGAGCTATCTGCGAGCAGCGAATCCACGGTGACGGCGCCATCCGCCCACGCCCGTGGTGGCCGGAACTGCGCGACGACGCGCCTCGACGGCGAGCCCGCCACGATCAGCGTCACGCGATCGAGCACGACCTCGTGGCCATGCTCCCAGCGCCGCCACGCCGCGCCGCGCGTAGGCTCGGCGACGAACAGCTCCGCCTCGCCGCGCAACACGACGCCGCGGGGTGACGGACGCACGGTGAGCACCGCGTCGCCGATCGCGATCTCACCCGCGATCGTCACGCCACGTTCGGCAGTCGCGAGCTCGACGCGAGGTGCGCCGGCACGTAGCCGGGCGATCCGGCGTCCGAGCACGAGCTCGCCGAGATCGTCGGCGCTGGCACCGATCGGTGTGCTGACCACGCGGATGCGCGGTCGCGGTGCACGAACCTTGGTGCGCAGCAGCGACACCGCGTCGTCGGAAAGTGCGATCGAGCAGGCAGCACGCACGCCAGCATCCGTGGTCCGGATCGAGAGCTCGACGTCGGGCCACCCGATCGATAGCTTCGCTCGACACCCATCACCGTCGCGTTCGATCTTCCACGCGCCCGCGTGTCCCGGGCACTGCAGTCCAGGACGAGCCTCGAGACCGAGCAGCTGCACGACGCGCCCGAGCACGCTCGGATCGGCCTTGTCAGCTTGCTCGTCGTCCGAACCGCGGTTTCCATCGACTGTCTTCGACACCTTGCCGGACGTGCCCTTCGCACCGCGTGCGCCTGAATCGCTTCGCTTGCCACCGGAGCTCGACTTCGCCCCGCGCGACGCTCGACGCTTCGAGTCGGTCGCGGCGGGACGAGCGCGCCGGACGGCCTTTTCCTCCGCGGGATCGATCTCTGGTTCGCCCTTCGCGTCGAGCCACGGATCATTGCCGTCGACATCCGGCGAGGGTGCGAGGCCCGACGGATTCGCCTTCGTGAAGGCCCGGGCGAGCACGCTCCGCTGATCCCGCCAGCTCCCGAGCAGCTCGCGCTCGAAGCGCGCGGTCGCACCATCGGTCGGCTTGCCGGCGATCACCGCGGGCAACGCCTCCTCGATCGTCGCAGCGTCGGCATCGGGCGTCGGACATGCGAGCGTGTTCGCGTATGCGAGCGCGGCGGTCACGCGGTCGTCGTCGTCGTTCGCACGCGACAAGGCACATACGCCCGCGCGCGCGACCAGCGCCACGGCGGCGACGCCGCACGCGATCAGCGCGATCAACACCAGCGTGCGTGCCCGCGACAACCGCGGAGTACGGCGCACGCGCTCGTCGCTGCGACCCGCACGATCCGCGATCGCCGGCTCGGCGCCCTGCATGCACCACACCGCACCGATCACGAATAGCCAGAGCTCCCCCGGCGAATCGATGCCGAGTCCCGGCCACGTCAGGCCGGTCAACGGCACGATGCCGAGGGCGGCGAGCGGCTGATAGACGACGAGCACGCCCGCCACGCCGGTCACCAACCATCGCGCACGCTGCTCGCGACTCGCGTGAGGTAACCGCACGCTCGCGATCGCCCCCGTACCGATGACGAGCGCGAGCAACAACATCACGCTCTGGAGCAGCCCCGCCACGCCGGTCTCCCGTGCGACGAGCACCGCGAGATAGTCGTTGTCGATCGAGTGCGCGACGCCCGGATCCCGGATCGCCGCGCCGAAGTAGCCCTGCCCTCGCCACGCGCCCACGCTCGCCGCGCTCGCCTCTCGCCATGCCGACGCATTCGCGACGAACGCGTGATCGTCGCGCAGGAGCGCGTACCCGGGCTCGACCACGGCAGCGACGCGTCTCGACGCCACGCCGTCTCCCTCGAGCGCGCGCTCGAGAATCGCCTCGCGCATCCCCCACACCGCCAGTGCGGCCAGGGCGGCCACCAACCACGGCGCCCAGCTCCGTCGATGCGTCCGCGCGATCAGCGCCGCGAGTGCGAACAAGCCACCGGCGACGAGGGGTGCGTGCAGCATCGCCACCGCCCCACCCTCGAGGAGTGCGCGATCGCTCGCGAGCACCGCGCACGTTCCGATGCCGATCGCGAGGCCCGCCGTCGCGAGCCCGTGCGCCGACAGCAGGCGCGCATGCTCGCGCTCGAGCAGGCCGAGCCGACCCACGTGGGAGGCGTCGTAGATCGCGTCGTGCCCGGCGACCAGCATCGCGAGTGCGAGGCCCACGCCCGCGATCGCGAGGGTGACGCCGGCGTCGAGCATCGCGAGCGACCCGACCGCTGCGAGCAACGAGCCGAGCAACACCGCGCGACGCAGGATCCCGGTTGACGCCCATCCCGCCACGCGTGCGAACCGCGCCACGCCATTCCACCACGGTGCTGGTGGACCGAGGTCCTCGTCGTCTGCATGCTCCTCGGGTGACTCGATCGCCTCGGGGGAGTTCCGCTGCTTCCACACCCCGAAACCGGGAACCGTCTTGGATTTCGGTTGCGATCCTGCAGCCACTGGATCGGTGGGCGACTCCGGCGCCGACGACTCGCGAGGCTCTACCGATCGCGCCGCGGGACGCGCCAGCAACGCACGGAGCGCTGCATGGCCGAGCAGCACCGTCGCGTACGCGAGACCGAGCTTGACCAGCGCACCGCGCATCCCGACGCTGCGAGCGATCAACGCCGCCGCAGCCACCGCGAGGAGCCCGAGCTCGGGTGGCAGCCGCCAGCGACCTGCGAGCTCGGCGAGCACGGGCACCGTCGCGGCGACCGCCGAGAGCCCGAGCACACCAATGGTGACCGTCGTGATCGGCGGCTGGTGACCCGTGATCAGCATGCTCGCGACGAGCCATGCGGCCCACCCGAGTAATGCAAGGACCGCACGGCGAAACCAGCCGCGACCGTCGAGCGCGTCGAACGAGAGCACCGCGTTGCCGGCGAGCGTGGCGCCGATCGCGAGGACCCCGAGCATGTTCATGTCGACGCGCATCCCTGCGTCGGACATGTCGATGCGATGCGCCCACAGCAGGCGCCAGCATGCGATCGCGACGAGCCCGCCGCCGAGCACGGCGAGGCGCAGGACACGACCGAACGCGCGCGCGGTGCGACCACGCCGAGGAGCCAACGCGAACCCGAGCAGCGCGAACAGCGACGATGCACCGATCAGCGCCGCGACCCACCCGTTCCTCGCGATCACACCCTCGGCATCGGGCACGAACGTGATCGTCGACAGCGAGAAGGCGCCGACGTCGATCGCACATCCTCGATCGGTCGCGCGAGCCGAACCGCCCGTGGTGGCCCACGCAGCGCAGTCGGTCGGATCGAGAGGGATCGCCAGCATCGAGGCCACGCCCGCAGGTGCTGGCACGTCCCAGGTGACGAGGTTCGGCAGCGCATCCGCACTGCTGCCGATTCGCAGGGCATCACCCGCGTGGAGCGCACGCTGCTCGAGCGAGAGCCGATCGCGGCCGATCGCGAGCGGCGAGACCACCCAGCTCGCCGCATCGCGACGCACGACCCACGCATCGAGCTCGCGCGAGCCTTCGCATTCGACGACGAGGACGTTCGCGTGCGCCGGAAGCTCGAACGCGTCGCTGCCTGGCTCGCGACAGACGCGCGGAACCCGTCCGTCGAGGGCCTCCGGGCGCAGCGACCACAGCCGGACCGTTCGTGCGGTCACGGGCTTGGCGACCGTGATCGATGCTGCCCCTCGGTCGTCGAGCTGGATGCGCGCGAGCTCGGCACCGTCGCCCGGCAACCGGATGTCAGCGCCCGCGTCGTGGCCGACCGTCCAGCGCTTCGCCCCACCCCACGGGATCTTCGTTCCCTCGACCGTCACCGTCACCGTCGCCCCGGCGCGCAGCCGATCCGCACGGCCGTCGGTCGCATCCTCGCCACCCCACAGCCAGACCGCCGAGACGACGAGCGCCGCGTATGCGACGGCCGCGATCGCCGCCACACCGCGGCCGATCACCTCGGTGCCACGCACGCGGCCACGCCCCGATGCGACGGCCGCCGCAACGACGAGGCCGAACAAGCCGGCGAACCACAGGACGTGACTCATGCGTTACCTCCGAGACCGAACGCGTCCATCCACCACACGTCGTGGCTCATCAGTTGCCTCCGTCGACCATGGGGTCAGTCCCGTGCTGTCGGCTTCGCCGCCGGTGTTCGTGCACCCGTTGGAGCGCCCTGTTTCACCGGCCGAAGGGGTGGAACTGCCTTGAGCTCGGGTTTCGGTTCGGCGCTGCCTTTACCGGGCTTCGGTTTCGGATCGCCGATGTTCGCCTCGGGCACGAGCGTCGGAGCGAGCGCCTTGTCGACGGACTCTGGCAGCACTTCGGGCTGGGGCTGCGGCTGCACGATCGCCTCGGGGACCAGCGGCTTCGCCATCGGCACTGGCTCGACGATCACCGCCGCGGGTCTCCCCAGCAGCAACACCACGAGCAGCGCGTTCGCGATCAGCACCGCTGCGATCAGCCCGTAGAGCAACACGCGATCGCCGCGCCGTTGCTCGGAGACCGCACGCGATGCAGCGCGCGCTCGCGCCTCGAGCTTGGTCACCTCCGCCGAGACCGCGGCCAGCTGGGTGCCCAACTGCTCCGTGATCGCGCGCGTGGTCCCCTCCGCCGCGGCACGGCGCACCGCCAGCTCGACGGCATCACCCACCGCATCGCCGATCTGCTGCGCCTCGCGATCGACCTGCGCACGGACCCCGGCTCCGAACTTCGACCACTCGAGGAGCAGCTCGTCGGCGCGTCGCAACAGCTCGGCCATGTGATCGCTTGCCGTGTCGAGCGGCGCTGGGCGCACCGCGCGGTTTGTCTCAGCCATGAGGGACCTCCACGAGTGAGCGCAGCGAGCTCGCGCGCGTGACCAGCGTGTCGAAGAGCTGGTCACGACGATGCGCCGGCAACAGCGCGTACCACCGCGCCTCCGCCAGCGGCCGCCGCGGGTCCCCACCGCCCTCGAGCTCGGCCAGCACGCGTAGCGCGACCGCATCGGCGAGTCGGTCGAGCAGCGAGCCCGCCGTCCGAGACCGATCGAAGCGACCGCGTCCCCACGCGTGCAGGCGCGCGGTCAGATCGCGCGACGGATCGATCAGCGCGCGCTCCTCCGTCGTCAGCGGATCGGCTTCCGTCGCGACCACCGCGTCGGGCGCCTCGCGCCGGGTCTCGGCGAGATCGCACAGCAGCCGCCACGCGCGCGCCTCGTCGGAGGTTGGTGAGCGCGCCGCGGCGGCGAACAGCTCCGCCACGCGATCGCGCGTCTCCTCGCGATCACCGTCTGCGAGCCACGCCCCGCGACGCTGTTTGGGCGTCAGCAGCTCGGGCAACTGTCGCTCGATCGCGGCGACGAGCTGCGGCAGCTCCTGCGCGTGCGGATCCGCGAGCCGGTGAGTGCCGGCCGACAGCAACCCCCGCGCGATCGCGACCAGCTCCAACGGTGCGATCTCCGCCAGCTCCGAGGGACCCGGAGTCTCGGAGATCAACGCGTGGCCTGTCGCGATCTCCGTGTTGCTCGTCCACGGCGCGGCCTGCGGCACGTCGAGGGCGCGGAGCAGATCGCACGGGTTCGCCAGCCCTTCGGCGATCGTCATCACGAGCCCGACGTAGCGCCGCCCGTCGATCGGCGCGATCGCCGCGAACGAACGTGCCCAGACGATCCGCCCGGGCGCGAGCTCCCAGAGTACCGACGGTGGCTCGATCCCCCGCAAGCGCTCGACCAGCTGCGTTCGGACCTCGCGATCGCCTTCGCGCGGATACCAGTGAAACTCGCCACCGGCAGCGACCGGGCTCGGGTGCTTCTGCAGCCAAGCGTGGCGCAAGGTGATCATCGCGACCTCGGAGCGTCGGGTCGTGCCCAGACCTCGGCGGGTAGCCGGGTCTGCGAGGAGTAGACCGGTGCGGCTGGGTGATCGTTCGGCTCCGGCGCGGCTTCGGAGCTCGGCACCCCGGGCCAACGCACGAGCGAGATCACCCAGTCGAGGAAGCGATGCCGCGCGCGACCGCTGAATGCACCGGGACCGTCGTCGAACTGGTACGCGAGCGTCGCGGCATCGGGATCGACGTCGACCTCGGCGCGGATCGCGGTGTCGTAGCGCAGATACGAGACACGCACGTCCCCGTCCCGACCATCCTCGGCGTCGAGGCAGTGCGCGCGCACGAGCTCGCGCGAGACCTCGGCCTTGCTCCCCAGCGCCGCGTCGCCGGGGCGACTGCGCGAGCTCACCGTGACCACTTCGTCGCGAGGTGCCCCACGCGCACAGATCGGATCGACGACCGACCACCGGTTGATCGCCACGAGTGCCTGCGGCGTCTCGCGATCGAGCGCGGCGAACAACGGCACGAGCTCGCGAAGCCGTTCGTAGGGACTGCCCTCGTCGTCGGTGCCGAGCGCGAGAGGATTGCAGATCAGCACCGGTGCGAAGGCGTAGGCACGACCGAGCTCGTCGGCTCGACGACGCCGCGCCTCGACGAGGTGCCCCATCAGCGTGTAGTAGTCGGCGGCTGCGGCGGAGTAGATCTGCTCCCCGGCGACATCCCAGAACACGATCTCGACATCTCCGAACCGCGAGAGTCTGCGCCGCGCGACCAGCGCCGCGATCGCCCCCACCAACGCACCCGATCCGGTGACGACGATGCCACTCTGGACCTGACCCGACATCGCAGCCGCGATCCCGGTGATCAGCATCGCGGCGCACAGCACCAGCGCCGTGCCGATCTTGGTCGCACGAATCGCGAGCAGCGTCGCCGACAGCAGGCCCAGTCGATCGAACAGCCCCGCCGTGCGAACCCGGAACGTGAAGTGCGGCACCACACCCGGCGGCGTGGCATCGGGTCTCGTGGCGCGCGGATCGAGCACGAGGCGCATCACGCTGGTGTTGAGCTCCTGCTCGGCCCCCTGCAGGGCCGGGGCATGCGCGTGCAGCGCCCGGATCGCGTGAACGATGAACTGCGTCTTGCCGTCTCCACGCGCCCCGATCACGGGTAGATCGATGATCGCAGCGACGCGATCATCCGGGTCGGTGAGCGACGCGAGCCCGCGCAGCTCGCCCACCGGATCGGTAGCAAACATGGATGAACGCCCGGTGGACCGGTGCTCCATGGCGGAAGAGAGCCGTGAGGGCGACGTGCGGTGGACACGAGACATCGATCCATCAACGGCGAGCCCGCCCGACCGGCGCATCTCGCGCACTTGAAGTACCCGGCGAGCCCCGAGGCGAGCCAGTGCCCTTGGGGTACATTCTTGCTCGTGTCTGCGCTCCTCGATGATCTCCAGCAACGTGGCCTGATCTCTGACGTCACCAACCGCGACGAGCTAGCGAAGCTGCTCGCCGAAGGCCGCATCACGCTGTACGCCGGCTACGACCCGACCTCTGCCAGCCTGCACATCGGCAACCTCGTCCCCACGATCTTGCTCCGCCGCTTCCAGCTCGCGGGGCATCGGCCGCTCGTACTCGTCGGTGGCGCCACCGGCATGGTTGGCGATCCTTCGGGCAAGAGCACCGAGCGCAACCTGCTCGATGACGCCACCCTCGCCGCCAACCTCGCCGGCATCCGCGCGCAGCTCGAGCGCCTCCTCGACTTCAACGACCCGAGCACCGGCGCGATCGTCGTCAACAACTACGACTGGACGAAGGGCATCAGCTACCTCGAGTTCCTCCGCGACGTCGGCAAGTACCTGACCATCAACTACATGATGGCGAAGGACTCGGTGAAGAACCGGATCTCGCGCGGCGCCGACGAGGGCACCACCGAGGGCATGAGCTACACCGAGTTCTCGTACATGCTGCTGCAGGGCTACGACTTCGTGCACCTGTCGAGGGAGCACGGCTGCCGGCTGCAGGTCGGCGGTTCGGATCAGTACGGCAACATCACGACCGGCGGCGAGATGTCGCGCAAGATGGGCGGCCCGCAGCTGTTCGGGCTCGTCGCGCCCCTCATGCTGGACGCCAGTGGCGAGAAGATGGGCAAGACCTCGACGGGTGAGCGCGTCAGCCTCGATCCCGCGCAGTTCAGCCCGTACAAGTTCTACCAGTACTGGTTCAATCGCTCCGACGAGGAGGCGCTGCGCTTCCTGCGCTGGTTCTCGACCAAGCCGATCGCAGAGCTCGAAGCGGTGATCGCCGAGCACGCTGCGGATCGCAGCAAGCGGATCGCGCAACGCGAGCTCGCGCGCGCGATGACCGGATGGGTGCACGGCGAGGCAGAGATCGCACGTGCCGAGGCCGCGGGTCGCGTGATGTTCGGCGAGTCGATCGTCGGAATGACCGACGCAGATCTCGGCGCGCTCGCCGGCGTCGTCGATACGATCGAGCTCCAAGCTGCCGACCTTGGAATCAGCTTTCTCGATCTGATGGTGCGGGTATTCGGCGAATCGAAGGGTGCGCTACGACGCCTGATCGAACAGGGCGGCGCCTATCTCAACAACGTCCAGGTCAAGGATTCGCAGCGGCAGATCGGCCTGGGCGACCTCGCAACCGAAACGATGCTCGTGCTGTCGAGCGGCCGCAAGAACCGCAAGCTCGTACGAATCGGAGACCGATCGCCGTGAACTTCGCGTGACGTCGAAACCTTCCCGTCGACGATCGGGCGCATCCGCTGCTGCATCGCGGGAACACCACGTCGCTTCTGCGCGTCGGATCACCATGAAGGCCCTCGTTCTCGCCCTCGCTGCCTGCGGAGGTGCCGCGAAACCCGCGCCGAACCCGCGCGACTTCCCGATCGAGGCACCTGCCGATGCCGCCATCGAGGAGGAACTGCCGTTCGTGCCCATCGGCGGGGCGGGCGAAGAACCAGTCGCGCGGCCCGATCCCGTCAAGATCACCGGGACGCCGGGCTCGGCGATCGCCGCGAGTAGCTGCATCCCAGCCGGCGTCTACCAGGTGACGGTCGATCTCAGCAGCGCGAAGCTGTCGCAGGTCAACACGGGGATGGACGACATCACGTGGTGCAAGTCGATGCTCGAGGGCATCCCGAAATCGATGATGGCGACGCTCGAGATCAAGGTCGAGGGCAACCAGATGCGGCTCGAATGGCCTCCCGGCAAGCCGCAGACGATCGTCAGCCTCGGTGCGTGTAGCGTCGGAGTGACGTCGCCGCCGATGATCGCGCAGATGACGTTCGGCAACACCGGCAAGGCCAGTGGCTCGACGAGCTACGCGATCGGCACGCAGAACCATCCCGACGAACGCTGCGAGGCCGTCGGCGCGAAGCTCTCTCTCGTCAAGCAGTGACGCCAGCCCCTCAGATCGTGATCGATCTCGTCCGGTCGCCGCGCTAACATTTCCTATGGGGTCCCCGGCTTCGCCACTCTGCGCGAGCCTACTTGAGGTTCACCTCAAGTGGGCTCTGCTGTAGCGTCCGGCGATGCGCCCCCTCCTCCTCTTGCTGCTGTCATCCCCAGCGTTTGCCGAGGAACCTCGCCGTGCGTTCTGCGAGCTCACGCCGTGCGTGCCGGGTACGTCGACGCGGGTGAACCTGATCAAGGACGAGCCTGGTGGGCCGGTGACGTGCGCGAAGGGTAGCGAGCTCGGCCGCGACACCCAGACCAAGAAGCTGGTGTTCTGCACCACCGCGAAGGCCGTCATCGTCGATGGCATTCCGATCGCCGCGAAGGCTTACACGTTGTTTCACCCCAACGGACGAATCTATCAGAGCCACGCCCGCGCGGCGTTCGACCGCACCCTCGCCGACGGCTCGAGCGTGCGCTGCGCTGCCGAGCTGTTCGCGCTCGAGTCCACCGGCACGCTTCGCTACTGCGATCTCGCTGCACCGCGCGCGGGCTCGCCGAAACCGCGCGTTGGCGAAGGCATCTCGTTCTATCCGAGCGGTCGCGTCGCCGGGATGACGATCGACGAGGCCTACCAGGCGGCAGGCAACACGTTCGCGGCCGGCACACGCCTGGCGTGGGATGACCGGGGCGGGTTGCGTGGTGGCTGGGTGAAGAATCCGATCACGGTCGGCGCACTCACCATCGACGCGAACTTCGAGCTCTACCCGAATGGCACGCTCCGCATCGCCCAGCTCTCCAACGCAGCAACGCTCCGCGGCCACGCCTTCCCCGACAACGCGAAGCTCACGTTTCGCAGCGATGGCACGCTCGAGCGAGCGAGCTACATCTCGCAGCGGGGCGTCATGATCCACGGCGAAGAATGGACGGACACTCGCTCGCTCTCGTTCGACAAGGCCGGCA
>JBBQJJ010000047.1:0-32270 GCA_038325805.1 Haliangiales bacterium
CTTACGACATCCACCGGGGTTTCCCGAAGGGAAGCCGGTCACATCCCACGAGATCCGGCCACCAGATCTGGCAAGGTCTCGGCGTGGAGCGGTGGATCGATCGTGGTGACCGCGCGCTCTTCCTCGGCGCGCTTGCCATCCTGCTGGTCGGGACCGCCGGCGGTGCGTGGGGCAGCGCGAGCGATCACGTGGTGCTGGCAAGCGAGCTCGAGCGATCGGCGCTCGCGCCCTTGTACTCGATCCTCGCCGGCGCGACCGCGCAGCTGCCGATCGGCGAACCGTGGTTCCGGGTCGGCGCACTCGACGCCGTGCTCGGCGCCGTGTTGCTGGTCGGTGTGGCTCGCGCATCGCGTGCGCTGCTGCCCAAGGATCCCGTCGCCGGGTATGCCGCCGCACTGGCGCTCGCGATCACGCCGCCCTTTCGCGACGCCGCCGCGTTCCCCGGTCCATCCATGCTCGCTGCCTGTGGCGCGATCTGGGCGTGCGCGTTCGCGCTCGAGCACGCGCGGCAGCCGGATCGCACACGAGCGTGGTCCTCGCTCACCGCCGTTGCTGTCGTCGTCGGCAGCGCACCATGGCTCGGTCTCGCGCTCGGTGCGTTCATGCTCGCGTGGCTCCGGACAACCACCACCACGCGCGCGCTCGGTGTCGGTGCGATCGGGGTCTTCGTCGTCGTGTGGTGGCTCGGCGCGGAAGGCAGCATCCCGGACTTCGAGCTCGATCTGGCGGCGACGATCGGCGCGACCGGCCGAGGAGCCGCGTCGGTGATCGTCGGCGCCGGCTTGCTCGGCATCGCGTTCGCCGGCGTCACCGGGCTACCCCACGCACGGGGGCTCGCCGCCGCGATCGCGATCGCCGCGCTCCACGCAGTGGTCGTCGATCACGCTCCGATCACCCTCGTCGCGCTGCTCGCGTCCGGTCTCGCCGTGATCCCGAGCGGCATCGTGCGCGCCATCCCCGACGGAGCGAAGCGTCGCCACCTGATCGCCGCGATCGCCGGGGTCCCGCTGATCGGTGCCGCGCTGCTCTCCGGCCCGGCGTTCTCCGTCGACGATCCGGGTCACGCCCCCGCACGCGTCGCATTCGATCTCACCGTCGCGCTACCCGCCGGACCCGGAGTCCTGGCGATCACGCGATCACCGTCGCGGTCGTCGCTGCTCTACGCGCAGCGCGTCGCCGGGGCGCGTCCCGATCTCCTGGTCGTCTCGGTCGATCCCACCGTGCCCGATCTCGCCGTCGAGGCAGCCGTGCGTGCCGGCGCGATCGCGGCCGCGGATGTGCCCTCGCTCGGACGCATCGGGTTTCGGTTCGTGGCCCCCCGTGGCCGTGCGTACTTGATCGCGCAGGCGCCCCGCTTCACCGAACGCACGATCCCTCCACCGGCCCACTACGCATCCTCCCTCGGCGAGCAGCTTGCCGTGCTCGCCGCGATCGATCGCGCGCGGTTCGAGGCCGGCAGCGGCAGACTCGGCGATGCCGCGCGTGCTGCCGGTCTCACCGGGCGGTTCGCCGCCGCCGATCTTGCGATCCTGTCGACCACGCGTCCCGTTCGCCCAGCGTTCTTCGGCTTCATCCCGCAGCTCGACAACCTCCCGCCCGGCGGCTGGCTGATCGACCTGTTTGGCGACGATCTCGCGTGGGTTGCGGGGCTCGAATCTGTGGACGTCCAGGTCCCTCGTGAACGAGTGCTTCACGCGCTGTGGCGCCGGGTCTGGTCGGGTGAGCTCCAACCCGACGATCCGCAGATCGGTGCACTCGGGCCCGCTGCCATCCGTGCGACGACCGAGCTGATCGAGACCAAAAAAAACCGCCGATAACCTTGGGGAGGCTACCGGCGGGACCCGCTACGAGAGCGGGGGTCATGGCGACAAGCCCGGGTGGGTGGAACACGAGTCGAGCGCCGTGCGAAGCGAACCAACTCGTTGCACATCGGGTGCCCGCAGCAGAGACCTTGCCTCCTCCTGGGGTTAGCCAACGAGCACGGCGAACGTACGGTTGGCGCTCGGGCGCTGTTGACCCACCGTGCGCGGCTCTAGCTCAAGACCGCAATAAGGAGCGGGTTCGCACGGAGAGGTGCGCTTCGCCGTCACGGTGCGCGCTGACGCACGGTTCCGCTGTAACAAAGTACGCTAACGTGCTGCGATCGTGCCTGCGAATTTTCGGCACAACACTGGCATTAGCGCTGCACTGTCTGAATGCAACCAGCCGGGAGTTATAGCCATGTTTTCTTGGGCAATTGCATTCTTCATTATCGCTCTTGTCGCAGCGGTGTTCGGGTTCACCGGGCTGGCAGTCAGTGCCGCCGGGATTGCGAAGATCGTCCTTGTCGTCGCGTTGATTCTGGCCGTCGTCAGCCTGATCGCAGGCCGTCGCGCACCAGCAGTTTGACGCGTCGGGAGGGCTCCAGGCCCTGCCTGGATGCGACGAGGAGTAGAAAGGGTATGACCTCGCCGTGAACGGAAACATCCTCATCGTCGATGATGACGACGACACCGCTGTCCTCCTCCGCGACTCACTCCGTAAGCGTGGGTTCGACGTCGACGCCGTCAACTCTGCAGCGCAGTGCCTCGAGCGGCTTCGGACCGAACAGGCCGACGTCGTGGTCACTGACGTTCAGATGGCGGGCATGTCTGGCATCGACCTGTGTCAGGAGCTGCGCCAGCGCTATCCGGACCTCCTGCCGATCGTGCTGACCGGCCAGGGAGGTCTCGAGACTGCGATCGCCGCAATTCGCGCCGGTGCGTACGACTTCATCACCAAGCCGGTGAAGGTCGACGCCCTCGCGATCGCGGTGGGCCGCGCGCTCGAGCACCTGTCGCTGAAGCGCGAGGTCAAGCGTCTCCGCTCGGCCGCCGATCGCGATGTTCCGATCGACGGCATCGCGGGCAACAGCCCGGCGATCCGCGAGACGATCGAGATGATCCGCCGCGTCGCCGACAGCGATGCCACGGTGCTGGTGACGGGTGAGTCTGGCACCGGCAAGGAGCTGGTTGCTCGCGCGCTGCACTCGTTGTCGCCGCGCCGCGACCACCCGTTCGTGGCCGTCAACTGCGCGGCGATGCCGGCACCGCTCCTCGAGAGCGAGCTGTTCGGTCACCTCCGCGGTGCCTTCACGGATGCCAAGCGCTCGCGCGCCGGGCTGTTCGTCCAGGCAGGCGCCGGCACGATCTTCCTCGACGAAGTCGGCGAGATGCCGATCGAGATGCAGGTCAAGCTGCTTCGCGTCCTGCAGGAGCGCAAGGTCCGCCCGGTCGGTGGCGATGAAGAGGTGCCGTTCGAGGCCCGCGTCGTCACCGCAACCAACCGCGATCTCGAGACCGAGGTCGAAGAGAAGCGGTTCCGCGAGGACTTGTTCTATCGCATCAACGTCGTCGCGATTCCGGTGCCACCGCTCCGGTCTCGCGCGGGAGATATCCTGCTGCTCGCGCAGTACTTCCTCAAGCGGATCGCCGGTCGTACCAACAAGCCGGTGCAAGGCATCTCTGGTCCCGCAGCTCGCTTGCTGATGGACTACGACTGGCCGGGTAACGTCCGCGAGCTCGAGAACTGTATGGAGCGCGCCGTCGCTCTGTGCCGACTCGACGAGGTCACCGTCGACGATTTGCCGGCGAAGGTGCAGGAGCACCAGTCGTCCAAGATCGTCATCACGACGGAGTCCCCGGGCGAGCTGATCACGCTCGACGAGATGGAGCGTCGCTACGTCCGCCAGGTGCTCAACGCCGTCGGCGGCAACAAGACGCATGCAGCGCGCATCCTCGGGATCGACCGTCGTTCGCTGTACCGCCGGCTCGAGGAGCCGCGTCACGATCAGAAACCGAGCGAGCAGGCCACTGGCTCACATCCGATCCCCACGCAGCCAGCTGCGGCGTCGAACGGGACAAATGGGTCGAACGGGCACACGATCCCGCCGACCGTTCCCACCAGCGTTAGCCCTGGCGGCGAAGTCGAGCCACACTAAGGCCGCATGCATGGTCCCGTGCGACTCCTCGTGGTCGCGGCAGCCGAGGTCGAGCGATTGGCCGTTCGTAACGCGCTCGAACAAAGTGCGCTGAAGGTCTCCCAGCTCGACGAAGCCGCTGCCGCGGACAGCGGGCTCGTTCAAGCTCAAACTCCGTACGATTGCCTGATCATCGATCAGGATCTCACCGGCATCTCGGGCATCGAGCTCACCCGGCAACTGCGCGCCAAGCTGGTGATGACTCCGGTCGTCCTGTTGACCGCGCGAGCGGATGACGAGCTGCTGCAAGCGGCCGCCGATGCCGGTGTCACCGATGTGTTTCCCAAGTCGGATCTGTCGCCGCGCCGCCTCGAGCTTCGAGTCCGGTTCGCGATCCGGATCGGCTGTGCGGAAGCGGAGTCCGTCCGTGCCGTCGGTGCCGCGCAACAGGCCGCGCACGCGAGGAACGACATCCTCGCCGTCGTATCACACGACCTGCGCGGTCCGCTCCACGCGATCAGCCTCGCGACCGAGGCGTTGCGCGACGAGATTCCGGAGTCTTCGAAGCGCTATCTCGGCGCGATCGAGCGCTCGATCAACCGCGCCGAACGGCTGATCGTCGATCTCCTCGAGGCCGCCCAGATCGAGAACGGCGCGCTGCTGCTCCACAAGGGCAAGATCGACGCCGTTGCCCTGGTCAACCAGGCCGCACAGGATCACGAGCTCCTCGCGAAGGAGAGCGGCGGCGTGATCGTCGCGCAGCTCCCTGGCGAGCCCACACTCGTCGCCGCGGATCGCGATCGCGTACTCCAGGTGTTGTCGAACCTGATCGGCAACGCGCTCAAGCACGCGCGTGGCTCGGCCATCGAGCTCGGCCTGCGCCGCAACGGCAAGGACGCCACGTTCGTGGTGCGTGACCGCGGTCCGGGAATCTCGGACTCCGAGCTCCCTCACATCTTCGACCGCTACTGGAGCGGACGCATCAAGAAGGGTGGCGCCGGCCTCGGCCTCGCGATCGCGAAGGGCATCGTCGACGCGCATGGCGGCAAGATCGCGGTCGCGAGCCAGCACGGTAAAGGTGCCGAGTTCACGTTCACGCTCCCGATCGTTCGCTAAGCGTCGAGATCAACGTCGTACGTGATCTCGACGTCGTCGATGCCGTCGAACCAATCGCCGCTCGACGACTCTTCGAACATGTCGTCGTCGTCGAACAGGGCGATCTCGGGCTCCTCGAAGTCGGTACGATCGTCGGTGTCGATGTCGGCCATGTCTCGATCAGCAGCAAACCGGGTGCCAGTCAGGCGCCGGTCTTCAGCAGGTGCGGGGCGCGGAGCGAGGCCGTCGCCCCGAGGTTGTCGTCGAGCTGCGAGGGAACACCGTCGAGATACGCGAGCGAGATCCGTGCGGTATCGGACGTCGCCGCTGCATTGGTCTTGAGCTTCTGCGTCACTGCACGAACCTCGAGCGCCGTCGGACGGGTCTCGACGGACTTGATCAACATGCGCTCGACGAGCTCGATCAGGCCGATCGGTACGTGCGGACAGCGCGGCGCCAGCGGCGGTACCGGGCGATTCAGGTGCTGGACGAGGATCTCGATCGCCGACGTGCCGACGAATGGCGGGCGCCCGGCGAGCGCGTGATACGCGACGACGCCGAGCCCGTAGACATCGCAGGTGCCGTGCGGTGAGCCGCCGCGTGCTTGCTCCGGAGCCATGTACGTCGGCGTTCCGATCGCCTCGTTGATATCCGTATAGCGCGTGCCCGCGAGATGGTGCGCGATGCCCCAATCGATCACGCGAACCGGGTAGGCCGAGGAGGGGGTGAGGAACACGTTATCGGGTTTCAGATCGCGGTGCGTTACGCCGCGATCGTGCGCCGCACCGAGCACTCCAGCCACGCTATCGACGAGCCCGATGACGTCGTCGGCGCTCATCGGACCGCGCTGAATTGTCTCGCTGAGCGGTCTGCCCTCCACGAGCTCCATCGCGATCCACGGTCGACCGTCGGGCAACATGCCGCACTCGTAGAATTTCGGAACACCGTCGTGTCGAATCGACGCGAGGATCGCGGCTTCGCGCATCATGCGATCGACCGCACGATCGACGGAAAGCTGGTCGTCGCGCAGGACTTTGAGGGCGACGACATGGCCGTCGAGCTGGTGGCGGGCACGAAACACCCACCCCATGCCGCCCGCGCCGAGTTGGAGCTCGATCAGGTAGGCAGAGACTCGATCACCCGGTCGCAGCGTCGGAACGTCCCCTCGCATCGCCGCATGCCGCAGCACGCTACGTGCCAGCGTCGGAGAAACCAGAGTTCATGTGTCGGCAAGATTCCTGCAGAACCCTGAATCATGCTCCCTCGCGCGGTCGATCTAGGACCCGAAGCACTGATCGGCTCCTACCGCCTGATCCGAGAAATCGGCAGGGGCGGCATGGGCTCGGTATACGAGGCACAGCACTCGGTGTTGCCGAGGCGCGCAGCGATCAAGGTCATGCACGCCGACCTCAGGAAACACCCGGGTATGGCCACGCGCATGGTGCAGGAGGCGGCGATCCTCGAGGACATTCGGCATCCGGGCATCGTCCGGGTGTTCGAGTGCAACGTGTTGCCGGATCATCGGCCCTGGATCGCGATGGAGCTGGTTCCCGGTGAATCGCTCGCGCGTCGGCTCTCGCGTGACAAGAAGCTGCCCGCCGACGAAGTCGCGGCGCTGTTGGCGAACGTCGCCGACGTGCTGTGCTCGGTCCAGGTGCGCGGGATCGTCCATCGCGATCTGAAGCCCGACAACCTGCTGTTGCCAGCCGACGATCGCGAGTTCCCGGTCCGCGTCATCGATTGGGGCGTCGCTCGGCTCGGTCCGACCGGTCGGTTCACGCTCGAGGGCATGACCCCGGGCACGCCGATCTACATGGCGCCCGAACAGGCGATGGGTAAAGGCGTCGGCGGACCGGCCGATCTCTACGCGCTCGGCGTGATCGCGTACGAGACGCTCGCCGGCCGACCGCCGTTCGATGGTCGTACGCTCGCCGAGGTCGTCGCGATGCACCTCGCAAGCGATGCAGACGCGCTCTCGGCACAGTGCGACGCACCAGCTCAGCTCTGCGAGCTGGTGCACCGCCTGCTCGCGAAGCAGCCGTCGCACCGCCCGACGGCCGCCGAGGTCCGCGCGACTGCCCGCACGATCTCGAACGACATGGCGGCCGCGCATTACGCGTCGATGGAGATCTCCAGCCCGGCGGCTCCGGTCGTCGATGACTACGACTTCGACGTCGAGCTCGGCCCCGCCGGCCCACCCAGCGACGAGGTTGTCGTCGTCGACCCCGAGATGCTCGAGACGGGCACCACCGAGATGCATCCCATCGCGAAGCCGCGGTGGACGCCGGTGATCGGGCGGACCGTGACGCCGAGAGCGACGCCTGATCACGTCGCCGAGAGGTCCTCGTTCGAAGTCGCTAGACGTGCGCTACCGCCACACGCGCGCTTCTGCAGATGAGGCACGCGATGTGCTCAGGAGAAGCTCATATGCAGAACAAGACCAGCAGCAACGGCGGTTCGACCGCGACCACGCCCATCGATTCCATCCGCGACAGCGTCAAGGGTCTAGTCGAGCAAGGCCATGACAAGGTCACGGCGATCAAGGACGCAGCCTCCGATCTCCAGCACAAGGTGACGGACGAAGGCGGCAAGGCGATCGACAAGACCAGCAAGTTGATCAAGGACCATCCGTTCGCGGCCGTCGGGATCGCGTTCGGCGTCGGCTACCTTCTGATGCGGCTGGTTCGCTAATGCTGGTCGAGGATCGTCCGGCGCCCACGCCCAAGATGCAGCCGCAAGCTGACCTGTCGGCTCCCGAGGAGAAGCTGGATCAGGCGAAGAACCTGATCGAGAAGCACCCGCTGTTGTTCATCGGTGGCGCACTTGCCGCCGGTGCGCTCGTCGGGTTGCTCCGGCCGAAGAAGGCGAGCAAGAGTTTGTTTCGCGGGCTGATCGGTGGCCTCGCGATGGCGTTGGTTCGCGAAGCCGTCCTCGACCGCGTGTCGAGCTACGCGAACAGCTGGATCGACACGAAGTCGCGCGAGGAAACGGCAACGCGGCAACGCGAGACCCCCGCGCACTAACCTCTCAAAACGCGCGGCCGGTCGCGCCCATCACCAGATGGTTCGCTTCCACACAAAGCTCGTGATCGGCGCAGGGCTCGTGATCGATCTCGGGCTCGCTAGCCGAGGATCTGCTTCACGCGGGTCACGAGCTCTTCCATCCCGCCCTCTTTCGAGATGAAGCCGTCGACCTTCGCAGCGCGTGCTCGCTCGTGGAGCTCGCTGGGGGACAGGCTGGAGAACAGATAGATCGGCGTCTCGATCCCGCGCTCGTTGCGCAGGACGGCCGCGACGTCATCGCCGAACAACTCCGGCATCTGGACGTCCATCAGGATCAGGTCGTAGCCCGTGAGCGGCTTGTCCATCAGCTCGTCGTAGGTCGTGCGGACCGAGACCTCGAAGCCGGCTTGCCCCAGCGCGTACATTGCTGCCGCCTGAATGATCGGGCTGTCCTCGACCAGAATGATCCGCTTCATCGATCCCGACCAAGCCCATCTTTTACGTAAATACGCCGAACTGCAACGAAACCTGCCGGATCACTCTGTTGGTCCGACCTGCGACGGGAGCGATCTGAGGTCGTCCTAGATCTTGCGCCGCGTTTCAGCGGTCTTGGATAATGGGGAAATGCGCCTCTTTTGCACGCTGATACTCGTCGGAAGTGGATGTTCCTTCGATGCCATTGAAGAACGTTCACCCGATGACGTTGCCGAGAACGATTCCGACTTCACCCCCGAGCCGGTGGCTCCGTTGATCGCGGATGTTTGCGATCAACGCACGTGGGAGATCCAACCCGATACCAAGCAACTCGACATCTCGGTGGTGGCCACGGCCGCCGGCGCGACCGTGTTCACGGTGCCCAAGGATGGGGGTGCCGTTCGTGGCTTCCGCGTCGATCAACGCGCGGATCTTTTCGATCGCGAGATGGCAACCGTGCGCGACGATCAGAGCTACACGAGCGTCAACGCGAGCATCGCGGCGGGCCGCGTCGTGGTCGCCTCGACCGCCGGCGAACGAACCGCCATGGACCTCGTGCGCGATGACCTCGGTGCGCAATATCGCCTGGGCGAGTTCGAAGGCTCGCTCGTCACCGATGCGCCGATCCTGACCTCGCGCGCCACCCAGTTCGCGTTGGTGGGTGGGGCAACGGGTCTGACGGCGAGCGGCTTCGTCGGTGGTACCTGGGACTCGGCGCAGCCGCTCCAGGTCACCAAGTCGCCGATCGTGTCGATGACCGGCGCGGCGCGCAACAGCGATGCGTTCATCGTGTGGGGAGAGTCCGATCGGACCTGCCACTGGATGCAGCTGTCGTCGGGTCAGCACTCGTATCGCGACTTCGGTTGCGCCGATGTGCGGATGGCGATCAACCCGCATGCCGTTCGCAACCACAGCATGGTGGTCTACGAAGAGGACGGCAGCATCTACCGCACCGACCTCGAGAGCGATCTGACCATCAAGCGGCCGCTCGCCGCGCACGGCTCGTCGCCGCGCGTGGTGTTCGACGGCACCTACTACTGGGCGAGCTACATCAACCTCCACGGTGATCTGGTGGTCGGCTTTGTCGACGACAACGGCACGCTGCACTCGCGTGCACTCGAGGGCACGCGCCCCGATCACGCCGAGGCGTATGACCTCGCGGTGTTCGGCGGCGGCGTCTGGGTGGTGGGTGTGAAGGACGACGGCTTCGGCGCGCAGCACATCTGCGCCCGTCAGTAGTCGACCTCGCAGACGGCGAGTCGCATCTGCTCCGCGGCCGCGCGCAACCGCGCGACCTGCTGCGGATCGGTATTGCGCCGCGTCGTGATGCGGAGCTCGCGCAGCGACTTCGGTAGCGCGTCGAGGATGCCGATCGCTTCGTCGACGAGCTGCTGGCTCCAGCTACTTCGCGTCGTCGGACCGACGGTCATCGTGGCCTCGCGGTACCCGCTGTCGCCTCGCGTGAGCACGAGGAACGTCGTGTGGTAGTCGGGCCCGAGCTCGAGCATCAGCACGCGTACCGGTGCGTCGCGAAGTGCATCGGTCAGATCCGCCAGTGGGGCGCGGCGACGGCTGCGGTAATCGAACACGAAGCCGATGGTGTCGAGTCGCTGGACCAGCGCGGAGGCGAACAGCGACGGCGCGATCCGATCGGGCTGCGCGACGATCACGAGCTCGCGCAGCCTCGGCAGCGCGCGGCACGAGCACAGCGCGGCCACCTCCTGGACCTCCGGCACGTGGACCCAGCGCCCCTGCACGCCGGGACGCACCGACTCGTTATTCTCGAGCGCGTCCTCCCAGGCCTCGTCGGTCTGGATGCCGGCGTAGCGCAGCGCCTCGAGGGGGCGCTCGGTGTCGAGCAGCAGATCGCGCCACGACTCCGTCAGGCCCTCGTGGTTCCGCGCCTCGTACGAGGTGAACGACAGCCGGCGCAGCCCGCGCATCACCGGATGGAGGCCGATCAGCGCCGAGCCCGCGAGACTTCGCACCGTCGCCCATGCCGGGTCGCCCGCGAGCTTCTGCACGCGATCGAGCTGGCGGTTGTCGATCCGGCAGTCGGCGAGGAAGCCGCGCGCGAACGTGTAGCCGGCCATCACGACGGGCGCGAGCTCGCCGAGCCACTGCTTGCCGTAGGTCTCGAGCAGCTCCTTCTCGCGCTTGATCGAGATCCTCTCCGAGTCGCGATCGCCGCGCAGCTGTAGCGCGATGAATTCTCCGCGCGGATCTCCGCGCTCGAGCAACGCATCGGCGAGCACGAGACGAGGTGCATCGTCGTCGGGCGTGTCGTAGATCGCACCGAGCAGCGCCTCGAGGTTCTTCGAGCCGATGCTGAGCTTGCGCGGACCGAGCAACGCGAGGATCTCGGTCACCTCGGGCGGCTCGGGGTTGACCACGTTGAGCTTCCACGCGGTGGTCTCGCGCAGCGCCGCGAGCTTGCCGCGCAACCATGCCTGCATCGTCACCGCGACTCCCTCCGCGGTCAGCCCGTCGAGTCGGCGCAGTTGCCGAACATCGGTGATGGTGCCCGCGAGCTCGAACACCGCGTTCCAGAACGGCTGGGTCGAGGTCGCGCGATACGGCACGCGATCGAGGAGGTCGACGAGCGCCGCGTCGATCCGCGGATCGGGCATCCACTTCGCGATCTGTGCGAGCCGCGCGAGGCCCTCGCCCGAGCTCGCATCGGCGAGCACCTCGAGTAGCACCGGCACGTCCTGCGGCTTCGCCGTGTTCGCGCGAGCCGTCCACGCGGTGAGTGCAGCCTTGCCTTTGCCGCGCACGAGGGCCGGCACCTTGAGCCGCGACGACACCAAGCCGATCGCGTCGGCGAGCGCGTCCGACGGCTCGGCCTTCCACGCGGCGAGGAGCAGCACGAGCGCGTCTGCGAAGTTCTGCGCGCGCACGGCGGAGAGTGCCGTCGTCAGCGGAGCGACCTTTCGCGGGCTCCGTGCCGCTGGTTTCCGCTTCGGCGCGCGAGCCATCCGCTCGGAGTATTGCGCGCCCGAGGGGCATGGTGTCAGCTGGGTGCGTGACGTTGGTGGGACAGACCGTGCTCGAGCGCTACCTCGTCGAGGACGAGCTCGGTCGCGGTGCGATGGGCACCGTGTTCAGAGGCCGTCACCTCACGTTGCCCCGTGAGGTCGCGATCAAGGTGCTGCACGCGGACCTGCTCCACGAGCCCACGGTGCTCGCGCGGTTTCAGCGCGAGGCCAAGGCGGCCGCGAAGCTGTCGCATCCCAACGTGATCAGCGTGATCGATTTCGGCGAATCGAACGGCCACCACGTGATGGTGCTCGAGCTCGCCGCGGGTCGACCTCTGCGCGCGGCGATGGCCTCGCCGTTACCGCCGGCGCGGATCATCCCGCTGCTGCGCGGGATCCTGAACGGGCTCGATCACGCGCACGCTCAGGGCTTGATCCATCGCGATCTCAAACCCGAGAACATCATCGTCGAGCGCGTCGACGTCGGCGAGATCCCACGGCTCGTCGATTTCGGCATCGCCGTGCTGCGCGATCCTGAATCGATCGCCGGCGGCAAGCTGACGCAATCGGGTCAGGTGCTCGGCACGCCGATCTACATGGCACCCGAGCAGGCACAGTGCGAGCCGTTCGACGAGCGGATCGACATCTTCGCGCTCGGCGTGATCCTCTACGAGATGCTCTCGGGCAAGCAGCCGTTCGACGGCAGCGCGATGGAGATCGCGGTCGCGAACATCACGCACGACCATCCACCGATCGCCACGCGCGCGCCGCATGTCAAACCGGATCCGTTGCTCGAGGCGTTCTCGCGCAAGCTGGCCGCGCGCGATGCGAAGAAGCGAATCGGCAGCGCGCATGAAGCGCTCGCGATGCTCGAGCTGATCGAGCGCGATCCCGACGCGGCCGGTCCGAAACTCGGGATCACCGACGTCGAGAGAGCCTCCGCGGTGGTCTCGCTGCCGCGGTTCAAGAAGTAGTGCGCACGGCGGTGAACGGGTTGCGCAACCGGTGCACGTTCGTGTGCAACATGTGCATAACAGCTCGACATCGTTAGACAAAACAAGTCATAAGTCCCTGGTAAGGCCTGTTCACTCTGCCGGCTTCTCTCTAGCGTGCGCGCTGAGGGAGGTAACGATGCAGCGCTTGATGTTCGTTGCCGCGATCGCGATCGCGGCGTGTGGTCCGAATGGTCGAGACAACGGTGCTGGCGATGACACGCCAGGTGGAGGCACGTGTCCGCGCTGCACCGACGACAACACCGGCGTCGTCGATTGCGATGGCAACGAGACGCAGTGCGCCACCGATCAAAGCTGCTCGGCGGGCGTGTGTCAGTCCGCGTGCTCGGCCGCCGACGCGAATCACTCGTCGATCGGTTGCGACTACTACGCGGTCGACATGGACGGTGCCGCTGGTCCACCGCGTGGTGGGTGCTACGCGATGTTCGTCGCGAACACGTCGCGCGCGAACGCGCACCTCGACATCGCGTGGGACAACATCAACCAGGATCTCTCGAGGTTCGCGAAGATCCCGCAAGGCAGCGGCCAGAACCTCACCTACGGCCCGTACGATCCGAACGTCGGTCTCGCGCCGGGTCAGGTCGCGATCATCTTCCTCGTCAACGTCGCGGGCGGCGGAGGCTTGCCCATCCCGGGCGCCGGGCCGGTCGCGTGCCCCGTGCCGGCGGCGCTCGGCAATGGCGTCCAGCTCGCCGGCACCGGCAAGGGCAAGGCGTTCCACCTCACCACCGACATGCCGGTCGTCGCGTACCAGATGCTGCCGTTCGGCGGCGGCGCGGCCGCGGCCACCGGCGCCTCGCTGCTGATCCCGACCACCGCGTGGGGGAATAACTACGTCGCCGTCTCCGCGAATGACTCCGACGGTCCGGCGCCGCCGATCGCCGTGGCCGATGGTCCGTCGCACAATATCGTCGCGAGCGAGGACAACACGACGATCACGATGCGTCCGAAGTCGAACATCGCCGCCGGTGGCGGGCTCCCCGCGGGCACCGCGAACCAGCCGTGGTCGGTCACGATCAACAAGGGCGAGTACGCGCAGATCACGCAGCTCGCCGGCCTGTCGGGTTCGCCGATCTCCTCCGACAAGCCGATCGGCGTGTTCGGTGGGCACACGATCATGTCGATCGATCGCTGCTGCGGCGATCACGGCGAGCAGATGCTCGCGCCGGTGCAGGCGCTCGGCTCGGTCTACGTCGCCGCGCCGCACCCGGATCGCAAGGCTCCCGGCGAGCAGCGCATCTTCCGGATCTACGGCGCCGTCGATGGCACCGCGCTCACCTACGACCCGCCCGGGATGGGTCCCGGTCAGGTCGCGCTCGGCGACAAGCTCGAGATCCGCACCGACCAGCCATTCACCGTGCGTTCGCAGGACGACCAGCACCCGTTCTCGATGTTCACGTACATGACGGGCGCGGGCGAGATGGGGGAAGGCGGCGTCGGCGATCCCGACTTCGTGCGCCTCGTACCGCCGCCGCAGTACCTGTTCCACTACGTGTTCTTCACCGATCCGACGTACCCGTTCACCAACCTCACCGTCGTGCGCTCGAAGAAGGACTCGATCTTCTACGACGTCGATCTGAAGTGCATGGGCAACATCACCGAGTGGAAACCCGTCGGCACCGCCGGCGAGTACGAGATCGCGCATGTGAAGCTCGTCGATCACTGGAGCTCGATGGCGGGCACCTGCAACAACGGCATCCAGGAGATGACGTCGTCAGGCTCGTTCGGCGTCTGGGTGTGGGGTTGGGGCAGTGAGGACACCAACACGGGTTGGGTCAGCTACGGCTACCCGGCGGGGGAAGGCATCCTGCCGATCAACGACGTCGTCATCTATTAGACCGCAAGAACACGCAATTATTGACGATGCCCGGATTGGGCATCACAATGCCCAGAATGGGCATTCAGGTGATGTCCGCGTTGGACGCGTTGTTCTCGAAGACGCAACAACGTGTGCTCGGGTTGATCTTCGGCCAACCCGATCGGGGCTTCGGAATCAACGAGCTGATCGGGCTGACGAAGGTCGGCTCTGGTGCCGTGCAACGCGAGATCAAGAAGCTCGTCGATAGCGGCTACGTCGAGGTCACGCACGTTGGACGGGACAAGCGATATCGCGCGAACGCACGCGGCTTCTTGTTCTCGGAGCTGCGCTCAATCGTGGACAAGACGGTCGGCGTTGCCAGCGCGCTCGAAGCCGCGCTGTCTCCCGCACGAGCACGGATCGCGCTCGCCATCCTGTTCGGCTCGGTTGCCAAGGGCAGCGATACGGCGCTGAGTGACATCGACGTCCTCCTCGTCTCCGACGAGCTGTCTCACGGAGAAGCGCTCGACCTGCTCGCGAGCGCCGAGGCCACGCTCGGCCGAACAGTCACCCCCACCGTGTATTCACGTCAGGAGTTTCGAACCGCCCGACGCGATCCGTTTCTCTCTAAGCTGCTTGCTGGATCCCACGTGGTGCTGATCGGAGAAACCGATGCCATTTGACCGACTCGACAACCTCGTCCGCATCGGCCAGATGAAACGGGAGCCGCCAGTCCAGCTCGAGATCGACGAGCTCGTCCAACGCGCGGAGGCGCGATTGGAGGACGCCGCGAATAGTGCGCTACATCTCGAGAGCCGCTTCGATCTCGCCTATGGGGCAGCGCACTCGATCTCGCTCGCAGCTCTGCGCTTTCATGGATACCGATCCGAGAATCGATACGTCGTGTTCCAGTCGCTTCAGGACACGCTCGGTCTCGCACCCCAGCGTTGGAGGGTCCTCGACGATGCGCACAAGAAGCGAAACATCTTTTGAGTATGGTGGCTCGGTGCAACTCACGGAGGCGCTCGTGAGAGAGATGATCGCCGTAGCGATCGAGATTGTCGATCTCGTGAAGAAGCTCGGCCCGATCTCGAGTTGACGTCGGCCGAAACGAAAACAGGCCAGCTCCTCGTCGGAGCCGGCCTTCTCCGTACGCGGTCCGCTTACTGGACGGGGTGGAACTCGATGCGGCGGTTCTTCGCGCGAGCCTGCTCGAGGGCCGGGCCCTTGAGACCGGCGACCTGCGCGACCGGCTGGCTGTCGCCGAAGCCCTTCACGGTGACGCGGTCGGCGCCGACGCCCTTGTTGACCATGTACTGCTTCACGGCCTCTGCGCGCGCGAGCGACAGCTCCTGGTTGTCGGCGAACGAGCTGCCCTTGAGGACGATCTGATCGTCGGTGTGGCCGTGGATCTCGATCTTCAGCGCCGGGTACTCGGTGAGCACCTTGATCGCTTCGTCGAGCTTCGGGTTCGACGACGCGAGGATCGTCGACGACGACGTCTTGAAGGTGACGCCTTCGATCGTGCCGGTGAACTTCTTCATCGCGGTGACCGTATCGGGGCAGCCATCAGTGTCCTCGAACGAGTTGACCGTCTCCGGCTCGTTCGGGCACTTGTCCGACGCATCGGCGATGCCGTCCTTGTCGTTATCCGTGTCCGGACATCCGTCCTCGTCTTCGAAGCCGTCCTTGTCCTCGGGATCCCGCGGGCACTTGTCGGCGGCGTCGGCGATGCCGTCCTTGTCGATGTCGTCCTCGGGGCAACCGTCGGTGTCCTCGAAGCCGTCCTTGTCCTCGGGCTCGAGCGGGCACTTGTCGGAGATGTCGACGATGCCGTCGTTATCGTTATCGTTCTCCGGGCACCCGTCGGTGTCCTGGAACCCATCCTTGTCCTCGGGATCGTTCGGGCACTTGTCGGCGGCGCCGAGGATGCCGTCGCGATCCGGATCGTTGTCGACCTCCTTCTTGCGACCGAACTCCTTGTAGAACGACAGCATGAACTCGAAGTCCGTCGTCACGCCGTTCTCTTCCCGGCTGCTCGGCGGGAACAGCAGGCGCGCGTCGCCGCGCAGACCCCAGTCGCTCGGGAGGCGGTACTTGAGACCGACGCCGCCGTACAGCGCCGCGTCGACGTCCTTGTAGATCACGCCGTTGTTGTCGGTGCTCGACACGTAGAACGCGCCGATGCCACCGACGACGAACGGATAGAACTTCTTCTCCGCGCCGAGCCCGATCTGCGCGATCAGGTGTCCGCGATACGTCAGGTTTGTGGTGCCGACGTCCATCTCGCGGCTCTCGGTCGGCAGGAAGCCAAACTCGCCCTCGACGCCGAACACGTCCTTGAAGACCACTCCCAGCCGAAGCGCGAACATCGGAGCGTTCTTCTCCGACGTGGCCGACGGGTCGTCGAAGACGCCGAGCTCGTTGTCTTCGGAGAACCCGTGGACACCCACGGCGCCACCGATTTCGATGGTCGGGTCCGCTGCCGCCGCGGACGTGCTGCCGAGCACAGCGCACACGACCGCACTAGTCGAGGATCGGATCTTCATAAGCGCGGAGCTTATCCACACTTCTTCGTCGAGGAAATGTCCACTAAGGACTTGTTTGAGGTCCCATTCGTTTACTACGGTCCCCCCCTGGGAGTGGTCCACCTAACCCATAGAGGTCTCATGCGCTCAACTCGACTCTTGCCGCTGCTCTTCGCACTCATCCCCGCTGCCTGCGGCGATGACATCATCTTCCCCGATCAGGTCGAAGTTCCCGACCCGGCACTCAACGGCGTGTTCCCTGCCAGGGCCTTCACCGATCGCACGCTCCGCGTGGAGATCAGCGGTGACGGCACCGAGTTCACCGGGACACCCACCGTGTCGTTCGGCGCGGACATCACCGTCGCCAGCGTCGAGCTGTCGAGCCCGAGCACGCTGTTCGCGAACATCTCGATCGCGGGCGCCGCGGCCGTCGGTAAGCGCGACGTCGTCGTCACCAACGGTGGCGATGCTCTGACGCTGACGGCGGCGTTCGACGTTCAGAACCCGCTCGAGATCCTGTCCACCGGCCCGAACCTTCAGGGCGGCCTCAACCAGGTGCTCATCATCAACCACGACCCCGAGAACCCATTCCTCGGGACCCTCGAGGTCACCGGTGGAACCGGCGTCGAGATCTTCATCGATGATAGTTCCCAGACCGAGTCGCTCGCGATCGGTACCGTGTTCATCGACGGCGATGCTGTCTCCGGCCCGGTGATCGTCAATGACCTCCTCGGCGACGTCACCTCGCGCGGCGCCGAGCTCACCGTGACCCCGCGCGCCCCGACGGCGCTCACGGCGCCCGGCAAGGGCCCGGCGTTCGCAGCTACCGACGTGCAGCTGGCCGCTAGCACCGCGTACTTCTCGTTCGCCGGCACCCCGGCGATGTGGCGCGGCACGATCTCGATCGACAACGCGGCGGAGGATCCGCCGATCCTGATCTGGCTCCCGGACGGTAAGTGGGCCAATGCTCTCGGCTTCAACTCCGACGACATCCTGCCGATCACCGCCACCACCACGATGAACGTCGTCGTGTTCGACGGCTTCGCGACCGGCGGCGTGTTCGACATCGCGGTCGACGATCTCCACGACTTGACCGGCTTCGTCGCCCTCGCCGAGGTCGAAGACAACGACGAGTTCGACGGCAATGGCCAGATCGTGCCGGACGATCAAGACGTCACGCTGGTCTCGGCGTTGCTCAACGTCGACGACACCGGCTTCGACGACTTCGTCTACACGCTCGAGGACGGCGACCAGATCCACGCGACCACGTCGGGCGCCGACACGGCCGTGTTCGTGTTCGACGACGGCTTCGGCGTCGTCGGTGGCAATGGTTTCGAGGCCAACTCGTTCTGCTGCGGCAACCTCGTCGGTGACGCGGCTAACGACGACATCAGCGAAGCGACGTTCCTGTTCTCGTCGGACGTCACGTCGGATCCGCTTCCCGCGGGCACGTACATCGTCGAGGTGATCGCATCGTTCTTCCCCGGCGATCCGTACCAGATGGCCGTCACGGTCATTCACAACCCGCAGCTGTAGTCGTGATGCGCTGAGAGCGCAGCGCGCGTCGTGCCGCGAGCCGCAAGGCGAGCAAATTTGGGGTGCATACGGGATTACGTAGCCCTTACGCGAGCGCGCGACGCATGGCGGCAGGATGGCCGCCATGCGAACCCTCTCAGGTTTCACCTGCGCGACGCTGCTCGTCGCGTGCGCAGTCTCCGATCAACGGATCACGCACCCCATCGCAACGCCCGGGCAGATCGTGCCGGTGTTCGCGGTCACCGAGCCGGCCCCGGCTGGATCGCTGCTGCGCGTCTTCGTCGACCCCGACAAGCTCGTCGGCTGGATCGCGGGACAGGCGTCGTACGCCGGCAAGCTCGTCTACTTCGACGGTCATGCGACGAGCGTTGTCGTCAACGTCGACAACTCGTTCGAGCTGCCGCTAGCGTTTCTCCAGCGCGCCGAAGCAGAGATCAGGGTCGGCGACCTCTCGCAGGTCGTGACGATCGAGCCGGCGGCGCAGACCGAGCCGGCGGCATACGTGGTCACCGATCGCGGCGCGTATCGACCAGGGCAGAAGCTACAGCTGACCGCGTTTCTGAGGAGGCTCGAGGGCGGTGAGCTCCGGCCGGCCCTCAAGTCACCCGTCGAGGTGCGTCTCGTCTCGGACACCAAGGGGACCGTCGCCGCGAAGCTGATGCTGGCCGTCGATGCGAGTGGGCGCGCGACCGGCGAGTACACGTTCTCGCCGGCGGATCCGCTCGATACCTACACTGTCCAGGTGCCGGGGTTTCGCGGCACCGCGAAGATCACGCTCGCCGAGTATCGCAAGGCGAAGGTCAAGCTCGACGTCGATGCAAAGGTCGTCGACGGCGATGCCGAGGTGTCGTTCAAGGCGCTCGACTTCCTCGACCACGGGGTCGCCGGCGGTAGCGTGGCGTTCACCGCCCAGATCGTGCGGCAGCCCGAAGACAAGGCGCCGTTGCGCGGCTTCGTCTACGAGGGTCCGCGCGCAGAGCTGCAGCGCGACGAAGTGCTGCTACACACCGCGGATCCCGACACCGCGGGACGGCTGTGGGACGCCGGTCGTTACGTCGTCTCGCAGGTCGAAGGCAAGGTGACGCTCGACGGCAAGGGCACGGGTTGGTATCGCGTGCCGCTCGAAGGCAGTTACCTGCGCGGCCGCCACGACCTCGTCGTCGAGTCGACGATGGTGGATCCGAACGGCTACGAGCAGCGCACCACGCGGACGATCCCACTCGCGCGACGCGATCATCGCGTCCAGATCGAGACCGCGCATACGCTCGTCGCGACCGGCGCCTCGGTCGACGTCACCGTGCGCGTCACCGACGCGACCGGGCGCTTGGTGGTGCCCGCGTCGACGAGCATCGCGGCCGTCAAGATCTCGCCGCCCCAGGATGTCGTGCTCGGCAACAACTACTTCGGCAACAACTTCAACGGCAACTGGGTCGGCGGTCCGAACGGAGGACGCTGGTCCAACACGAACAACGGCTACTGGGTCGGCGGTCCGAACGGTGGCCACTTCGTTAACACCGGCAACACCGTGGTGAGCGTGCCGAACTGCAGGTTCACCAACCTGGGTTGCTTCAAGCTGGGCAACGCACGCCCTCGGCGGTCGGCGCAGCTGATCCCCGACGACACGCTCGCCGCGACGGCCGCGGTGATCGGCGATCGCGCGAGCCTCGCGATTCCGGATCCCGGTGCGTACCGGTTGATCGCGAGCGCGAAGCTGCTCGACGGCTCGACGGTGTGGGGTGAGGCGGGAGTCGCCGTGCGCGAGAAGACGCGGATGCCGGATCTGGTCCTCGAGCTGGATCGCAGCGAGCTCGACCACGGCGATCGGATCGCCGGGACGCTGAACACGCGCTATCGCGACGCGGCGGCGCTGCTCGTGGTTCGCGACGCCACCGGCATCAAGTCGCACCATCGCGCGATCGTGACGAACGGTGCGCTGCGCTTCGATCTGCCGAGCACGGGCCTGACCTACGGCGCGTCGGTCGAGGCGTATCTGATGGGCGCCGATACCGTCGAGGCCGCCCAGCAATCGATCCGCGTGACGCCCAAGGATCGCCAGCTCTCGATCAAGACGCAGGCGAAGGACAGCTACGGTCCGGGTGAGGTGGTCGACCTCGGCATCGACGTCGGCACGCGCGAGCCGGTCGATCTCGTGGTCTCGGTCTACGATCAGGCGCTGCTCGGCATCGCACCGGATCGCGCGATCGATCCTCGCAACTTCTTCTTCGCCGACGATCGCGTCCATGCGCGCGCCGGTCTCGCGACGCTGCGCACCCAGCTCGGCGATCTCACCGTCGGCGAGCTGCTCGATCTCGCGAAGGATCGAGCTCGCCGGGCCTCACATCTGGCGGACGGCAACTTCGAGCGCGACGCTGCCACGGTGCTCGACGCGTTCTACCTCAAGGGGCAGCGGTTCAGCGTGCGCACCGCGATGACGACGCTGCGCTACCTCGGCATCCCGGCGACGGCGAGCGCAGCCGCGCAGAACCAGGTCGGCGGCCTCCCGTTCACGGCGGCGGTGATGCGCACGCGGTTGATCGATCTACTCGCCCAGCTGCCGATCTCGTTCGTACGTGCCGGCGACTCGATCGCGATGTTCGACCCCGCCCAGGAGGTCATGCGCCCGGTCCAGGGCATCTCGTTCAGCGGCGCGGCGAGCGGCAACGCGACGTACTCGACGGGCAACGCGTCCTACTCGCCGTCGGTGCCGTCGATCAACTACGTCCCCGCCGGTCCCCAGCCTCTGACAGGCACCGAGGCCTCCTCGACGATTCGTCGCGACTTCTCGGACTCCGCGTTCTGGACCGGCACCGCACGCACCGATGCGAACGGGCACGCACGCGTCACCTTCAAGCTACCCGACTCGTTGACCAACTGGCAGGTGGTCGTCACCGCGATCGGACGCAACCGCGTCGGTCGCCAGACGTCGAAGCTGCGCACGGTGCGCGACGTCATGATCTGGCCGTTGCTCCCTCGCCAGATGGTCGAGGGCGACACGGTCACCGTCGGTGCCAGCGTGCACAACTTGACCGATCGCGATCGCGACATCGTCGTGGCGCTGCAGACCGAGAACGTCGACGTGCTGACGCCGGCGTCGCTGACCGTCCGCGTGCCGCGCAACGCGTCGGTGCCGGTGACGTGGAACGTTCGTGCGAAGAGCCCCGGTCTCGCTACCCTGCTCGCCTCCGCCGCGACCCCGGGTGCCCCGCCCGACGCGAGCTTGAAGAGGATCCCGATCGTGTCGTCGTCGGCCGAGCAGATCATCACGGCGTCGGGGTTCGCCACCAAGCCGCTCGAGCTCGAGCTCCCCGACGGACTCGACCCCAGGCACACCCGGCTCGAGCTGACGTTCGCGCCGAGCCTCGCCGCCGACCTGGCGAAGACGCTCGACTACCTCGTCGAGTATCCGTACGGCTGCGCCGAGCAGACGATGAGCAAGTTCGCGCCAGCGATCGAGGTCGCCGGCGTGCTCGAGAACCTCGGCATCCGCGACGGTGCGCTTGTTGCTCGGTTGCCCGGCGTCGTGTCTGGTGGCCTCAAGCGCCTCACCGAGCTGCAGCAACCCGATGGGGGCTGGGGCTGGATCGGGAGCGGTACCACGCACGAGATGATCACGCCCTACGTGACGTGGGGCCTGCTGCGCGCCGAACGCGCCGGCTACAAGCTCCCCGATCCGAAGACGCTGCCGCGCGCGCTCGAGAAGATCTTCGCGTTCGCGCAGGCGCTCGGCGATCAACAGCTCAGTGATCGCATCTACCTGATGTACGTCTACGGTCAGCAGCATGCGCTCCCCGAGGCGTGGTGGACGTGGCTCCTCGCGCGCGCCGACAAGCTGTCCGACTACGCGCTCGCGCTCGCGCTCGAGATCGCGGTCAAGCGTGGTGATCGCGCGGTGGCCGACCGGTTCGCCAGGGACCTGCACTCACGTGCCATCCGGACCGAGCTCGGCGTGGTCTGGAAGTCGGCCGGCTTCTCGCGCTGGATGGAGGACCCGTTCGAGGTCTCGGCGGCCGTGCTCGCGGCGCTCGTCGCCCACGATTCGACCGATCCGCTGATCGCGCGCTCGATCGCGTACTTCACCGCGACGAAGCGCGGGGACCGCTGGAACTCGACGAAGGACACCGCGATGGTGCTCTACGCGATGACCGCGTACCTCCGCGCGCAGCGCATCGCCGCCAGCAAGACCAGCACGATCGACTTCGTCGTCGACAAAGGTACGCCGCAACACCTCGCGTTCCCCGACGGTCTGTCGCGCACGGTGACGATCGAGGGCAAGGCACTCTCGCGCAAGCCGACGATCACCTTCCTCGAGGCCGCACCCGGGATCACGGTCCACGCGGTCGCGCGCTATCGCCGGACCGGCCGCAACCTCGCGCCCCTGGCACAGGGCCTCGTGGTCCACCGCGCCGTGAGCCTGATCAGCCCCGACGGCAAGCGCACGATCCTGAGGTCCGGAGATCGGGTACCGCGCGGCTCGTACATCGAGAGCGTCGTGGAGGTCGCCAACTCGAAGAACGAGATGATGCGGTTCCTGCTGATCGAGGATCCGAAGCCCGCCGGTGCCGAGGCGCTGCCGGCCACCGATCGTCGGCTGGGCGGCTACCGGCAGCCGTGGGTGTTCCGCGAGGACCGCGAGACGCACCTCGCCTTCCACCACGAGCAGGTCCCGGCATCGACGCGGGTCGCGACCATCCTCCACCTCGAGTCCGCAGGCGATCTCGCGTTCGTCCCCGCGAGCGCCGAGCTGATGTACCAGACCCAGACCCGCGGCCACTCGGGCTCGTTCACGTTGCGCGTCGAATGAACCCAGCGTTCGCCTGCGTCGGTCTCCGACAGGGGACCCGAGAATTCCGACGAAGTCGGAAGCTCGAGGCCATCCGACGTGTGCTCGGGTTTCGGTAAGATGGGGCGGTGAGCATCGTCACCCTGCGTCCTCTGGCCGAGTCCGACGTCGACTCCATCATGACCTGGGTGAACCGACCGGAGATCGTCGGCAACCTCGCGGCGTTCTCCGGCGCGCCGATGACGCGCGAGCAAGAGCTCGCCTGGGTGAAGCGCACGATCGCGGGCCCCGATCGCGTCTACAGCGTGTTCTCCACCGACGGCGATCGCTACCTCGGCCAGGTCGGCATTCACCAGATCCACGGCCGCAGCAAGGTGGGCCGGCTCGGTGCCGTGATCGCGACGAAGAGCGAGATGGGCAAGGGGTACGGCTCGGCGGCGATCACCGCGGTGATGGATCGCGCGTTCGGCGAGCACGGCCTGCACAAGCTGTGGCTGATGGTGTTCCGCACCAACGAGCGCGGCCAGCGCCTCTATCACCGGCTCGGCTTCGTCGACGAGGGCATCCTCCGCGAGGAGTATTTCCACGAAGACGGCTGGCACGACATGGTGCGGATGAGCAAGCTCGCGCGCGAGCACGGATGACTCCTCCGCTGTCTCGCACGCACGCGTGGGTCATCGCGATCGCCGCGACGCTGGTGATGACGGTCAGCTACATCGATCGCCAGACGCTCGCCGTGCTCGGCCCGACGGTGACCAAGGCACTCGGCATGACCGACGCCGAGTACGGGCTGCTCCACAGCGCGTTCGCCTTCGCGTACCTCGTCGCCACCCCACTGGCCGGCTGGTGGTTGTCGCGCATCGGGCCGCGACGCGGACTCGTGTTCTCCGTGCTCGTGTGGTCGGCCGTCGCTGCGAGTCATGCGTTGGTGCCCGGGTTCGCGGTGTTGTTCCTGATGCGGATCGCGCTCGGCATCACCGAGGGACCGAGCTACCCCGGCTCGGCGCAGACGATCCAGAACGTGCTCCCGCCGCAGGATCGCTCGCGCGGTTTCGGGGTGCTGTTCTCGGGCTCGTCGATCGGCGGCATGATCGTCCCACCGCTCGCCGCAGCGATCTTCGCCATGTGGGGCTGGCGCGAAGCGTTCCTGATCACCGCCGTCGTCGGGCTGCTGTGGATCCCGCTGTGGATCGTGCTGACCTCGCATCCCGCCGCGAAGGCACGGATCGATCTGCCCCGCGAACCCGGCAAAGGCGAATCGTTCGGCGTGTTGCTCAAGAGCCCGGTGATCCACCGCGCGCTCCTCGGCGTGTTCGCCGCGGCACCGGTGGTCGGGCTCTCCCTGGCCTGGGGCGCCAAGTATCTCGACAAGACGTGGGCGATCAAGCAGGAGGATGTCGGCGGCTATCTCTGGTTGCCGCCGCTGCTGTTCGACGTGGGTGCGATCGGGTTCGGTGATCTGGTGTCGCGGCTCAAGCGGCCTCGCTTGTTGTTCGCGATCGCGGCGGCGATGGCCGCGATGGTGATGGTCATGCCGTGGGCGCAGTCGCCGTGGCAGGCGGTGATGTTGCTCTCGATCGGCATGGGCGGCGGTGGCGGCCTCTACGCGATGACGGTATCCGACGCGTACGCACGGGTCTCACCCACGAGCGTGTCGATGGCGAGTGGGCTGATCGCGTGCGGGCAATCGATCGTGTTCGTGACGATGAACCCGATCATCGGCAAGGTGATCGACGCCTACGGGCACTACGACGGCATCACGATCTTCATCGGCGCGATCACGATCCCGTTCGCGGCGATCTGGATCCTGTGGAGCCCGGCTACCGCAGGTGGGTCTCGAGGAAGCGCGCGATCCGGCTGAACACCTCGAGTTGGGTCGCCCGGCGCGACATCGAATGCCCCTCGTCTTCGGCGACCATGTACTCCACCGGGACCTTCCTGCCGCGCAGTGCGCGCACGATCAGATCGCTCTCGCTGCGCGGCACGCGCGGATCGTTGGCTCCTGCGTAGACGAACAGCGGGTCGACGATCTTCGCGACACTCTCGAGCGGCGAGATCGAGCGCAGGAACGCCTTGTCCTTGTCGGGATCGCCGAACTCGAGCAGGAAGATCTCGCGGATCAGCCCGCTCGTCGTGGCCATGAAGGTCTCGAGGTTGGCGACGCCGAACGCATCGACGCCGACGCGATAGATGTCGGGCCACCGGGTGAGGCCGACGAGCGTCGTGTATCCGCCGTAGCTGCCGCCGAACAGGACGACGCGATCCTTGTCGGCCCACGGCTGCGCCGCGGCCCACCGCGAGCTGGTCTCGATGTCCTTGAACGCATCGAGCCGCTTGGGGCCGTTGTCCGCGGCTTCGTAGGCGCGGCCGTAGCCGGTGGACCCGCGCACGTTCGGCTCGACCCAGACGTAGCCGAGCGAGACGAAGAACGCGCGGAACGAGCGCCAACCTACCGTCTCCACCGCCGCCGGGCCGCCGTGATACCAGAGGATGATCGGGTGTCTGGTCGCCTGCTCTCCCGCGGGGACGTAGACGTTCGTCGGGATCTTGCCTCCGTCGAACGCCGGGACGTCCACGACCGAGGTGTCGATCGCGATCTTCGGCAACGACGGCCGAGCCTCCTTGCGCAGCACCTCGGCCTTGGCGGTCGCCGTGTCGATCGCGTAGATCTCGGTCGGCGAGGTCGCGGTCGACCAGGACGCGGCGATGCGCTTGCCATCGACCGAGAACTCGAACGCCATCCCGGCACCGAGCGGCATCCCCACGGTCGCGCGCTTCGTCAACGTGCGCGTGTCGATCAGGTGCAGCTCGCTCCGGCTGCCGACGCTCGTCGTGACCGCCATCAGCCCGCCCGTCTTCGCGATCCGGGCACCCACGATCGTCGACGTCGCAGGCGAGATCGCGTACTTCGCGCGCTGCTTGCCCGCGAGATCCAATGCGAGCACGAGCGCCTGCTCTTCCCCGTTGTCGGTGGTGAGCAGCACGCGCTTGCCGTCGGCCGAGAAGCCGGCGCTCGCGATCGAGACCTTCGCGCCCGGCGCCGGAAACAGAGGCGTGGTCTTGCCCGACTCGACCTCGAGGAGCACGGCGTGGTTCTCCGATCGCGACGGATACTTGATCACGATCGCGCGGGTGCCGTCGGGGCTCATCCCGGCCAGGAACGCGGGCTTGTCGTCGGTGAAGATCACCTTCGGCTCGCCGGTGGTGGTCGTCGAGGCGCTAACAATGGACGTCTTCGCGGACGTCCGCTCGCGCACGTGGAAGAACATCGTGCTCGGCCGCCCAGTGGGGATGATCGGCGCGCCTCGATCGAGCTTCCGGGTGCTCGGCGTCAGCTCGACCAGCCCCGTCCCATCGAGGTTGACCCGAAACACCGACCAGTTCTCGTCGGCGCCGGTATCCATGCGGAAGATGACCGACTTGCCTTCTGCCGTCGGGATCGGCGACGTGACGCGCTCCTTCGTCACCACGATCCGCGTCGCCGGCTCGTCGGGCTTGCCGGCGATGTAGAGCTGCGGGAGCCCGTCGCGACTCGACACGAACACGACCCGCTTGCCGTCCGGTGTGAAGGCCGGCTCGGTGTTGGTGAACGCGTCGAGATAGCCGGCCAGCTTCGCGGCAACCTCGGTCTCGCGCGCGTTCTTGGTGGCCGGATCCGGACGGGCATCGACCGTTGGATCGGACGGTCTCGGGGTCGAGATCTCAGTCCCGTTCGGGGTGGGGGCAGGTGCTGTGACGTCCGCTACCTGCTTGGGCGTGCCCGAACATCCGACGAGAATCCAGGGGATCAGCGAACGCATCACCGCCGAGACTACAGCGAGGGCCTGACCTCGCAAGTGGTCGACCGCGCAATCCCGCTAGTCCCGATCTTCGTGCATCCGCCGCGCGAATGCCGCGATCAACTGGTTCGGATCGTCGAGCGCACGCTCGGCCGCCTTGCGACCGTCGTCGTGCTCGATCCCGTAGTTCATCTCGGTCCCGTCCTCGTCAGGAGCGAAGCTAGCGAAGCCACGCAAACCGCCGGTCTGCCCCTCGCGAGGAGCCCACGACACCTCGCGCATCTCCAGGTCGTAGTCGTAGATCAGCGCGTAAGACAGATCCTTCGCGTAGATGAACTCGATCTCGTGCGGCAGGTTGTCGGCGCGACGCGAGATCACTCTGGCCTCGCGCAACCCCGGCACCCAGGTGACGAGCTTCGCCGGATCGACGAACACGTCCCAGCACGCCTCGACCGATCGCGCGATCTGCGTGCTGACGATCTTCATCGACCGATCCGCTTGGCCGCCGACCCCTTGACCGCCTGGCGCGCCGACGGATGCGACTGCAGCACCGAGCGCGCGAGCTTCTGCAGCTCGGGGTGAACCTTGAACTGCGGCATCACGAACTTGCCGAGGTAGTCGGGGTTCTCGTTGGCGAGCGCGTTGAGCTCGTTGCGGGCGGCGCCGCGCTGGTTGGAGGCGAAGCGAGCAAAGATCCTCGAGATCCGCGCCTGGACCTCGATCTGATCGCGGTTCTCCTTCGGGTACTCGATCGCCTCGAGGATCACGAGCGCATCCTTGGACTTGCCGGTGCGGGCCCACGCCTCGGCGACGATCGCCGACGACATCGCCTTCATCTGCGCGCGCGACGGGTTATCGAGGTTGATCAGATCCGCGCTCTTGCGCGCTTCCTGCGTGCGGCCGGTCCCGAGGCAGAGCTGGCAGCGGAGCAGCGAGACATCGTCCTGCATCATCGGCGGGTACTTGCTGAGCTCGACCCGATCGAGAAGACGCAGCGCAGCCTCGGGCTCGTCCTGCGCCTGGAGCTGGGCCCGTGCGAAAATGTTAGTCGGCGAGTCGGCGTCCTTGCCCTCGCCCAGCTTCTGCAGCGCGTCCCTGCGAGCCTCGGGCGACGCGGTCGAGCCCTGCAAGAGCGACACGACCTTCTTCTGCTTCGCGAGCATCCGGAAGCTGATGAACATCAGGGTCAGCATCGCGAGGGTCAGGACGCCGACGATGATCTGGAGGACCAGGCTGCCCGTGTAGATCGCGAAGGCCCATGCGGCCGCCGTGACCAGCCCGATCATGATCAGCCGCTTCTTGCTGACCCCACCCGCTTGAACTACCTGCGGCTTGTCGGCATCGGCGGCTGCGTCGGGCATGCCCGGGATCAGTACCGGGCCGGCAGGATTTTTCAAGTGGACAAGCCTGGACCCTTTCGGCCTCCGGTCGAGTAACGTCGGGAAATCGCGAGTGAGTAACCTCCCCATCGACATTCTGCTCGTCGAGGACAGCGACGAGGACGCCGAGCTCGCGGTCCGCGCGCTCAACAAGCACCGGCTGGCGAGCCAGCTCCACCGGGTCGCGGACGGCGCCGAGGCGCTCCAGTTCCTCCAAGCCACGGACCAGCTGCCGAAGCTGGTGCTGCTCGATCTCAAGCTCCCCAAGGTCGATGGGCTCGAGGTCCTGCGCACGCTCAAAAACGACCCGCGGACCCAGTCGATCCCGATCGTCATGCTGTCCTCGTCGCGCCAGAACAGCGACCTCGTCGAGTCGTACAAGCTCGGCGCCAACAGCTACGTCGTCAAGCCGGTCGACTTCGACGAGTTCGTCGATGCCGTCCAGCAGGTCGGTCAGTACTGGGCCGTGCTCAACGAGCCGCGCCCGAAGTCTGCGTGAACTGGACGCGCGCGCGGATCGGTCGTGCGAACAGCCTGCCCTGGTCCGCCGTCGCGACCACGGCGACCACCGGATAGCCGCCGGTCACCGGATGCTCGGGCCCGAGGACGATCGGGTGTCCATCCGGTGGCAGCTCGATCGCGCCGCGGATCATCGGCCGCGACACGCCGTGGCCGGAGCGAGCAGGCAACACGGGGCCGTCGAGGCGCGTCCCGACGCGATCGCTGTTCGGCGAGATCTGGAACTCGCCGGCGAGCAGCGCCTCGAGCGCGCCGTCGACGAGATCGGGGCCCGGGAGGAGTCGGATCGGAGCATCGTCGACGACGAACGGTACCGGCGACGACGGCACGACTCCGCGCGCCGACTCGACCAGCAAGCGATCCCCGGCACGCAGCGGTGCACCGATCCCCGCCGACAGCTGCGTCCCTCGCCCGCCGCACACCTCCGGCGCCGCGAAGCCGCCGTGTACCGCCACGTAGATCACGCGAAGCGCACCGCTCTCGATCCGCAGCTCCCCCGCGGCTTCGATCATCCGCACGCCGAACGCGACCGTCTCCGGCGTCTCGACGCGCAGGCGGATCCGCCCCAGCAACTCGATCGCGGGTGCGTGATCGAGGTTGCCGACCGCGCGATTCGCCTCGATCAGCATCTCCGGCACCAGCGCCCCACCCGGTGCCAGCCCCTCGTGCATGCGGCCCGGCCGCCCGAGATCCTGGATGGTCGCGAGCCCCGCGACATGCTCGACGACGATCACGTGCCCTCCACGAAGCGCACGCGATCGCCGAGCTGGAGCCGTGCACCACCGTCGAACATCTTCACGAGCACGCGCCCGATCAGGTGCCAGCCGCCGGGAGACGCGAATGGATAGGCCGCGGTGTAGTCGCCCGCGATCGCGAGCGAGCCCGCCGGGACGCGGGTTCGCGGAGTCGCGCGGCGAGGCATCACGAGCCTCGGATCGATCCCGGTCATGTACGCGAAGCCCGGGGCGAACCCCATCAGCTCGACGACGTACGTCGCTTCGCGATGCGTCCGGATCACCTCCTCGACGGACAGCTTCGTCGCCGTCGCGACCCACGCGAGATCTTCGCCGTCGTACACGGCTGGCAGCTCGACGTCACGCCCGGCTTCATCGTCGTCGGGCAACCGCGCGAGCGCCGCGATGCTCTCGACGAACGACTCCGCCGGACCGAGCTCGCGATCGAAGTACGCGGCGATGTCTTCCCTCGCGACCACGACATCGTGCACGCCGGGCCACGCCTTGACCGCGCGCACGATCGCTCGCGCCGACACGCCCTGGGGTCGTGCGAACCGCAAGGCTCGATCGCCGAGTCTCATGGTAACGCCGCCCTCACCGCACGCGCGATCGCGAGAGCGTTCGGGGTATCGGCGTGGACGCACAGCGCATCGGCGATGCTCGCTCGCGCCTGCGCCGCTGCGATCGCCGGATCCTCGATCACCGCGCCCGGCTCGCCGCGCGGGATCAAGCTGCCGTCGGGGCGACGTCCACGATCCGCGAAGTCCTCGCCGAGAAACGGCATCCCGTGAAACACCGCCGAGTCGCGCAGCGCGCCCTTCGGGGGCGCGATCATCGTCACCACACCGAGCGCGGCCACCACGCCGCTGACCACGACGTCGGCGAGCCGGCGATCCTTGTTCGCATCGTGGTAGAGCGCGCCGTGAGGCTTGGCGTAGTCGATCGAGATCTGCTGCGAGTCGGCGATCCGGCGCAACGTCCGGCACTGCTCGATGATCGAGGTCTCGAGCGCCGTGTCCGTGATCGGCAACGTCTGACGACCGAAGCCGGCGCGATCGGGATACGACGGATGCGCGCCCGCCTTGATCCCGAACACCTTGCACGCCTCGAGCACACGCTGCATCGAGCGCTCGTCGCCTGCATGACCGCCACACGCGATGTTGAGGAGGTCGGCGAGCGCCCACAGCTCCTCGTCCTCGTCGTCGAGCTCTCCAGCATCCATCTCGAGCAGCACGGGATGAGTGTACCGTCGAGACGTGGCTGTGGAGGACGACCTGCTCGCGGCGATCGCGCGGGATCCCGAGGATCCCGAGCCGTACCTCGTCTACGCAGATCACCTGCAGTCCCGCAGTGCGCTTCGCGGCGAGCTGATGACGCTGCAGAACGGGACCGAGGAGCACCCGGGCGATCACCGGATCAGCGACGCGGCCCTCGACCACGTCCGCGCGAATGCTCGGTACTACCTGGGCGAGCTCGCGCCGTTCGTCGATGATCACCGGTTCCTCCGGCTCGGCTGGCGCTGCGGCTTCATCGCCTCCGCGATGCTGACCTGGAATCGCCTCGCCGATGGCGACCGACGGCGCTTCGAAGTCTCCGCCGAGCGCGTGCTCAGCTCACTCCTCCAGCTCGACTCCGCTCGCTTCCTCACACACCTCGTCGTCGAACCCACCCACCAGCTCGACGCGAAGTTCATCGGCGAGGTGCTCGCCGCTCACGCCCCCGCCTCGCTGCGCGAGCTGTGGATCGGTCCACGCGATCCGCACTCCGCGTTACGCAACTGCGAGCTTGGCGAGCTCACGCTTCACCTCCCGCACCTGCGCGAGCTCCGGATCCACGGTCACGCCGAGCGGTTCCATCTCGAGCTCCCGTCGCTGCACAGCCTGACCGTGATGTTCCACGGCGAGCTCGGGCATCCCACGATCCAGGATCTGCTCGACGCGCCGATGCCAAACCTCGAGCGGTTTCACCTGTGGAGCCCGAGCACGCCGTTCTCGGCGGTCGCGTTCACCACGCGCACGGACCTCGTCACGCTGGGCGACCTCGGGATCATCAATTGCGCGTACGCCGACGAGATCTGCAGGTTCATCGCCGCAGGGCCGATGTCCGAGCAGCTCTACCGGCTGTCGCTCGCGAAGGGCGCACTCACCGACACGGGAGTCGAGGTGCTCCTCGCTCGCCGAGCGAACCTACCGAACCTCGCGACGATCGACGTCTCCGAGACCTTCGTGAGCCGTGCCGGACTGGCTCGCTTGCGCACGCTGGCGACGGAGGTGGTCGCGCGTGATCTGCGCACCGGGCAGCCGCGCGTGCTCATCCCGACGCTGCCTCACGAACCCGACAGCTAACCCCAGAGACCAGCGGGGTTAGGCAATGCGGCATCCCGCGAACCAGCGTGTTCATTCTTGATCGCCGCCACAGAGACTTGTGGATCGGTCAATTCAACCGGGCAACCGTCGCCGCGATCGTCTCCACCAGGTACCGCGCCGCGAGCCTCGTCGTCGGGCCGATGCTGCCGCGCGGGTGCTCGAGGGCCGGGGCGACCTCCATGATGTCGCCACCGATCAGCCCGATCTCGGTGCCGAGCCGGCGGATCAGCGCGATCAACCACTCGGGGTCGAGGCCATCGGGCTCGGGCGTGCCGGTCGCGTCCGCGAAGCTCGAGTCGGTGCCGTCGATGTCGTTCGAGAAGTAGACCCCGCTGACGCCGAGCTGCTTGAG
>JBBQJJ010000048.1:0-32269 GCA_038325805.1 Haliangiales bacterium
TGAACCTTCTGGCAGGCCTGGACCTGGTTGTCGCTCGCCGGCTTGGTCTTGCCATCGCCCTGCGGTACTGGCAGTCGGCAATCCGCGAGCTTGTGCGTGATCGGCTGATTCTTGGCATTGCGGAGCTGGTTGCCGGCCACATCGACCAGCGTGAGCTCTCGATCCTTTGCCGCGACGCGACTCTCCTCGAGCCCCGCACGCATGATCAGGACCAAGTTGTTCACCGGATCCTTCTTCTCCGCGGCAGGCACGCTCTTGGTGGTCAGCTCGGGGACGTAGGTGATCACGAACAGCGCGACGATCATCGTGATCAGGAACGGCACGGTCGCCCACATCACCTCGGTGATCGGTCGCTGGAACTTGACGCTCGTCAAGAACAGATTGAGCCCCACCGGCGGGTGCAGATACCCGACCTCGAGGTTGAGCAGGAAGATCACGCCGAGGTGATACGGGTCGATGCCGTACTGCCGCGCGATCGGCGCGATCAGCGGTACCACGACGACGATGGCGCTGAAGATGTCCATCACCGTGCCGACGATCAACAGGATGATGTTGATGGCGAGCAGGAACATGATCTTCGAGCCGACGTTCGCGGTGGTCCACTCGACCATCTTGCGCGGGACCTCGGCGTTGACCATGAAGTCGGTGAGCGCCGTCGACGCGAGGATGATCATGAAGATGGCGCCGATCATCGCCATCGCCTCGAAGCTGATCTTCCACATGATCTTCGGCGTGATCGTGCGGAACAGCGCGACCTCGATGATCAGGACGTAGAGCACCGTGAGGGCGGCGACCTCCGACAGACTGCCGACACCGAGCCCCAGCGCGGCGACGACGCCGAACGGGATCATCAGCTCGGGGATCGCGATCACGAAGCTGCGGCCGAGCTCGCCGAGGTCGAACTTCTGGCGCGGCAATTTCTTCTTCACCGCGACGAAGATCGCGACCGCGGAGAGCAGCGCGATCAGGAACAGCCCGGGGATCACGCCGGCGAACAGGAAGCGCTCGGTCGCCCACACACCGGCGGCCTTCTCCTCCTCACTCTGAACAAGGCCGTAGACCGTGCCGTAGATGAACAGCGGCAGCGCCGGCGGCAGCAGCAAGCCGACCGAGCCCGTGCCGGCGATCAACCCAAGCGAGAACTTCTCCGGGTAGCCGTTGCGAACGAGCGCCGGCATCAACACGCCACCCAGCGCGATGATCGTGACGCCGGAGGCGCCGGTGAACACCGTGAACAGCGCGCAGGTGCCGATGGTGACGACGGCGAGCCCTCCGGGCATCCAGCCGAGCATCGCGTTGGCGAACCGCACGAGGCGATCCGCCGTCTTCGCTTCGGCGAGCAGATAGCCCGCGTAGATGAACAGCGGGATCGTCGACAACACTTCCATCTCGTCGCGACCCGACGTGCCGAACAGCTTGTTGATCGCGCCGTCGAAGCCGGCCTCGAAGCCGCGCGCGCTGAACAGCGCACCCAGCGCGGTGGCGCCGAGCATGATCGTGAACAGCGGCGCGCCACTGATGAAGAAGATGGCGAGAAGGATGATCAGTACGGTCGACATCAGTGCCCCGTCCTCATCTTCTCGGGCGGGGTCTTCCGCCGGAAGATGTAGTTGAGGTCGATGATCGTGTGCAGCGCGGCGTGGACGATGATCATCGCCCCACCGATCGGCACCAGGTACGCGAGCCGCACCGGTGTGATCAACTTGTCCTCGGCCTTGAATTCGGCTTCTTTGATGATCGTGTGGAAACCGGAGCGAACCATCAGCAACACGATCCCGATGGTGAACAACGCGAGCGCGACCTTGAGGAACAACCTGGCGCGCGGCCTCAACCGGCGCGAGATCAGGTCCATCGACAGGTGGCGGCCCTGGTGCATCGCGAACGCCGCCCCGAGCAGCGCCATCGCGAACGTGCCGCCGCGGATCGCGTCGTCCTTGAAGTGACCGAACGGATGTGCGCCGGCGAGCTTGTCGGCGAGCGTGCTGATCACCGCGATCATCATCACGGAGAGCAGCAGCGTGACGAGCACGACCTGCTCGAACTTACCGATCATCGCGTCCGACGACCGGACGACCGCCGCGAGCTTGTCGTCGTCGGGATAGGTGACGGTCGCGTTCAGCGGATCGACCGGCTCGACCACCGGGTCCTCGGGAACCGTCCGCACCTTCTTGAGGTGCATCACGAGCAACACGATGCCCGCGACGATCGGGCCGAGCCCGAGCACCATCCCGGCGCCGCCGAACGCGTCCGCGCGCAGCGCGACGCTGGTGAACACGACACCGACCACCGCGAGGGCACCGCCCAACGCGACGCCGAGTGGGACATCGATGCGCGTCCCGGGGGTTGGTTCGGCTACGCTCTCGTGACGGCGCGTCGGCGGAATCTCTCGCTCGACCGGCTTCCCGTCGCTGGCCCCATCATCGTCTGCGCTCACAGTGGCAATGGTAGGCGGGTGCTTGCAGCGGGAGCAATCGACCGACCCGAAAATACCAACGGCAGCCACGATCTGGCTGCCGTCCATCTGGCGTGTCGCCGCCGCGAAGGAGCTACTTCTTGTTCTTCGCGCGGTACTCGTCACGGTACTTGATGACCATGTCGAGCTCCTGCTGCGAGAACATGCCCTTCGACACCAGCGTCTTCTGAAGGTCGGCGGACGCCTTCTCGAACGCCGCGACCGTGTCGGCCGGCGTGGTGACCACCACGATGCCGCGCTTCTTCATCGTCGCCTTGGCCTCTTCGTTCGCCTTGCGAATCACCTTGCGGAGCTTCTTCGCCGATCCCTTGCCGATCTCCTGGACCGTCTTCTGGTCCTCTACCGACATCTTCTTGGTCGCGTCGAGCGAGACGACAGTGGCGCCGATCGCGAACGAGACGGGCATCGAGGTCATGTACTTGACCTTCGAGAACCACTGCAGCGCGACCGTCGAGTATGGCGACCCGTACGCGGCGGTCAGGCGACCACTGACCAGGCCGGCATCGACTTCGGGCACGCCGAGCGGCACGCCGGTCATGTCGAGCTTCTTGTAGAGCGTGCCGATCACCTGATCGTCGCCCCACTGCCAGATCTTCGCCTTCTTGAAGTTATCGATGGTCTCGAGCTTGTCCTTCGAGACGACGTAGATCCAGCCGACCTCGCCGCGGTCGTTGAGCTTGAAGCCCTTGGCTTCGAACTTCTTCTGGAAGTAGCCCCACATCTTGTCGGCGACGTAATCGACCTCACCGACCTCCTTGAACATCATCGGGACTTCGAGGACGCGGATCGACTCGTCGATCATCGACAGGCCGATCGAGGTCACGCCGGCGCCGTCGAGCTGGCCGAGCTTGATCTTGCGAACGTAGTCGCGCTCGTCGCCCTGCTGACCACCGGCGAAGTACTTGAGGACGACGCGGCCCGAGGTCTTCTCCTTGACCTCCGCAGCCGCCTTGTCGAACTCCTTCATCCAGTCGCTGCCCTCGGGGGCCAACGTGGCGATCCGGATCTCTGTGTCGGCCTGCGCCGTCGAGATCCCCGTCGTGGCCATAGCGAGGCCGGCACACACACTCAATAGCTTCATCATCATCTAGAAGATCTCCTTTTCACGTGAGAGGTACCGGCGTGCCCTGCGATGCGCGACCTCGTTGGCCAGGCGCTGCTCGGGCCACACCGATGGTGCGGTCTCGAGCACTTGCTTCAATTGCTCGTGGAAGAACTTGCGGTCGTTGGTCTGCTTGCCGATGCGGAACGCCATCAGCGCGCGCGGCAGCAGGAACTTGTTCTCGGTGATCTGGAGCGCGAGCTCGAACTCTGCACGAGCCTTCGCTGGCTCGCCACCGAGGGCGGCGGGACGCGCCGAGTGCAGCATGCCGAGCGCGACGTGGGGCAGCGCGGCGTGCGACTTGTCGGTGGGCGGGTTGGCCTTATCGAGCTCGATCACCCGGTCCATGATCATCTGCACGGTGCTGAGGTAGCCGATCATCTCGATGCGATCGAGGTTGTGATTGATGATCGAGCCGAGCGCGAGACCGGCGAACATCATCGGCGTGCGCTGCCCGGCGCCGGTGTCGTTGATCAGCTTCTGCGCGACAGCGGTGTCGGCGAACAGTTCCTTCTGCCACCGCGAGCCCAACGACTTGAGCGCGTAGTTGAGGCAGCGGGTGAAGATGTTCGACGCGCGTGACGAGTGGTACGCGACCGCGGCCAGGTCCTTGTTGAACTTCGCGACCTCCCAATCGTCCTCGACGAACGCCGTGCCGTACTGGCAGTAGCCCTCGGTGAGGATCTTGATCAGGCGCTTGTTGTCGGGGGAGACGACCCAGAAGCCCTCGACGGTCTTGAGCGCGCCCGGGATCGCCTGACGCGCCATCTCGTAGTCGGACTCTTGCTTGAGCCCCGGCTGCGCGCGCTCGAGCACCTTCGACGTGGTGTTAACCGTTATCTTGCCGATGTCGCACGAGGCGACGACCGCGAGCGAAACTAGGAAGCCAAGGCGAAGCAAAGATCGCATGCGAAACGTTTCCCTTCGACGATGTTCCCGGCCCGGCATTCACGACCAACCCCGACGCCGGTGCTGAGGGGCCGAACGCTAAGTCAGCGAAAGCCGCGAGTCAATCGCGGGTTCGCGCTAGGATTCGCGCAATGGGGCGTTTCGGGGCATGCCTCCTACTACTCGCGGTTGTCGCGGGGATGATCGCGTGCGACAACGGCGCGAATCCGCACTATCGACGGCGCGATCCGGGCTCCCTCGTCGTGGCGCAGGCGACCGGGCCCCTCAAGCTCGACCCGGTTCGCGTCACGGATAACGAATCGATCGAGATCGGCGGGCTGCTGTTCGAGGGGCTCGTGCGGTGGAAACCGGGCACCACGGACATCCGACCCGGCCTCGCGACTGCCTGGGAGGTCCACGACAGTGGCACGCGCTGGCGGTTCCGGCTCCGTCCCGGCGTGCAGTTCCACGACGGTACCGACTTCGACGCGGCCGCCGTCGTGTTCTCGTTCGAGCGCCTCCTCGACCCGAAACATCCCCAGACCCTCGGCGACGATGGTCGCTACTGGCGCTCGCTGATGCGGCCGGTCACCAAGGTCGTCGAGGTTGATCCCTACACCGTCGACATCACGGTCTCTCGGCCGTACGCACCCCTGCTCGGCAACCTGGCGATGTTCGCGATCGTGTCGCCGATGGCGGTTCGCCGCTGGGGCGATGCATTCAAGGAGCATCCTGCCGGCACCGGACCGTTCATGTTCGAGAGCTGGAGCAAGGGCGAGCACCTCGTGGTGCGGAAGTTCGAGCGCTACTGGGGCACGCCGGCGGTGCTCGAGCGGATCGTGTTTCGAGTCGTCGTCGATGCGCGCCAGCGCTTGATCGAGCTCGAGTCCGGCTCCGTCGACCTCGCGACGTCGATCCTCCCCGACGAGCAACCGTTCGTCGAGCTCCACCCCGAGCTCGTGCTCCACCACACGCCGGGCAACGATGTCAGCTACCTCGCGTTCAACCTGGCGCGGCACGGGGCGGCGAGCTTCGCGGACCTCCGTGTGCGGCGCGCGATCGCCCACGCGATCAACAAGGAACCGATCGTCAAGCTCGCCTACCAGGGCAGGGCGGTCGCCGCCGACGGCCCCTTGCCACCGACGCAGTGGGGCTATCACCGTCCGAAGCAGCGCTACGCCTTCGACCCGGTGCGCGCCCGGCAGCTGCTCGACGAGGCGGTCCACGCAGGGGCGTTCGATCGCACCGTCACCTACAAACTCTACGCCCTGTCGACGCCCCGGCCCTATCTCGCGCAGCCCGAGCGTGTCGCGCGGTTCATCCAGGCCGGGCTCGATCAGATCGGGATCAAGACCGAGCTGATCATGCAGGGCTACTCCGAGCACCGCGCGTCGCTCGAGCGCGGCGAGCACGATCTCGCGCTGTTTGGCTGGATCGGTGACACCGGCGATCCCGACAACTTCCTCTACGTGTTGTTCCACTCCGACAACACCGGCGGCACCGCGCAGAACCTCGCGTTCTATCGCGACGCCGTGGTCGACAAGCTCCTCACCGACGCGCAGGCCGAGGTGGCGGAAGGTGTCCGCAGCCGGCTGTATCGCCGCGTGCAGGACAAGCTCGCCGAGGACGTGCCGTGGGTGCCGATCGCGCACAGCGAGTATGTCGTCGCCGGTCGCAGCGAGATCGAGAACGTGGTGTTGTCGCCGCTCGGCCACCCGATCTACGCCGCGATCCATCGCAAGGCGGCCCGGTGACCGACGACGACCTCCCGCGCTCGCGGTTTCGGCTGACCACGCGGAAGCTACCGACGCTCGTCGAGCAACCGCCGCGCCCGCGAAAGCTGCGGCTGCGCATGCGCACCAAGCTGGTGGTCGCGATGGCGATCGCGGCGCTGTTTCCCGTGCTCGTCGTCGCGCTGCTCGCGACACGCGTGATCCTCAGTAACCTCGAGACCGGGCTGCGCGACGATGCGCAGCGGCAGCTCACCGTCGGTCTCAACCTCGTGCTGCGCTCGGTCGAGCGGCTCGGTGACGAGACCGTCCAGCTCGCTGACAGCCCGGGGCTCTTGGAGGCGATGGACCTGGGTCGCCCGGGACTCGAGCGCTGGATCGCGCGCGAGGAATCCCACGTGCCATCGACGCGGCTCCAGGTCTTCGATGCGAATGGCGTCCTGGTGCTCGATCACACGCTCGGTGGCGCCGGGGCACGGTTCGCCGATGCGGGGGTGATGCCCGACGATCCGTCCGTGATCGCGGGGAGGACGTGGACGCGCACGGTGTCGATCGCGCAGGTCGGCGATCGCCTGGTGATGCGGTCGGTGTCCCCGGTCGTCGATTCGACGCTCGCGCTGCGCGGCGTGCTGGTGCTGTCGACGCCGCTCGACGGGGATTTCGCCGATGGCATCAAAGGTGCGTTGTCCGCGGACGTCATGATCGGTGGCTCGAGCGGCGAGCTCGCGGTGACGTTTCGCTCCGGGCTCGGGCGGCGCGGCGATCCGATCTCGATTCCGCCCGACGATCGCGTGGCAGTGCTCGCCGGCCAGCGCGTGATCCGCGACTTCGAGACCGAGGACGGTCAGTACGAGATCGCGCTCGCCGGACTCCACGATCGCGGTGACCGACCGGTCGGGATGATCGGCGTCGCCCTCGATCGCGAACCGCTGGCTGCGACCAAGACGTTGGCCGTCCGCACGCTGCTGTTCGGCGGCGGTGGCGCGATCCTGTTCGCGCTCGTGATCGCCGCGTTCTGGTCGCGCCGGCTCGGGTCGCCGATCGCACGCCTGCATCGCGGCGCGATCGCGGTGTCGCGCGGCGACCTCGATCACCGGATCGACGTGGCGGGCGGCGACGAGCTGTCGGATCTCGCGACCGCGTTCAACCAGATGACGGTGACGCTCAAGGACAACCAGGCCCGCCTCGCCGCACGCATGCGCGAGATCGTGGCGCTCCACGACGCCGGTCGCGCGGTGTCGAGCGTGATCGATCTCGATCTGGTATCGCGCAAGATCGTCGACGCGGTCGCGCGCACGTTCGATCTCCAGCTCGCTGCGCTGTGGCTCGTGGAAAGCGGGGGCCTGCGGACGTCGGCGGCCCGCGCACGCCGCGCCGAGATCTCGATCACCCTCACCGCCGACGACGCGCTCGGTGCCGCGGATGCGCTGCGGCCGATCGCGGATCACGTTCGCAACGGACGGCTTCCCCTTCGCCTCGTCAAGGCGGGCGAGGACGCAGAGTGGGGAGAGGCTGCGCGGAAGGCCGGCGCCCCCGGGCCGCTCGTCGCCTTGCCGCTCGATCGCAGCCGGCCGGGGGATTCGACCAAGCCGCGCGTGGTCGGCGTGCTTGCCGTGGCGCGCGGACAAGCTGCCCGCGAGTTCTCCGAGGCCGACTTGAACCTCCTCACCACGTTCGCCGATCAGGCGGGCGCTGCGGTGGAGAACGCACTGCTCTATCAAGAGGTTCGCGGTGCCTCCGAGGAGCTCGAGAAGAAGGTGCGGCTGCGTACGGCCGAGCTGACGGCGATCAACACCGAGCTCGGCCGCGCGCTCGCCGATCTGCGCGACACCCAGGCCCAGCTCGTGCTGTCCGAGCGGATGGCCGGTCTCGGGCTCCTGGTCGCCGGCGTCGCCCACGAGATCAACTCGCCGACCGCCGCGATTCGCGGCTCGATCGACGGGTTGTCCGGTGCGCTCGCTCGGGTCGTGCGCCGCGCCGCGGAGCTGGTCTCGCGCGCACCCACCACGGCGATGGCGATCACCAGCTTCCAGGAGGCGACGGCGTCGCAGCTCGCCGAGCGATCGCTGCCGACCAGCTTGGTGTCGCGGAAGACCGCACGCGAGATCTCGGCGCTGCTCGAGTCCTCGAAGGTCCCCGACGCGCAGATCGTCGCGGCCGACCTCGCGGATCTCGGCGGCACCCTCGAGGAAGCTGCGCTGCTGGTCAAGGCACTGGGTGAGGACAAGCCTCATGCCCGCGAGGTGGTGTCGTCGCTGACGGACCAGGTCTACCTCCAACGGACCGCCTCGACGGTGCGCCACGCCGTCGGCCAGATCCAGCGGATCGTCGGTGCGCTCAAGAGCTACTCGCACCTCGATCAGCAGGCGACGCGTGCGCCAGCCGATCTACACGAGGGGCTCGAGACCACGCTCGCGCTGATGCACCACGCGCTGCGTGATATCGTCGTCGAACGTCACTACGGCAACCTGCCGCGCGTGCCGGTATACGTCGACGAGCTCAACCAGGTGTGGACCAATCTGATCTCCAACGCGCAGCAGGCCATGCAGGGCAGGGGCAAGCTCACGATCGAGACGGCCATGATGGACGCCGAGGATGCCGTCTGCGTGCGTGTGATCGATGACGGTCCCGGCGTGCCGGAGGACGTGCTGTCACGGATCTTCGAGCCGTTCTTCACCACGAAGCCGAAGGGTGAAGGCACCGGCCTCGGACTCGGCATCGCGCGCAAGATCGTCGACAAGCACGGCGGCGAGATGCGCTGCGAGTCGCGGCCCGGTCGCACGATGTTCGAGGTCAGGCTCCCGACTGCGATCGGCCCGAGGGAGTCGTCGTGAATCGGCGCGAGGTGATCGTCTGCGTCGATGACGAAGAGGGCGTGCTCCGGGTGTTGCGTGCGCAGCTCGGCGCTCGGTTCGGGCACGAATGCCAGATCGCGACCGCTCGGTCGGGCGACGAGGCCGTCGCGCTGTTCGACGAGCTGACCCGCGAAGGAGAAGCGATCGCGCTGGTGATCGCCGATCAGATCATGCCCGGTATGAAGGGCGTGGAGCTGCTCGAGATCGTCGACCGCCGGTTGTCCGGCACCACCAAGATCCTGCTGACCGGTCAAGCCGGCCTCGACGCCGTGGTCGAAGCGATCAATCGAGCGCATCTCAACCAATACATCGCGAAGCCGTGGGACGAGACGGCGCTGCTGCTCAGCGTCGAGTCGCTGCTTCGCCAGTACCGCCTGTCGAACGAGAACCAGCAGCTGGTCGCGTCGCTGTCAGCGAAGAATCAGGCGCTGCTCGAGATGAACCGCGAGCTCGAGGCCAAGATCCACGAGCGCACGCACGAGCTCGCCGAGGCCAACGCGCGGCTCGCGCAGCTGGCGGTGACCGACGGGCTCACGGGCCTCTACAACCATCGCCACTTTCACGAGCGGTTGACGCTCGAGGTCGAGCGCAGTCAGCGCAGCGGGTTGCCGCTGTCGCTGCTGATGCTCGATGTCGATCACTTCAAGCAGTTCAACGACACGTTCGGTCATCCCGCCGGGGACGAAGTGTTGCGCCAGCTCGCGCGCGTACTCGCGGATGCCCGGCGTGCGAACGATGTCGTCGCGCGGTATGGTGGCGAAGAGTTCGCCGTGATCCTCGTCGACACGGCGAAGTTCACGGCGGCGAAGGTGGCCGAGCGTGTCCGCGAGCGCGTCAACGCCCATGACTTCACCGACGCGGCGCCGAGGGTGGGCCCGCAGTCGGTGTCGATCGGCGTCGCGACGTTTCCCGACGATGGGGGTGATGCCGAGGCGCTGGTGCGTGCGGCCGACACGGCGCTCTATGCGGCGAAGCGGGCGGGGCGTAATCGCGTCGTGCTCGCGACCGAAGCGATGATCGCCACGCCAGCGTAGGAGCCGAACCCGCTGTCCGACACGTCCTGCTCCCGATGCAGCCGAGCCGCTTCCCAGAGCGGTCCTGGCACGTGCTAGGGTCGCCTCCGATGACGACGACCGACATCGCGGTGATCGGTGCCGGCAGCTACGGCACCTGCCTGGCGATGTGCTTCGGCGCCGCTGGCCATCGGGTCAAGCTCTACTGCCGCAACTCCGAGCAGGCAACCGCCCTCGAGACCAGCCGGTTCAACAACCAGTACCTGCCGCACTACAAGCTGCCCGATTCCGTGACCGCGAGCAGCGACCTCGAGGACGTGGTGCGCGGCAAGCAGTTCATCGTCGGCGTCACGCCGTCGCACGGCGTGCGCGAGTTGTTCGGCAAGATCCGCAACGTGATCGATCCCGACGCGATCGTGATCAACGCGAGCAAGGGCCTCGAGGACGGTACGCTGAAGACGATCGACCAGGTCTACGCCGACGTGCTGCCGGAGCGGATCTCGAACCGCGCCACGTTCCTGTCGGGGCCGACCTTCGCCTCCGAGATCGCGGCCGGTCACCCCGCAGCCATCGTGCTCGCCGGGCGGGATCCGGAGACCACGGCGCTCGCCCAGACCACGCTCAGCCACCTCAACTTCCGCATCTACACCACCGACGACGTACTCGGCGTGCTGATCGGCGGCGCGCTCAAGAACGTGATCGCGATCGGCGCCGGCCTCTCCGACGGCATGGGTTTCGGGTCCAACACGCGCGTCATGTTGATCACGCGCGGGCTCGCCGAGATCACGCGGATCGGCGTCGCGATGGGCGCGCACGCGCTGACGTTCGCGGGCCTCTCGGGGATGGGCGATCTGGTGCTGACCTGCTCGGGCGATGCCTCGCGTAACCGGCGCGTCGGCCTCGCGCTCGGTCAGGGCAAGAAGATGCCCGAGATCCTCGCCGAGATGAAGCAGGTGGCAGAAGGCGTCAAGACCACCAAAGTGGCCTACGAGCTGACCAAGAAGATCGGCATCGACTCGCCGATCATCGACACGATGTACGCGATCATTCACCAACACGTGCCCGTCCAGGAAGCCATCATCCCGCTGCTCGGACGACCGCCGCGGGCCGAGCGCGAATGACCAGGCTCGGCTACGTCCTCGACGAGATCTTCGTCAACCACCGCGCACCGTCGGGTCACCCCGAGCGGCCGGCGCGCGCCGAGGCCGTGCGCGATGCGCTGACCGCGGCGGGGATCGCCGACCGTGGGACACGGGTCGCGCCGAGGATGGTCACCGACGAGGAGCTCGCACGCGTTCACGCGCCGGCATTCCTCGACGAGCTCTCGAAGATCGTGCCGGGCAACCAGGGCTGGATCGATCCCGACACGTACTTCTCACCGGGCACGTGGGATGCCGCGCGCGCGGCGGCGGGCAGCACCACGCAGCTCGTGCTCGACACGTTGCACGGCAAGTTCACGCAGGGGCTCAGCGTCGTGCGGCCGCCGGGTCACCACGCCACGCGCGATCGTGCGATGGGGTTCTGTCTCTTCAACAACGTCGCCGCGGCCGCGGCTGCTGCACGTGCCTCGGGTGCCGCGCGCGTCGCGATCCTCGACTGGGACGTCCACCATGGAAATGGGACGCAGGACATCTTCTGGGAGGATCCGAGCGTCCTCTACCTCTCGGTCCACCAGTTCCCGTACTACCCGGGCACCGGCGCACCGACCGAGCTCGGCGGTCCCAACGCGATCGGCGGCACGGTCAACGTCGGGTTACCGAGCGGAGCAGGGGATGCCGACTACGCCGCGGTGTTCGATCACGTGTTCGTGCCGGCGCTGACGAAGTTCGCACCCGACATCATCCTGATCTCGGCCGGCTTCGACGCGTTCGAGCACGATCCACTGGCCGGCATGCGCGTCACGCACGACGGCTTCGAGGCGATGGCGCAGCGGCTGCGCGCGGTTGCCGAGCTGACCTCCGAGGGCCGGATCGTCGCCGTGCTCGAGGGCGGCTACGACCTCGACGGACTCGCTGGCGGAATGACCCGCGTGCTGACCTCGCTGACCGGCCCGGCGCTCCCCTTGCCGGCGATCGCGCCTTTGCCAACCGCCAATAGCGTGCGAGCCGCGATCGATGCGACGCTGGCGGCACACGCGCAAGCCGGCGTGGCGATTCCCCCTCCCACTCAGCGATGACCCGCCACCGCACCGCCGATCTCGAACCCACCGCGTTCGGCGGGCGCTACACGCTCCAGCGGCGGCTGGCCGTCGGCGGCATGGCCGAGATCTATCTCGCGCGCCAGGCGGCGATGGCCGGCTTCGAGAAGCACGTCGTGATCAAGCGGCTGCGCGCCGAGCTCGCGGACGATCCGCGGGTCACCGAGATGTTCCTCGAGGAGGCACGCATCGGCGCGGCGCTCAACCATCCCAACATCGTCCACGTCTACGACGTCGACGAGCACGACGGCATCCCGTATATCGCGATGGAGTACATCATCGGCGAGGAGCTCAACGAGCTGTGTCGCCGCAGCATCGCGCAGGCTCGCTTCCTGCCGCTCGAGCACGCGGTCGAGCTGATGCGGCAGGCGAGTGCGGGCCTCGGCTACTTCCACGCGAAGCGCGGCGCGGAAGGCACGGCCGATGCGGATCAGCCGCTGCAGATCGTCCACCTCGACATCTCGCCGTCGAACTTGCTGGTCACCCAGGATGGGTTCTTGAAGGTGATCGACTTCGGGATCGCGAGCGCGCACGGCAAGTCGACGCGTGGAAAAGATGTGCTGCCCGGCAAGCTCGGCTACATGTCGCCGGAGCAAGCCGCGCGCAAGAGCGTCGATCACCGCTCGGACATCTTCTCGCTCGGCATCGTCCTCTACGAGATCACCGTCGGAAAGCGGCTGTTTCGCGGCGGTGCGAAGGACGTCGTCCATCGCCTGATCGACGCGCAGGTCGAGCCCCCCACGTTCGCCCGCCGCAACTTTCCGAGTGCGCTCGAGGCGATCGTGATGCGCGCACTCGAGAAGCATCCCGAGGATCGCTACCAGAGCGCGTACGACCTCGCCGACGATCTCGAGACGTTCCTGCGCGACATGCGCATGCACTCGGGACCGGTGCGGATCGCGAGATACCTCGACGTGCTGACCGCCGCGGCAGGTGGGCCGCGCCGGCAGGAGCTGGTCTCCGAGACCGAGCTGCGCGGCGACGGCGACGAGCTCGACTTCGACAACCAGATGTTCGACAGCTACGCGCCGTCGGAAGGCGCGCCGGGCCCGGAGCAGGCGCGCGAGTGGGAGGATCAAGATCAGCCGGAAGGGGAGGTCGCCGCGGCGCTCGGCATGGAGCTCGCGGAGCTGCGCGCGTTGCGCACGCCGGTGCCGGTGCGTCCGTCGGGGATGCCAGAGGTCAGTGGTGCCGAGACGCGCGAGGAAGCGAAGCCACCGCGTGCCGTCTCGATCGATGACGCACCGGAGATCGACACCCGCGAAGTCCCTACGCCGAAGCGTCCGGTGACGGTGGAAGAGGAAGGCGAGGGCGAGCCGAACCCGGAGCCCATCGCACCGCCACGCACGCCGACGCCAGTTCCACGTGCCGCAACCCCCACACCGGTGCCACGCGCGCCGCTCGCCGACGTGCCGATCCGGCCGTTACCGGCGGCTACGCCCTCGTTGCGCTTACCGTGGGCACTCGTCGGGATCCTCGGCGTGGCCGTCGCCGCGCTCGTGGCGTATATCGTTGGTACGTGAACCGTCTGGTCGTGATCGCGGTGGTGAGCGCCTGTGGCTCGGATAGCCGCACGCCGCAACCCGAGCCGTTGCCGCAGCGCCGCGTGATCGAGGCGCCGACGACTGCGATGACGATGCTCGCGCCCTTTCCGATCACGTCGGAGGGCGTCGGGCCCTACAAGCTGCGGAAGCCGCTCGCACCACTGCTCGATCGCGCACAGTCGGGTCCGCTCAACCTGCGCTTCGAGGTGCCGAACGTGCTGCACGGCGGGTACATCCTGCACAGCGGTCTCGCACGTACGGAGGAAGGCGGGCTGCTGATCGGCAGCGAGCTCCCGGCGGGCAGCGGCACCACGGTCACGTTCCTCGCCGTGATCGGAAGCAAGGTCGGCACGCTCGCGTCGGGATTGCGAGTTGGCTCGACGAAACCCGAGATCCTCAAGGCCGGCATCGTCACCGATGATGTCGAGCGTGCCATGGACCCACGCCTGCTCGTCCCGGTGAGCGCGACCAACGCGCGGATCGTGCTGGACGACAAGAAGGCCGCCGCGATCGTGCTCGCCGGCGAGCCGCGCGAGGCGGTTCGCGACAGCAACTGCGCGCGACCGGCGTCGACCGAGAGCGCATTCGGGACGTGTCTCGGCTCGGGAGAGCTGGTCGAGCGCGACGGTGACGAGCTGGTCGTCCGGCTCGCCACGCAGACGCAGGAGAAGCCGGCGCGGATCTCGGTGCCAGGGTTGGTGTTCGCGGCACCGCTCCGCAACTCGGTCGACGGTCGAGACGAGCTGGTCGCGATCTTTCGGTCCGGCAGCGACGACGCGCCTCGGACGTGGGCGCTGTACCTGTTCCGGATGGAGGGCGGTCAGCTCAAGCGGGCCGACCTGGCGCCGCTCTATCAACTGTCGACGACCCACGCGCGCTGGCTCGGGGCCGAGCTCAAGGACTTCGAACTCTACCTCGAGCTCAAAAGCGGCGCCGAGGCCATCGAGGTCGGAGGTCTCCTCACCACCACGCGCGACGGGCAGATCCACGACGTGGTGATGATCTCGCCGGTTAGCGTCGCGCGAAAGCGCAGCAAGCCCGTGACGCCGGAGCTAGATGCGGGCGTTCCCGATGCCGAACCGGGCACCGGCTCGTCAGATCGTTCCCACGGATCGCAGGACAGGTAATTACCCGACTCGCAACCGTGTACCCCTTTGCCATCGTTCTGTTTTCCGGCACAATTGCGGTTCGTGTTTCGTCGAGCGGGGCCACACTTCGATAGCCGTCCTAAAAGGGGCACGGCGTGAAGTTCCTGTGCGACCGCTGCAAGACCCGTTACTCGATCGGGGACGACCGCGTTCGCGGCAAGATCCTCAAGATCCGCTGTAAGAACTGCGCGAACGTCATCACCGTTCGCGAGGGCATGCCGGAGCCCGATGCCGTGCCGGTCGCGGCAGGTGCACGTCGCAACAAGACCACGACCGCCGCGCCGGAAGTCGAATCGTCGACCGCCACAGGTCCGAAGGCTGGAGGAGGTGCGCTCGGTGCCGCGTTCGCCAACGCGATGAGCAAGCCGCCGCCGGCGCTCGAAGAGGAGTGGTACGTCTCGATCGACGGCGATCAGTCCGGCCCGTACTCGCTCACCGAGGCGCAGCGTTGGGTGGGTGCGAAGCCGGTCGATGCCGAGCTCCACTGCTGGAGCGAAGGCTTCGACGACTGGTTGCCGGTCGACAAGGTCAGCCACTTTCGCGGGCTGCGCAAAAAGGCGGCACCTGCACCCACGCCGGTCGCCTCCGCACCGCCGCCGATTCCACGGCTCGGCGGGACGGGGTCCAACCCCGCGCGCGCGATCAGCGTCGCGGCGCGAATCCCCGACGAGGAACACACACCGAAGCCGCTGTTCGCGGCGACGATGGCATCGCTCGAGAAGTCTGCGGCTGCACAGGTCTCCGCGAGTGCCGGTGGCGCTGCCGCGGTCGGTGCGCTGCGTGTCGAGGCGCGTGCACCCGCACCTGCGAAGCCGCTCAACGGCGGCACGAACGGGAGCCATGCGCCCGCGAAACCTGCCGTGCCGGCAGCCGGAAATGGCCGGATGCGGACGTCGCCGGGCGTCGCCGCGGCGAAGTTCGACGACCCCGCGACGGTCTCCGAATCGCAGCCGTTCAACGAGCAGCCGACCAAGACCGACGACGTCGCCGCTCCAGTCGCGACCAAGCCGATGCCGCACCTCAAGTCGGTCGGTTCCACGTCGCAGACCGGCCCGAACGACGCGTTCCTCGACCAGCTCGCGAAAGAGCGCAACGAGCGCAAACAGCAAGACAGCGCGAAGCCGAAGATCTCGCTCGCCGCACTCGACGCCGCGTCGCCGAACGAAGCACCCACGGTACGCGCCGACGAGCCCGCGGCGCCGATGTTCCCAACCCCCTCGGTTCCCGAAGCGAGTGCGGTCGAAGGCGACTCCGACGACATGGAGATCGGCGAGGTCTCGCGCGTCGTCAACCTCGCCGACCTCATGCGTCAGGGGCCCACGCGCGCGGCGACCGCCAATCCCGCGAATCGCACCGGTGCGATCGGTCGCGTCACCGGGCCGGTCCCTCGGATCAACGCCACGGGAGCTGTGCCTCGGATCAACGCCACCGGTGGCGTCGCGCTGATCGATGCGGTCGATGCCCTACCGAGTGGCCTCCCGGGAACGCTCGACGCGCCTGCCGAACCCGAGAAGCACTCGCGGCGTGGGCTCTACATCCTGCTCGCCGGTGCGGCCGCCCTGCTCGGTGCGGCCGCCGTGATCCTCGTGCTCGTGCTCAACGCCAACGAGGACGTCACCGGGCTCGGCGGTCAGTACGAGTACAACACCGAACGTCCGGACCTCATCGTGCGCCGCCCCGGCGATCCCGGACCTGGATCCATGATCGAGCCGCCGCAGAATCCGTTTATTCCGAAACCGCCGAAGCCCCCGGTGCGCCCGCCAACGCAGGGCTCGAACAGGATCATCCCCGATCCGCCCCAAGGCAACTCGCTCAAGAGCGACGAGGTCGAGTCGATGGCTCGGTCAACATCGTCGACAACCACGGCGTGCTTTCGCCGCGCGAGCAAAGGCGCCGATGACATCATCCTGTCGGACGTCAAGAAGATCCGCGTCGTGTTCAAGGTCAACCCGGATGGCACCGTGGCTCCGAACAGCGTCGACCTGTCGGAGAAGCGCTCGGCGACGCTGTCGTCGTGTCTTTCGCGCATGGTGGCGAGCTGGAAGTTCCGGCCGAATGCGGGCGGTGACTTCGGGTTCATCCTCGCGAAGCCGGACTGACCGCGCCAGAAGACCAGCGCGTCTACTTTCGGAGCTCCAGGGCGACGTCGGCGATCAACTCCGTCGCGGTCGCGACTTCATCCGGCGTCGTGTCGAGACCGAACGACAGCCGACCCATGCCGGTATCGGCGGGCAGGCCGATCGCCTCGAGCACCGCGCTCGGCTTCGAGTCGCGCTCCGCACACGACGAGCCCGTCGACAGATAGACGCCACGGCTCGACAGCACCGTGCGCAGTGCGGAGGCAGGAACGCCCTGGAAGCCGAGCGCGAGGATGTGTGGCGAGCGGCGCAGATCCGGGATCAGCTGGCGGACAGCGACGCCGCGCGCTGCGAGCCGGGCGAGGACCGCTTGCGCGAGCTCGAGCCACGTCACGAGCGCGCGCGATCGGTCGCGCGTCGCGAGCTCGGCGGCGAGTCCGAGGCCGGCGGCACCGGGCGCATCTTGCGTACCGCCGCGGAGGCCACCTTGTTGACCACCGCCGACCCACAACGGTTCGAGGGCGACGCCCTTGCGAAGCCACAGCGCACCCACGCCCTTGGGCCCGTGCAGCTTGTGGCCGGCGATCGCGATCGAGTCGACGTCGAGGGTGGTGACGTCGAGCGGGACCTTACCGAAGGCCTGCGCGGCGTCGATGTGGATGTGGCACTGCGGGTTGATCGCGCGGATCGCGGAGGCGATCGCGGCGACGGGCTGCACCACCCCGATCTCGTTCTGCACCATCACGATCGCGGCGACGGCGGCCTCGCGACACGCGGCGGCGAACCTATCGGGATCGATCACGCCCGAGGCGTCGGGTGCGATCTGGACGACCGGCTGCCTCGCCTCGAGGGTTTTCGCGGCCGCGCTGACGGCGGGGTGCTCGATCGACGTCAGCACGATGCCGCCGGTGGCTCGCACCCGCGCCGCACCGAGGACGGCCAGCGCGTCGGCCTCGGTACAACCGCTCGTCCACACGATGTCGCCCGTGCTCTTGTCACCCAATGATGCCAGCAGGCGCACCCGAGCCGCGTCGATGTAGGCACGCGCGGCGGCACCCTGCGGATGCGCGGCGCTCGGATTGCCCCACGCGGTCCCCATCACCTCGGTCATCAGTGCAAGCACGGCAGGGGAGACGCGGGTCGACGCCGCGTTGTCGAGGTAGATTGGGGACATCCACCTAGGCGTCTACCTCCACTTCCCGTGGTGCCGCAAGCGGTGCCCGTACTGCGACTTCGCCATCGAGGTCGGCGACCCACCGCACGAGGCCTATCTCGACGCGGTGCTCGCCGAGCTCGAGCGGCGCGGGCCTGCATACAATGGCGAGTTGCGCTCGATCTACCTCGGCGGGGGGACCCCGTCGCTGTGGCGGGTGGACTGCATCGCGAAGGCGATCGCGGCGATCCAGGCGCGGTTCGGTGCGCCGGCCGAAGTCACGATCGAGGTCAACCCGACGGACTGCACCGCGGCATCACTCGAGGCGTGGCGCGCGGCCGGGATCAACCGGATCTCGATCGGCGTGCAGTCGTTCGACGGCAACGCGCTCGTCACGCTCGGCCGCGATCACCGGTTCGGAGATGGTCGCGCGGCGCTCGATCGCGCCCTCGGTGCCGGGTTCGAGATCTCGGCGGATTTCATCCTCGGCGTCCCAGGCGCGACCGGCTTCGAGCTCGATACGCGCCCGCCGCATCTCTCGATCTACGAGCTGACGATCGAGGAGCGCACCGCTTTCGGGCAACGCGTGCGCGACGGCCGCCTGGTCCCGCTCCCCGACGACGAGCTACTCGATCTCTACGTCCAGACCGACGCGCGCCTCGCGACCGAGGGCTACGAGCATTACGAGATCAGCTCGTACGCACGACCCGGTCATCGCGCGGTGCACAACTCGCTGTACTGGCAGGGCGCGCCATACCTCGGGCTCGGCGTCGGCGCTGCGAGTCTGTGCGTTGCCCCCGATGGCAGTGGCGTTCGGCAGACCAATCCACGTCGCGCCGTCGACTATTTCGCCGGTGTCGCGCCCGAGCGGAGCGAGATCGACGCGCGCGAGATGGCGATCGATCGCGCCTGGCTGGCGATGCGGACGGCCGACGGAGCGACGGGTTCGTCACTAACTCCGGCCCGCGGTCTCGCCGAGTGGCTGATCTCCGAAGGACTCGCGGTGTGGCGAGGTGACCGGATCTCCCCGACTCTGCGCGGCTTTCTGCTCGCGGACCGGATCGCGGCGCGGATCGTAGAGAGCTGGGAGTGAGCTATACGGTAAGCTGCCACGAAGCCCCGGCCCCATGAGCTCCTTAAACAGACGCGCGCAGAAGATCCTGCATGCCGTCGTCACCGAATACCTGCACGGGGAAGATGCCGTCGGCTCGCGAACCGTGACGCGGCGGCACGATCTCGGACTGTCGCCGGCTACCGTGCGCAACGTGATGGCGGACCTCGAGGAGATGGGGCTACTCGAGCAGCGCCACTCGTCGGCGGGGCGCGTGCCCACCGCCACCGGTCTGCGGTTCTTCATCGATTCACTGCTCAAGGTGCGCGGCCTGTCGGCTGCCGAGAAGGAAGAGATCCGCCAGCGCGTCACCGCACCCACCCGCGACGAGGTCGTGCATCGCGCCTCGCGCTTGCTCTCCGATCTGACCCAGCACGCAGCGGTGATCATCGCCCCGGATCCCGATGCCCAGCGGCTGACTCAGGTCGAGTTCGTGCCGCTCCGCGACGGCAAGTTGATCGCCGTGCTGGTCACCGCCGACGGCCAGATCGAGAACCGGCTGATCGCCGATGACATCGATCCGCGCAGGCTCGAGGCGATCCACAACTACTTGAACCAGATGCTGTCGGGCATGACGCTCGACGAGATTCGCGAGCGCGTGATCCGCGAGCTCGCCGATGACAAGAACCGCTACGACGAGGCCATCTCCGCCGCGCTGCGGCTCGGTCACGCGCTGTTCGTGGAGCGGAAAGATCGCCCGGCCGATGTCGTGATCAGCGGTCAGGCCAACCTGATCGACGAGACGTTCGCCCAGGACCGCACGCGCGACCTGCTGCGCACGCTCGAGGATAAAGAAAATCTGGTGCGCCTCCTCGATCGCACCCGCCGCGCCGACGGCATCCAGGTCTTCCTCGGCGCGGAGACGGCGCTGCACGCGTTCCACCAGAACTCGGTGATCGCGATGTCGTACGGACCCGAGGACCAGCCGATCGGAGCGCTCGCCGTGATCGGTCCGATGCGGATGAACTACGGCAAGGTGATGTCGGTCGTCGATGTCACCGCGGACACCGTATCTCAGCTCCTGACAGAGCTCGGATCCACCTGATCTCCTCTGATCTCCTGGGGTTTATCTCCTCGGAGACTGGCCCGCTCGCGCAAAGCTGGTTATGGTCGATCCGATGAGCGATTCGCCACCGAACGACGCACCGCCGTCGGAGCCGTCGGACGCCCCTGCGCCGCCCGTCGCGGAAGAGGTGATTCCCGTGGAAGTCGAGGCCGACGGTGACGCCCCACCTGTCGAGCGTGCACCGAAGCCACCGCCGACGGCGGCGGAGTACGAGGCGAAGATCGCCTCGCTCGAGAGCGGTAAGAAAGAGTATTGGGACCGCTATCTGCGCGCCGCCGCGGATCTCGAGAACTTCCGCAAGCGCACCAAGCGCGAGCTGGAAGACGCTCGCTACGACGCGAAGGTCAAGACGCTGAAGGAGATGCTCCCGGTCGTCGATAACCTCGAGCGCGCGATCGAGCACGCGGCGGGTGGTGGTGTCGGTGGCACCAACGCAGTCGGGGCCCAGGCCCCGAGCCCCATCGTCGAAGGTGTGCAGCTCGTGCTGCGGCAGTTCCAGACCGCGTTCGAGCGGCTGGAGGTCGTCGCCGTCGAGGCGCAGGACAAGCCGTTCGATCCGAACCTGCACGAGGCAATCTCGCAGCAGGAGAGCGAGGCGCCTCCGGGCGTGATCGTTCAGGTGCTGCAGCGCGGGTACAAGATCGGCGAGCGGCTGCTGCGGCCGGCGCTGGTGGTGGTGGCGAAGCCGGCGGCGGCAAAACCAGCCGAGTAGCGCATGACCAGAGTCATCGGTATTGACCTGGGCACGACCAACTCGTGCGTGGCGGTGATGGACGGCGAAGCGCCCGTCGTGATCGCGAACTCGGAAGGCTCGCGAACCACGCCATCGGTGATCGGCTTCGCGCAGACCGGCGAGCGGCTGGTCGGCCAGGCGGCACGCCGCCAGGCGATGACCAACCCCGAGAACACCGTCTACGCGGTCAAGCGGCTGATGGGCCGCAAGTTCGACGACGAGGAAGTGCAGAAGTGTCTGCTGACCTCGCCGTACGAGATCGTCGGCGCCGAGAACGGCGATGCGCACGTCCGGATCCGCGGCCGCGATTACTCGCCCCCCGAGGTGAGCGCGCTGGTGCTGCAAAAGATGCGGCAGACCGCGGAGGATTGGCTCGGCGATCAGGTCACCGAAGCGGTGGTCACGGTGCCGGCGTACTTCGACGATGGCCAGCGCCAGGCGACCAAGGATGCCGGGCGGATCGCCGGTCTCAACATCCTCCGGATCGTCAACGAGCCCACCGCGGCGGCGCTCGCCTACGGCGTCGAGACGCAAGGCGCGCAGCGCGTCGCGGTCTACGACCTCGGCGGCGGCACGTTCGATATCTCCATCCTCGAGCTGGCCGAGGGCATCTTTCGTGTGCGGTCGACTGCCGGCGATACGTTCCTCGGCGGTGAGGACTTCGACAACGCGATCGTCGAGCACCTGCTCGCGACCTTCGCCGAACAGAACACCGGCATGGATCTGCGCGGCGATCGGATGGCGCTGCAGCGGCTCAAGGAAGCGGCCGAGCGCGCGAAGATCGAGCTGTCGAGCGCCACGCAGACCGAGATCAACCTGCCGTTCATCGCGGCGGGCTCGGGCGGTCCGCGCCACTTGCAGGTGATGCTCGATCGTGAAGTGCTCGAGCAGCTCGTCGAGCCGCTGGTCCAGAACTCGTTGGAGCCATGTAAACGCGCGCTCTCGGACGCCGGGATGACGCCGCGCGATGTCGACGTCGTGATCCTCGTCGGCGGCCAGACACGGATGCCCAGGATCCATACGCTGGTCGCCGAGCTGTTCGGCAAGGAAGCCAGTCGTCGAGTCAACCCCGACGAGGTCGTCGCGATGGGTGCCGCGATCCAGGCCGGCGTGCTGACCGGCGAAGTGCAGGAAGTGCTGCTACTCGACGTCACGCCCCTGTCCCTCGGTGTCGAGACTGCCGGCGGCGTGTTCACGCGGCTGATCGCACGCAACACCGCGCTGCCCGCACGCGCCACCGAGATCTTCACCACCGCGGCCGACAACCAGCCGTTCGTCAACGTCCACGTGCTGCAGGGCGAGCGCGAGATGAGCGGCGATAACAAGTCGCTGGCGAACTTCGAGCTCACCGGGATCCCGCCCGCGCCGCGCGGCGTTCCAAAGATCGAGGTCGCGTTCGACATCGACGCCGACGGCGTGCTGTCGGTTTCGGCGCACGATCACGGCACCAACCGCAAACAGCGCGTCACGGTCACACCGTCGACGGGCCTCTCCGAGAACGACATCGAGCGCCTGGTCAGCGAAGGTGCCGAGATGGCGGAGACCGATCAGATTCGCCGCCTGCTCGCCGAGGCGCGCAACAAGGGCGAGGGTCTGCTGTACTCGTCCGAGCGCGCGCTCGAGGAGTTCGGCGGGCTCCTGGCCGACGACGAGCGCGAGTTCCTCGGCCTCGAGCTCGTCGAGTGCAAGTCGGCGCTCGATGCCGATGACCTCGGCTACGTCCAGGATGCGGTCGCACGGCTCGAAGTCGCCGGCCAACGCATCGGCGAGGCGATCTACGCCGCGGCCGAACCAGCACCGGACGTGGAGGGGTAGCGATGGCACGCCGCAAGCGGGACTACTACGTCGTGCTCGGCGTCGCGAAGGATGTGAGCGAAGGCGACCTCAAGCGGGCGTTTCGCGAGCTGGCGCGGAAACACCATCCCGATGTCGCGCCCGAAGGGGACGATGGCGAGCGGTTCCGCGAGCTCAACGAGGCGTATGCGGTGCTCTCCGATCGCGACAACCGCGCCCGCTACGATCGCTGGGGGCACGCCGACGACAACCCGGGCGGCCTGTCCGCGGTCGTCGATGCCGCGCAGTCGATCATCAACAACGTGTTCCGGTCGCGCCGCGAGAAGCAGGGGCGCGGCAAGGACATCCGCTACACGCTCGAGGTCACCTTCGAGGAATCGATCTTCGGCGCAACCAAGATGATCACCGTCCCCACGGATGGTGCGGCCAAGGAAGTCACGATCGTGATCCCGCCGGGTCTCAAGCCGAACACGGTGAAGACCTTGAAAGCCGACGGCGAGCTTGGCAAAGGTGGGAGTCCGGCCGGCGACCTCGTCGTGATGATCCGCGTCGCCGATCACGCGACGTTCGAGCGTGACGGCGTCGATATCCGCAGCGAGCACACGATCTCGTTCACCCAGGCAGCGCTCGGCGCGGTGATCGACGTTCCGACGCTCGACGGTCCGGTCAAGATGCGGATCCCCGAGGGCACGCAACCCGGGCGCGTGTTCCGGATCCGTGGGCGCGGGGTGCCGCAGGCGGCGGGGACGAATGCACCGCGCGGCGATCACCTGGTGCACGTGCAGGTCGAAGTCCCGACGGAGCTGTCGGCGCGGCAGCGCGAGCTGCTCGAGCAGCTGGCGTCGGTGTCGGGTGAGCACGGCAAGGACACCCCGCAGCCGAAGCGGCGGTTGCTGGATCGCGTGCGTTCGTTGTTAGACGAGTAGAGGTTCGTTCGATGCGGCCCGGGCGTGCCCGAAGCCAGCCACGACGAGATCTTCGGCAATCGTCTTCGCGGACTTCAGCAAGGATCATCGACCGTGTGGTCCGCGATCGACCTCCGATCGCCTCCGCGGCGCGCAGCGCGACCGCAACAACGGGGCGACGTCGCACGCGCGACTGACGCGGCCGAGGTGATCGACGATCAGGCGACCGATCTCGCGGCCCAGCTCGAGGCCGACTGTGCGGCCATCGGGGACGCGGTGGCACCCGACGTGGAGATCCCGGCGAAGAAGTCCGACACCGTCGTGACCCGCGTCGCACTCGTCTGGCTCCCGGTGGAGTGAGCTCGTTGCGAGCCGCTACCGCTACAGGCGACGTCGCGATACCAGACGAGATGACACCAGATCAGGCGGCCGAGGGTGTCGCGTTGTTCGCCATGCTGAGCAAGCTCGTGCCGGAGATCCAGAAGATCAAGGCCGTTCATCGAAGAGGTCTGACGGTTCAAGATCACGATCTAACCCCAGAGCTCACCTCGGTTGACCTCGATCTTGCGGCTTCGCCGGAAGACTCTCCTCCAGGCTGAGCTCTGGAAGTAGGAGTTCGCGCGATCGCGCACACCCGGTCGACACAGGCGAACTCTGGGGTTAGAAGATGACAGCTACGGGCCGAACGACCACACGGCGCCGCTCACGGTCGGCCCGGCCTCCATGCCACCGACGGTGAACACACGGGCGCCACACCCGACCAGGGACCGGTGGTCCATCGTCGCGATCGGCTTGTCGAGAAGCGGCCCCCATGTCGTGGTCGCCGGATCGAACGCGATCGCATCGGCGAGCGGCGCCGACGGCGTGCCCGTGGTGTAGCTCAGACCATCGTAGTTGTATGGATCGCTCGTGCCGCCGTGAAACATGAGCAGCCCGTCGAGCCGACCGGCAGCCGCGCGATAGCGCGCCGGACCGGGATGATCCGGCAGTTGCGTCCACTCGATCGTCGTCGGCGAGGACGGATCGAGTCGGCCGCGCCAGGTCTGCGAGACGATCCGGAACCCGGTCGTTCCACTCGCGACGCCGTCGATCAAGACGAGGTCGTCGCCGACCAGCGCCCCGGCATGTCCGAACACCGGGCTCCCGGGGAACGGCGTCCCGACATCCCACACACCACTCTCGACATCGAAGATCTGCACCGCGCGGACCGGCGTGGTCTGCGACCAGCCACTCACGACCACGATCCAGCGATCGCGCCAGCTGACCGCGATCGCATCGTCGATCGCGGTCGGTAGCGTCGCGCCCGACGACCACGTGCGGGTCTCCGGGTCGAAGATCGCGACGTCGGTGTGCGAGGTCTCGGCGCCGCTCTCGGCGACGCTGTACCCACCGAGCACGTAGACCTTGCCCTGTACCGTCACCGCCGAGGCGGCGAGCCGTGGCAGGCCGGGGACATCGGGAAGCGCCTCCCAGCGATCAGTGAACAGCCACGCCTGCGCGCTGATCCCCGCGGCCTGTCGCGAACCATCGATCCCCATCGCGCTCAGCAGCTGGCAGCCGCCGGCACCGTCGATGGATGCGACCGCGTTGTTCGCGACTGCCTGGGGAAGTTCGGAGAGACGCTCCCAATTCGGAAGGGCCGCGTCCGGAACCGCAGGCTCCCCGCCGCACGCGGCCACCGCGACCAGCGCGCTACACGTCCTCCTGCTTCGCACGTGTCGACCGAGCATCGCTCGACGGTGTACCGCATCTCCCGGTCGGCGACCGTTTCATTTCCGAACGCGCATCGATCGCGGCCAACGCCTGTTTCGCGATGCTCGAGTGGCCGAGAGTCTTCGACAGCTTGAAGATGTCGCCTGACGGACTGGGCACCCACGCCGGGCACTGGGCGATACGGTTCGTGTGCTGGACCGACGAGGAGCTCGACGGCTATGAGCACCTTGCATGTTCCGATCGATACCTGCGCTACCGCGCGGGTACTCGGCCGTTGGCGATCAGTGGCGCCGCGCTGAACATTGGTGATGAGGCGATGGAGTGCGGCGCGATCATCGACGTCATCCGCCTCCTGGGCGTGATCTCCGATTCCGAGCTGACGCAAGCGAAGCTGCTGCCGGTGCAGAGCGTCGGCATGCTGAGTAAGATGAGCCGCTGATCGTCGACGTGGATGAGCACGTGCACGACCCATTTCGTTATCTGACAAGCATGGGTTAGGCCTTGCTCTTCTCCTGCCAGACGCGCGGCACCTGCTTCCAGGTCGTGCCGTCAAAGCACAGCAGCTCGATGCCGTTCTCGACCCAAAGCACATCACTGCCCGCGACGCGGCCGGCGAATCCGGTGATACCCATCAGCTTGGAAACCTCGCCTTCGCTCAGACGGTAAAGGCCGCGGTCGGCCCCGTGGGTCTGAATCAAATGAACCGCTCCGAGGGCATGAAAGATGCGCCCGAACGAGCCGTCGTTCTTCAGGTGCTCGGCACGAACGAGGCCCTTGAACCCGTCTCGCGCGTTGCCTCGATAGATCGCGAAGACGCGGCCCTGCTCGGGATCGATGCCGGTGGCGAAGACCTCGTCTCTCGAGACGCAGGCCAACTGGGCGCCTTTGGGAGCACCCTTGACCGCTCGCCACTCCTTGCCGTCGAAGTGAGTGATGCCTTCTTCATCGGCGACATAGATGTCATCTGCGGCGCTGCCGGTGAGGTCTTCGCATGCGCAGGCGGTAGAGAGCCCGACCGCGAGTGGAACGTACTCGCCGTTGACGATCTCGAGATACGCCGCGGGGTAGCCCAGCGCCAAGATGACCCGTTCGCCTGCGCCCCAGACCCGCAACAACTTCTGGGCGCCCTTGGTGATCTCCTTGCTCTTGAACGTTCCGTTCACCGAGAAGTGATGCTTCTTGCCGAGCAGGTGAAACCCTCCTGAAGGAGCGCGCCACATGTGCTGGAACGGGTCAGCCGCCTCATAGATGACCTCTGGCTTGCCCCCGCCTGCGAAGGGGTTGGGGTAGCGCACAAGCAGTCCCTTGGGCTTGATGTCTCGAAGCCCGTTGCGCTCCGCCGCGTAGCATGCGCCCGACTCGTCGACCTGCAGCCCGGCGAAGGTCCACGCGTGGGGGCTTGGAATCTGCTTGGTATTCGAGACGTAGACGCTCACGCCGCAGACGTAGCACGCACGGTGTGCGGATGCCGTGGCGCGCGGCGCTGCCATCGGCTGGCCACGGAACGAACTTCGAGACGCGTTTCTGATAGTCGCGATCCGCGTTGGCAAACTCCTCGAGGAAGTCTCGCGCGGACTTCAGCAAGGATCATCGACAGTGTGGTCCGCGATCGACCTCCGATCGACCGATCCTTGGCGAAGGTTGGCGGGCGCGCCGCGTTTCTCGTCCTCCTGGCCGCCTGCGGCGCGAAAGCACCCAGCGCGCCTGGGTCGAGCGAATCCCTTGGCGAAGGTTGGCGGGCGTTGGCGCGTTGGCGACCCTCTGGCACGCCTCGCACGGGGATTCCTGGCGTCGCGCATTCGGCACGGGCAAACTCACGATCGTGCGTGCCGCGTTTCTCGTGCTCCTGGCCGCCTGCGGCGCGAAAGCACCCCAGAGCGCGTGGGTCGAGCGCGACGGCCTCGGGCAATCGACGAGTGATCCCGAGCCCGTCGTCGAGGGCATCGCCCCCCCCACCATCGATGTCTCGAAGCTCGATCTGAAGACGCTCGACGACGCGAAGATCGATTCGCTCGACGAGCTCACGCTCCGCGCCGTGTTGGACAAGCTCGGCACCACGGCACCTGCCGCGAAGGTCGGCTTGCGCGCGGCCCGGCTCGCATGGCATCGCAGCGATCGCAACACCGCCCAGTTTCTGATCGCACGGGCGAAGGCCGCCGGCGATCGCGCGTCGGTCGAGAGCGAGCTCGCGGCGCTCGACACGTCGATGGCGTTGCCGCATGTCGATCCGAAGACGATCGCCGTGTTGCTGCCGCTCACCGGTCGCTACGCGGCGATCGGCAGCGAGCTCAAGCTCGCGGTGCAGCTGTCGACCTCGCAGGGCACGACCTGGTTGTTCCTCGATACCAAGGGTGACCCCGAGGGTGCAGCTGCCGCGGTCGAGCAGGCGTATGTAAAGGGAGCCGCGGCGATCCTCGGGCCCGTCGGGGAGCGCGAGGGGATCGCGGCGGCGCGTGCGGCCTCGCTGCGCAACATCCCGATCGGCTTGCTCGCACCCGCCGACGGCGCCGACCCGGCCGCCGGCGTGTTTCGCATGGTCAGCTCGCCTGCCGACGAGGGCAGGGCGGTCGCGCAGCTCGCGCATGACGAGGGCTTTCCGACCGTCGCGGTGTTCGCGCCGCGAGATGACATCGGTGGCGAAGCGGCGACGGCGTTCATCGACGAAGCCAAGCGCCTCGGCCTCCAGGTCACCGGTGAGGGGGCGTACGATCCGACGGGCGGAAATCTCGAGCCCGAGGTCAAAGACTTCCTCGGCATGGTGCCCGCGAAGAACCCGCGGTTCGCGGAGCATCTACGGCGCAATGGCAAGAAGGGCTGGCTGAACTACACGCCCGACATAGCGTTCTCGCTGCTCTATCTGCCAGACCGCTACGATCGCGCGGCGCTGGTGGCAGCGTTCCTGCCGTACTTCGGCGTCGAGCTGCGCACCACCGAGTTTCCGGATCCCGACAAGCTGCGCCGCAAGCACGGTGGCGTGATGCCACAGGTCGTCCAGCTGATGGGAGGTGCGGGCTGGCGTCACCCATCGCTCGCGATCCGCGGCGGTCCCGCGCTTCAGGGCGCGATGTTCGTCGACAGCTTTCCCGGCGAGCTCGGCGGTGACGTCGGCATCGCGTTCTCGGCCGCGTTCCAGAGCCGCACGAACCGCTCGCCGAGCGCCGCGGCAGCCGAGACGTACGATGCGGCCGCGCTGATCGCGAAGGCGCGCGCCGAGGCCGCAGGCTCGCCGGATGTGCGCGCCGCGCTGCGTACGGCGCTCGCGAAGAGCAAGCTCGACGATGGCGCGTGCGGTCCGCTGGCGATGGGGTTCGATGGCGAGATCCAGCGCGAGCATGCCGTACTCGAGGTCGTTGGCGAGCAGCTCCAGCTGGTGCCGTAACGCCTTCGACAAGGTAAGCTCGCGTCCGTGCACACGAGGAAACAGCTGGCCATCCACGCCGGGCTGTTCCTCGCGTGCTGCATGACCACGTGGTGGTCCGCCGAGATCAGCGAGCCCGGCAGCGGCATCTACTTCGCCGGCACGCTGATGGGGATCCTCGCGTTCCACGAGACCGGTCACTACCTCGCGAGCCGCTATCACGGGGTCGAGGTCTCGCTGCCGTACTTCATCCCGCTGCCCCCGGTGATCTCGCTCGGCACGCTCGGCGCCGTCATCAAGATGGACAAGCCGATCCAGGATCGGAACCAGCTGTTCGACGTCGGCGCGTCGGGTCCGATCGCGGGTCTCGTGATCGCGATTCCGCTGCTCGTGATCGGCCTCCATCTCAGCGATGTGGGGCCGCCGACGGCGGAGGGCATGATCGAGGGCAACTCGATCCTCTACGCACTGCTCAAGCTCGCCGTGTTCGGTCGTTGGCTGCCGGGCGAGGGCGTCGACGTCCAGCTCCATCCCATGGCGTTCGCCGGCTGGGTCGGGCTGTTGATCACGCAGATCAACCTGATGCCGATCGGCCAGCTCGACGGTGGGCATGTCGCGCGCGCCGCGCTCGGCGATCGCCACGAGAAGCTGTCGGAGCGCCTCCACATCGTGCTGCCGATCATCGGCCTCTGCGCCGGGCTCGTGATGTTCTTGATGGCGCGCGATGCTGGCAAGGACACCGGCGACGCGCTGTCGTACGCCAAGTTCGGCGTGATCCCGTGGCTGACCTGGACGCTGTTGCTCGCGATCATGCGGCGTCAGGCCGGCGAGTACCACCCACCCGTCGGTGGCGACGCCCTCGATCCGCGGCGGCGGTGGCAAGCCATCGGCATGCTGTTCGTGTTCTGCCTGATCGCCACGCCAGTCCCGTTCCGTCCGATCCTGTGACAGGATCCGATCGTGCCGTCCGCGTGTCCGAAGTGTGATGCCGCGATCGTGGCCGGCACGTCTGCGTGCAAGAAGTGCGGGCTCGCGATCGATCGTATGGACAGCTTCGCCGCATCACGCGAGGTAGCCGTACCCGAGCCGCTCGTGCGTGCCTGGGAGCTGGCGGTCGATCACTGGAGCGACCACGCGCGCCACGAGGAAGTGCTGCGCCTGATCACCCAGAACGACGCCTATGCGTGGGGTGCCGCGAAGTACCGCAGCCGCGCCGGGGATCCGATCGCCGACAAGTTCCTCGAGCGGGTTCGCAAGTCCGCCGAGGTCACGATGCTGACGAGCGCCACGGCGCGCAACGTCGTCCAGAAGAACCCGTATCGCAACACCATCATGTTGCTCGTCATCGTCATCCTCGGGATCGCCGGCGCGGCGCTCTACGCGTCCATCAAGTCGAGCGGGCCTACACCCACGCCACCGTCGGTCGAGGTACAGCCGTAGATGGCGCAAGTCGATTTCGGCGAGCGACAGCTGACGCTGAAGCTCGTCTACTACGGGCCGCCGCTGTCGGGTAAGACGAGCAACCTGCGTGCGCTCCACGCCGCCGTCGACAAGCTCAACCGGGGTCGCTTGATGACGCTCGACACGCGCGACGACCGCACGCTGTTCTTCGATCTGCTGCCGATCTTCTTCCGCGCCTCGAACTTCAGCTTCCGCATCAAGGTCTACACGGTGCCCGGTCAGCCCGTGCACGAGGCCACGCGCAAGGTCGTCCTGACCGGTGCCGACGGCGTCGTGTTCGTCGCCGACAGCCAGCCGGACCAACAACTCGCGAACCAGCAGTCCTGGAAGAACCTCGCAGCGAACCTCCATGCGGTGAACCTCTCGGGGCTGCCGATCGTGGTCCAGTACAACAAGCGCGACCTCCAGGATGCGATCCCGACCGCGCAGCTCGACCGGTTCGGTGCGGAGACCGTCGAGGAGGCCTGCGCGAAGCAGGGGGTAGGTGTAGTTCCGACCTTCTTCCGGCTGGTCGAACGGGCCTGGGACGCGCTCGATCGCGATCTCAAGCTCGTAGATAAGCTCGGGATCGACGGCGAGGCCTTCCGCAAAGCCCTCGCGGACCACGTCGGGTCCGCGCCCTAGAGGATGATTCCTGCTAAGATTTTCAAACTGTGACCGCGGGTCCCCGGCCGGACAATGGCAGCGGCGCGGGGTTGGCGGGCGAGCCAACCCTGGACCGCGAGCTCGAAGCTCCGATCGAGCTCTCTCGCCTCGTTCCTGTCGCTGACCTGGAGGACCTGGTCACGGCGGTGGAGCGGGGGATGGACTGCAAGCTCGCGGTGTATGGCAAGCGCAGCGAGCTGCTCGCCGGCAACGCCACGGTCGGACCGGGAACGAACGAGCTGTCGCACGACGGGACACGCATTGGTTCGATCGCCGCCTCCGGCCCGCGGGCAACCGACGGCCTCGCGCTGGCGACCGAGATGCTCGGGCTGTTGCTCCACCACGCGAACGCCCGCGAGCTCGCCGCCCTGACGCATGACGAGGCGATGCGGCACACGTTCGAGGAGCTGACCGAGCACAACCAGCGGTTGTCGCGCGCCGTGTCGCGGCTCGAAGAGCTCGACCGCCTGAAGTCGAACTTCCTGGCGACGATGTCGCACGAGCTCCGCACGCCGCTGACCAGCGTGATCGGCTACGCCGAGATGATGGCGGAGGGGTTGGCGGGGCCGATCTCCGGCGAGCAGAAGGAATACCTGACGACGATCCTCGGCAAGGCGGATCAGCTGCTCGGGTTGATCACGGCGGTGCTCGACGTCGCCACGCTCGAGTCCGGTCAGCTCGCGATGGAGCGCAGCGCGCTGTCGCTGTCCGACGTCGTCGCGAACGAGGTCTCCACCTTCGCACCGCAGGCCTCGCGCCGCGGCATCGCGATCCAGCTCGACCTGCGAGACGCGCGGGTGGTGTTCGGCGACCGCCGCAAGATCCGGCAGATCGTATCGAGCCTGCTGTCCAACGCGGTCAAGTTCACCCCCGATCGCGGCCACATCGGCATCGCCGTACGCGCGGGGCCGCTGACCCCGACGTCGGCCTTGTCCGAATTGATCGAGGACCTCCCGGCCGTCCAGCTCGTCGTCACCGACTCCGGGATCGGGATCTCGCGCGACCAGGTCGCGAAGATCTTCGAGCCGTTCTTCCAGGTCGACTCCTCGTCGACGCGTGCGTTCGGCGGCACCGGCCTCGGCTTGACACTCGCGAAGGCATACGTCGAAGCGCACGGCGGCAAGATCTGGGTCGACACGACGCCCGGCCAGGGCTCGACGTTCGTGGCGTCTTTCCCCGCAGTCTTTGCCCCGGACGCGCCGGCGGAGCAGCCGAGTTGATCACGGACCTGTCGCTGGCGATTCCGCTCGGAATCGCGTGTGTGTTGCTCTCCGCGTTCTGTTCGGGCACCGAGGTCGCACT
>JBBQJJ010000049.1:0-32233 GCA_038325805.1 Haliangiales bacterium
TTCTCGGTCGCGATCCGCTTGAGGTCCACAAGTCCGCCGCGTAGCGATCCTGCGCTCACATGCTGGCGCATTCGCTGGTCCTGACGTCGGCCTTCCAGCGCGCCGAGAACGGTCGTTGCTGGGGAACCGTGAACTTCACGACGACGTGGGGTGTCGTGCGCTGCAGTGCGGCGACGCAGCCAGCACCCGGGACTGTCGCGCGAGTATCGATCTGTAGCGCACCGAAGTTTGCGTACGTTGGACACTGGCGAGCCGCGATCTGCTGGCGCGTGCATCGCACCTCGAACAGCCCAGTGATCTCGGCCGAGAAACCGTCTGTCGCTTGGAGTCCGGTGCCGAAAAACACCACCCATTCGGTCGTGAAGTCGACATCGACGGGTGGCGTCGTCCCCATCCCCCGGCTCCACTGCTTCGGGTTGGTGATGAGTGCGATGCCGGCAGCCTCGAGGCGCTGGAGTGATACGTCGGCGGCGATCACCGTGAACTTGATCGGAAACGAATCGGCCTTGCCGACGTCGTCACCGGGTTCTGCCTCGTCGACCACGATCTCGTCGGGGTCGCTGGAGTCGGTCGCGCAGGCAGACCCGAGCAGGGCAATTACAAGCAACGATCTCGAGGTCACCACGGAACGAAGTGCAGCGTGCGTGCCAGCGAGCCGAGACGTATCCGTCCGGATCGCCGAACATCCGACCGGCTAGCATCCCGGTCAGGCGAACGAGCTAGCCTGGGAGCAGGATCGGGACATCAGGCTCCGGGGGCGCTGAGGCGCAGCACGACGCCGCCGAATCCGGCGACGACAACGCCGCCCTTCGGGTCGATCGCCGAGGAGCAGCAGACGAGGCTCCCATCGGGCCGCTCGAAGTCGAGCGGGCGAAACGTTTCCCCGTCGTCGTCGGAGACGCGGAGCAGGTGACGCTGCTCCCACGGCTCGTGCTTGTTGGCGACGACGACGACGTGGTCGCCCAGGACATGTAGTCCGGGGAAGGCGACGCCGGACCACATCCCGTCGCCGGGCTTCGGCTTGGTCGGATCGATGCCGAGCGCCTCGTCACTGGTGCGTGCCCACCCGCCTCCGCTCGTCTTGCACCAGAGCTGGGGACCGCCGGCGATGAGGGTGCCGTTGCTCGTGGCCACGAGTGACAAGAACCCTGCGTCGAAGACACTCGCGGGCGGCTCGAGGTCCGTGACGAACGACTCGCCGTTCCACCGTGCGATGCCCTTGCCGAGGAAGTACAGCTGGTTGTCGACGACCGTGAGGCGACCCGCGTGATAGTTGTAGCGGTCGACAACGAACTTGTAGCTGTGGAAGCCCTTCATGCGTTCGGGGAGCTGATTCGCGGGAATGGTGACGGCATTCCAGACGCCATCGACCCGCCGCGCAGCGCCCGTCTCGTTCGCGACCCATAGCGTGTCTTCGAACCAGCAGGTCGTCGCGATGCCGGTGCCACCGACGATCGCGGTCAGACCAGGGCTCGCCTCAGCGTTCCAGGTGCGGCCGCGATCTTTCGAGACGTGAACCTCGGTGTAGTCTTCGCCAAAGGCAGACGCACCGCCGGCATACAGCACACCGTCGGGACCGAGAGACGGGCCCGTGAGCGATGCCATCGGGGCTGGAAGGTTCGTGATCGTCCGCGCGATCTTCGAGCCCGGTTCGAACGAGCTCGCGAGGACATGGAGCTGCGGTCCCTGCTGGTGAATGTTGAAGCCCACGAGCTCGTCGTCGAACGTCAAGAGATTCTTGGGCGGAGTGCTCTCGTCGCGTGGGAAGAGGACGGTCACCTCCCACGGCCTTCCGGCCTTGCCGAGAGGATCGCTCTCGCTCGTCGCGACCACCACGCCAGGCGTGCGCGAGGCGATCTCGAGCTCGCGAGCTCGATTCGCGGTGAGGTCATCCCGCGTCGCGGCGCGCAGCTCGAGGTTCTTCACCTTCTTCGACATCAGGAACTCGCGAAGCGGCTCGGCGTCGGCGAGGTCCGCGGGCAGGGTGAAGGTGCAATGCCCCTCGCCCAGGGAGAACGTCGCGTCCGCGATCGCGGCGCTCGCGGGCAGGGCGGGCATCCATTTCTTCTTCTTCCAGAGCTTGGGGGTGTCGTGCGCGAAGCGCAGATCGAAGACACCTCGCAGCTGTCGCTCGAGAGCTCCTGGCTTGGTGACGTCGTAGCGAACCAAGATCATGCCGGGACATCCTATCCAAATGCAGCGCGAACTGGGATGCCACCGGGACGAGGACGGTTGGAGCTACCTGCGGTTCTTCGAGCAAGGCTTGGTGTTGGCGATGAGCATCACCTTCCAGGAAGCTCCACCCCGCGTGCTCGCGCTCTCCGCGAGGCACCTGCGACGCCCGAGATCAGAGGGTTACGCTATCGTTTGCAGGTGCCTGGGTTCTGCGGACCATCTGCGATCTGGAAGATCCACACGTCCGTCGCGCTACCGTCGAGGATAATGCTCGTCGTGATGTTGAGCGCGGTGCTCCACTTGTAGACGTTTGGTGCGAGCGTGGTGGTTCCGATCGTGCCCGCACCGAGCTCGGTGACGTCCGGTGCGCGACCGGCTGCGTCCACGAACGCAGTCTCCACATCACTGATCGCGGTGGTCAGCATCGTGGGGGTCGGCGCTGCGAAGTCCGGCGTACACGCGGCCCGTGACCTCTGGCGTGGTCGCGAACTGCAACGACGAATCCCGGGTCAACGGCATCCAGTGATCGCTGTCGAAGTGACGGGGCTAACACCGAGGTCTCCGATGATCATCGAGGTCGGGACGTTGACGATGCCGCTCTTCGCGAGCAGCACGAAGTTGTCCGCTTGATCCGCGATCAGGCGCTGACCTCGAAGGTGCTCGGCATGTTCGTGCGGATCGCGCGCCTACCATCGTCGGCGCGCGCGCGAGCCCGACTTCCCGGGCGGTGAGACCGGTGCCGTGACGGCGATCCAGCTGGAAGGATCGTTCGCGAACGGTAACCTGCATTTTCATACGCTCATCTCCGAGGGCGTCGGGCGCGAGCAACCCGACGGCTCGATCGCCTTTCATCGCCTGCCCCCGCCCGCGGACGAGGACGTCGAGGCACTGGCCACCGGATCGTTCGCCGCCCGGCGCGCCTGCTCGCGCACCACGACGACGGCGGCGAGGGCGATGACGAACCCGACGCGCTCGCTCACGCACAGGCGGAATCGCTGCAGCTGCCGCTGACCTGGTCCGAGCCAACGCCGGGCACAGTCTCGTCGCGTCGGCGCTGCGTTCGTCGATGGCTTCTCGCTCCACGCCAAGACGTCGGTCGACCGACCGCGCCGGTTGTCGTCGTCATCGTGATGAATCGAAACATGGCGTGAGCGATCGTGGGGTTCGTGGTGCGTGTCCCTGCGTGGCTGCAGAGTGCAAGGACTGAAACACGATCGCCAATCTCAGGCGCGTCTCGCGCGTCATCGCTTGACCAGTTTCAGGTTGATCCGGCATCGATCTGCGTCGATCCTCGGACCATGCGGCTCGCATGGTGCCTCGTAGCTGCTTGCTCTTACACGCCATCACCGGGGCTCGTAGTGGACGATGCGAACCCGATCGACGGCGATGCAGTGACCGACGCGCCACCCGTCGCCGGCACGCATGTCCGTCCGATCCAGATCGCGGGCACCGTGACCGGTGGTCCACACGTGGGGTTTCCGATCATGCTCGCGATCTCCGGGTCCTTCCTGCGGACCACCGCGTCCGGCGGACAGGTCGAGAGCACGAGCGGGCACGACATCGCGTTCTCGGCAGATCCGGACGGGATCGTGCCGCTCGCGCACGAAGTCGAGCGCTATCTGGGCGACACCGGCGAGCTGATCGCGTGGGTGAAGCTCCCCTCGCTCGCGCAGGACACCACGTTCTACCTGCACTACGGCAACCCCGCGATCACCTCGAGCCAGGAAGACATCCCTGGCGTGTGGACCTCGGGCTATGCGGCGGTCTGGCATCTGACCGGTTTCGTCGACGCGACAGCCCTCAACCCCGGCACCAACGGAGGCACCAACACGATGGCCGGCCAGGTGGTCGACGCGCGCCGCTTCGACGGCGGGACGAACACGATCAACGTCGCGTCCGACCCATCGCTCGATAACATGTTCGACGGCGGCGGGACCGCGGAAGCCTGGTACTTCGCGACCGGTTCCGGCGGTAGCAGTCTCGGCCGCGTGTTCGACAAGGCTCGGTCCGTGCTCGGACTGTGCGATGGGAACTCGGGCGGTGCCAACGCCGTGCTCTTCGGTCACGCGTTCACCGGTCAAGCAGGCAACTGGTGCACGGCTCAGGACACCGCGCCGTTCAACACCTGGATCCATGTCGCGGTCGTGTACAACAACGCGTCGACGGCGAACGTGCCGGTGTTCTTCATCAACGGGGTGGAGCAAGCGGTGGCGCAGGCGGCGAGCCCGAACGGCACCCGATCGTCCGATGTCGGGCAAGGGCTCGTGATCGGAAACCGCGACGATCTGCAGCGCGGCTTCGACGGGGGAGTCGACGAGCTGCGGCTCTCCAAGACCATACGTGCGGGCGGGTGGATCACGACGTCTCATGCGAACCAGCGCGCCCCGTCGAGCTTTGTCACTGTGGGCGCCGAGCTGTAGCTCGCGGCCTCCACGCCCGTAGCGGCGGCGACGTTCGACTGGGCGATGTCGTGACCTCGTCATGATCTCGGCGATCTCGGCGATCTCGACCATCGAATGCGCACCCGACGCCACGCGTTACTTCACATGCGGCTCGCGCTGATCCTCTTGCTGACCCGGCGAACGAGATCAGCGGGACCGCGCCGATTGCGAAGCGGGTGCGAGATCGGCTGTCGAAGCTCGCCAGCTTCTACTAATCACAACGGCGCGCGGTGAACTGCGCCAGAGAAGTAGTCCGTCCGGTAGACCGTGTTTTCGAACACGACGACCTTGCCATCGGGTCCACCGGCACCTCGATCGGCGACCCAGCCGATCGCAGTCACCTCGTTGTCCCCCTCGAGCCGCGCCTTCATGAGCACACGATAGCGATCGATGTAGTAGGCGTACGTTCCGCAACAAATAGAACGCAACCCTGATCGCGGCGGGCGATGGAGCCCCGATGAGTGAACACGCACACAAGCTGAAACCCAAGAGCGTCGCGCAAGCACCGACCAAGAAGGTCGCGCCAACCTCCAACCCGCGACCGCTCGGCATCCAGCGCAAGCCCACGATCGCGCCAGCGAAGCCCGCAGCAACGGCTCCCGACCAGAAGGCTGGCAGCTGGGTTCATCCAAGCTCGAAACCTGGCAGCCACCTCGTCGGGCAGATCTTCTTCCGGACCAAGGACAGCACGATCGATGCTCACGATCGATCCCTGCTCACCGGACTTGCTCGTGCCTACGCCGGGAACAAGCAGAAGGCGGTGAAGGGCAGGTTCGAAGGGTTCGCCGATCCGCGACCCTCTCACCATCCCGAGAACACCGACCTTTCCCACGCACGTGCGGGCACGGTGGCGCGCGAGCTCCTTCACGCATTCGCGAACACGAACGCTTGGTACGAGAGCGTCGCGGCCGCGGGTCGTGGGGTCGATCCAGCTGCCGTCACGATCGAGGCCGAGGAAGGGATCGAGGATATCCACGCACCCTATCGTCGCGTCGACGTTTACCTGGATGGCAATGCCGAGGCAGAGGCCGTTGGGCAGAACGTCGTCGCCGACGATCGGCCCAAGGTCCCAGACTACAGCCATCGACCGAAACCATGGGAAGACAACCACGGCTACCAGATCGAGCGCGGCAACAGAGAACACATCAACGGTGTCGCGCTTCAAATCCTGAAGAACACGGTGTTCGAAGGGCCTGATGACCAGCTCGACGCCATGTTGAGAGGGATGGGAGTGTATGGCTCCGTCGCTGGGGAGCCTCGCGACCTACCCAAGCCACCGTGGTGGGATTCGCGAGCGCCTGCACCGGTGCACGGGAGAGGTGGTTTCCTGCATCGCGACAACCACGGTTTTGACGAACAAGACACGCGGCCGGAGTACGCGCGACGAGCATCGCAGCTCGTGCAAGATTATCAGCTCTACCTGAACTACCTCGCTGATCGGCAGGGTGACTTGCATGCCGTGAGAAACTCCGGCTTCAAGGACGTGCGCCGGCTCCCCGACGGAAAGAGCATCGAGGAGCGGCTCGGTTACCTTCGGTTCATGATCAACGAGATCGGCGACGAGGCAGAAGCGGTCTGGAGGCTGTCCAAGTGAGGGTCTGGGTGGTGTCACTGTCGATGTTCGCGTTGGCTGCTTCGTGCAGGCGAGCCGACGAGGCGGCCGTTGACTGTCCGCCGGAAGCAACCGTGGAGCGCGTACAACAGGGCGCCGGCGACGAGGTCGTGATGCAGCGGACGTGCAGGTGGGCTGATCGACGAACGGTCATCGAGACCGACGCGAGAGGAGCAGTGGTCGGGCGCATGGCCTTCCGAGATGGTGAGCTCGACGGCCTCCAGATCATGCGAGATCAGAGTCGCAACCTTCGCTCAGAGTTAACGTTCCGCCTCGGCGTCCTGCATGGCCCGAGACGCGACTTTGTTGGCGAAGAGCTCGCCTCCGAGTGCTTCTATATTGATGGCGTTCGCGATGGCGTCTGTTGGTCGAGTCCGTTGATGCCAATAGGGATCTCGACAGTCCAACAATACGATCGTGGAAAACGCACGGGAGTCTGGTCGTACGTGTCCGAAGGAAAGGTCCTCCGCTCGTGGGTGTACGGCGACGACATCCTGCTCGGGATCGACGGGCGCTCGGTCCCGCCGCCGCCGGCGTCGATCGAAGTGGATGGAGAAGTGATCTGGCGAACGTCTTGTGGACCTGTGATGAGCCACAAAGATGCTTGTCCCGCGCTCTTCGAGGCGTACCAGTTCTGCGAGCGCGATGCCGCCGACCGTACGACCTGCCGCGAGAACGCACAGAAGACCTACCGGCACATGAAGGATCGCCAACCAGCGAAGGATCGGTTTCGGCGTTCTGATGGACCCGTGGTCGAATAGATCGGACCTGTTTCTCACATGGTCGCGCTTCCCGCGCGGCTCTCTCAGCGACTCGGAGGGTTGGACTGCAGATTTCGGATGCCAAAGACCGACGGGCGATGACGAGCTTCGAATGGCAGCGCTCACGCGCGATGACGTCGCCAAGCGCCTCGGCGCCAGCATCTCAACCGTGCGTCGCCTCGGGGGCACGCGGTTGCATCCGTTGATCGACGACAAGAGTGTCCCGTTCCGAGGCATCAGATGTCGAGCGACTCGCGAAGGAGCTGGAAGCGGAGCAGCACTCGCCGCGCAACGCGCAGCAGGCCGTGGTGCGAGCGGCGTCGTGTTCGAGCGACTGGAGCAGCCACCCGAGGATGGCGCGTGGGCCTGTGGGCGTGCAACTCGCGCCAGCACCTCGCAATGTCGCCACCGTCGGCGAGCGCGGCGCGGTCAAGTTCATCGACTTCGGCCTCGCGACCACCTCGATGTCCGAGGGCCTCACGGCGACTGGCACGATCCTGAGCACGCCACACTACATGGCGCTCGTGCGGCCGCCGCTGAGTGACCTGGTCAACTCCACGGGTGCTTTCACGTATGCCTCGACGGGACCTGGTATGGAGGGGCGTGCAGATCTTGCGAGTGGTCGTGTTCGTTGCGCTCGGCGCTGGGTGCAAGAAGTCGGAGCCGTCGCCGGTGGTGGTAGAGAGCCCGGTCTCGCCCGTCACGACACGATCGGAGCCGACCGGCCGCGCGGTGACGGCCAGCAAGGTCGACGACGTCGAGATCATCGAGCTCGTCCCGCAGCAAGGCAAGCTGCGAGACCAGTTGCGCAAGCGCCGCGACGCGGCCAGTGGGCGGGTCTTCATCGTCGAGACCACGGCAGAGTGGTGTCGGCCGTGCAAGGGCGTCACGAAGTACCTCCGCGATCCCGCGATGACCAAGGCGCTGACCGGCGCGACGCTCGTCCGCGTCAATTATGACGAGTTCTCGGCCGACGAGCTCAAGAGCTGCGGGATCCCCCACGCCAGCTTGCCGTGGTTCGTGATGTTCGATCGCGACCTTCGCATCACCGATGCGATCACCAGCTCTGAGTGGGACGAGGACATCCCTGCGAACATGGCACCCGTGCTGTCCGCGTTCGTGCACGGAACGCTCTCGCAGCGCCGATCGCCGTGGCGACCAGGGCGCTGACGTCCGCGCCTGTGGCGGACAATCGGTGAATCGTCGTGCCGCCATCTTGCGGTCAATGCAGCTCTGCTCCCAAACCCGGTAGGACTCGATGATTTCGGCCCTCGCGGTGTGCGTACTTCACCATTCCCAAGTCGCTGCGCGGAGACGGCATCGTCGAGGATCCTATCTGCTCTACATCGGGGAGGGAGCTGCCAACAACACGACGTCTTCAGCTCGACTCGGGCTACACCAAGGATAGTCGAGCACTGACGCTGGCGAATGCCTCGTCGCGGGGGCTACCGCCAGCCGATCACGTAGGCGCGATTGACGATATCGACGGCGCCGAACGCGACCCAGCTGCCAGCCGCGTCGGCGACAGGCATGGTCATCCAGTGGCGGTCCGTCGTGTAGAGCGGCCAGGTCGAGCCATCGGCCTCGACGACTCTGAGCTGGTAGGTCGGGGCCTCGGCTGCCATGCACGCGACCAGCGGGCGGTGACCGAGCCAGGTCACGGTCTGCGGCGAGCACGGCACGGTGCGGGTGATCTCGGTGCGGTGCTCCGTATCGATCAGATGGAGCACCGAGTCGGGACCGGCCACCACGATGGTGGCACCGTCGGCAGAGAGCGCCCACGAGCCACCGCTCGGCGCCGCGGAGACCGTCGCAATCGGAGCGCCGATTCCGCTCGCTCGATCGAACCAACGCAAGTCGATGATCGGTTGCTGCTCGCGCCCGAGCACGCAGCGGCGCGTGTCGCGCGCGCACTCGACGCGGGTGCGCGAGCCGGGCTTGTCGGGGAGAGAGATGCTCGATCGGACGCCACCATCGAAGCCGACCTCGACGACGACCTGATGATCTCCGTCGTCGCGCACCGACAGCGCCGTCTTGTCGTCGAGCAGCCATAACGAGCCGCGTTGATCGCTCACGCGCGTCTTCGCCCCACCATCTCGCGGGACGCGATGGATCGCGCCGGACTCGGAGACGAAGACATCGCGACCATCCGCAGAGAAGCCGTACGGCAACTCGTTCCTGACGTGATTCGTGAGTGGGTGTGGTGTGGCCACCGAGCCGCGGGCTGGGGCGGGCATCGCCATCACGTCGGTGGTGGTCGATCGCACCGTGACCGTCAGCCGCTCGCCGTCACTGTCGATGGCGGTGAGTGCCTGCAGGGGAAACGCGCCGAGTCGCTCGGGCGCTCTCGAGTGGTCGGGGGTGATCGCCCACAGCACGGCATCGAACGAAGGAAGGTCGTTAGCCGCCACGACGAGTCGTCCGTCTGCCAACCAGGTGACGCCGGCGTCGCGGATCGTCGCTTTCGGCGCCTCGAGCGCGGTCTCGTGCCGCGTGACGGAATCGATCAGGTACAGACCGGTCCCGTCGAGCACCGCGAGCGCGAGGCCATCCGGCGACCACGCGAAGATCCCGGTGCGCTTGGTGACCTGCTGGGGATCGCGACCGTCGAGTCGCGCAACCACGATTCCATCTCCGACGAACGCGAGATGCGTGCCGTCGGGCGAGATCCGACCCTGCGCGCCCTCGAGAATCACGCGGGTCGACGCATCCTCGGCGACCTCGACGAGCTCCGCGCGACCGGCGCGGAGCCATGACACCAGGAGACGCGTCGAGTCGCGAAACCACGACGCGTGCTCCACGCTCGCATCGGCGGGAGTTGCGATCGTGCGCGGCGTACCACCTGCGATGTCGACGACACGCAATGTGCCATCGGCGAGCGCGACTCGCCGACCGTCGGGCGACATCGCGGTGACCAGCCCCTTGCCCAATGCGCCGCTGGCGAGGAGCGTCTGGCGCATCACCCGAGTCGGCGCCTCTGTCGCCGGTGTCGTTGTTGATCTCGTCGCTACAAATCCACCGCCCGCGATCGCGACGGCGCCGAGCGACACGAGGAGCCAGCGGCGACTCCGAGGCGCTCGCGAGGTCAGCGTCGCGAGCACGTCAGCGAGCGCGAGCCGCTTGGCCGGCGCTCGTCGCAGACAACCGAGGATCGCGCGTTGCCAGGACTCGGGCAGCGTGGGAACCAGCTCGCGCGGCGGCCGTGGATCGTTCCCGAGACGCAACGCAGCCGTGGCCATCGGCGTCTCTCCGAGAAACGGCAGCTGCCCGGTGACCAGCTCGTAGAGCACGACGCCGAGCGCGTAGACATCGGCTTGCGTGCCGGTTGGCTCGCCGAGCACCTGCTCCGGCGCCATGTACGCCGGCGTGCCGACGATCGCCGCGCCGGTGAACACGCTCGATTCACCCTCATTGATCTCGCGGTGCGCGAGCCCGAAGTCCGTGATCGCGACCCGATCGCCGACCAGCATCACGTTCGCGGACTTGAAGTCGCGGTGGATCACGCCGGCACGATGTGCAGCTCCGAGCCCTGCGATCATCGCGCGCACGAGTGGCTCCGCGGCATCGATCCCGAGCCGCCCGCTGCGTGCGAGCTTGGCCGCGAGGGTCTCGCCGTCGAGGAGCTCCATGGTCAGGAACGGGACCTCGCCCGCACCGGTATCGAAGATGCGGCAGACGTTCTCGTGCGTCACGCGGCGTGCGAGCTCGACCTCGCGATGAAATCGGCGCACCACGGCACCATCGACCGCGAGCTCGGCACGCATAGTCTTGAGCGCGATCCGGGAACCGAGCATGCGGTCCTCGACTTCGTAGACCTCGCCCATGCCGCCGCGGGCAATGAACCGCACCACGCGGTAGCGCTCCGCGATCACGTGATCGGGCTCGAACCGCGGCGGGCCGTCGGTGCGCGAGGACGGCGTCAGACCGGCTGCCGTTTGGGTATCCGCCATCATCCCCGGTCTTCCATCATACGCCGCCCCGGGACAGCCCCGGGACCTGTGCCGCACGGCCGCAGACACCCGAAACCACGTCGTTCGGTCGGGCACTCGACGTGCTGCTGAACCTCCGCATGCTCACACGAACCTGGTTATTCGCTGTTCTCGTCGGTTGTGGCGGAGAGACTCCAGAAGTCACCCCGGATGCACCGCCAGCCCCCCAGACCTTGGTCGGCTACCTGGTTGCCGGCGGCCCCGTGATGGAGAACTTCGTCTGGCACAGCTCGTACACGAACTGCGCCACCTGCGAAGAGCTCACCGTCTGGGAATTCGCGCCGGATCACTACAACCTCAAGATCTTCACGCGCGAGCCCGGTCAGACCGCCGCGCTTCACTGCACGGCGCGCTTCAACATCACCGAGAGCGCGGTCGACGGCTTCGATCCGGTCGACCGCACGAGGATCGCGCTGTCGCTCGGCGGCCCGAACGATTGCGGCTTCACCAACGTCGGCGTTGCGGACAGCTGGGTGATCGGTGTGGCGACGCGCGACGGGGCGGGGGCACCGAGCGCACTCGGCTGGTGGCCACAGCTGAATGCGAGCTCCGCCGCGACGTTTCCGGGCTACGAGGATGTCGATGGCACGGGTCTGAAGGCGGCGCCCCTGATTGCGTGCCCGACGGCACCGGGGACGTTGTGCGAGCCGACCTGCGATCTCGGCGCCGTGCCGGCCGGCGGCTGCGGGCTTCCCGAGCCGATCTAACGGTGGAGCTCGAACCGGCGCATCCACCGCCGGATCTGCGTTCGATCCTTGCCGAGCTCGCGCGCGACGGCCGCGAGATTGCCGCCGTGACGAGCGAGCGCATCGGCGAGGTGATCGCGTACGGCCCGATCTTCGTCGGAGAGCTCGGTCGCCGCGGGTAACGGCACCGCCTCGGGTTCGAACGGCAATTGCTCGAGGTCGATCTCGTCGCCGGTCCGGACAGCCAGTGCTCCAGCGAGCGCACGCTCGAGCTCGCGGACATTGCGACGCCACGGATGTCGATAGAGAGCGCGGCCCGCGGCGAGACTGAAGCGCAAGGCCGGCGGCGCGCCGAGACGCGCGAGCAAGGCGCCGATCAGGATCGAGAGATCCGCGCGGCGCTCGCGCAGGGGCGGCAACTCGACGCTGACGCCCGACAACCGACCGAGCAGGTCTTCACGAAACTTCCCGGCCACGACGAGCAGATCGAGATCGTGATGCGTCGCAGACACCACGCGCAGATCGACAGGCACCGGCCGATCTGCACCGATCGGCGTCACCTCCTGCTCTTGCAGTACGCGCAGCAGTGCCGCCTGAGCAGACAACGGTAGCTCCGCGATCTCGTCGAGGAACAGCGTTCCGCCGTCGGCAGATCGGACCAAGCCGAGACGATCGTCGCCGGCTCCCGAGAACGCGCCCTTCCGGTGACCGAACAGCTCGGCTTCGACGAGCGTCGGAGGCAACGCACCGCAGTTGATCGCGACCAGCTTTCCGGCGCGACCCGACGCGCGGTGGATCGCCCGTGCGACGAGCTCCTTGCCCGTGCCCGTCTCGCCGCTGACGCACAGCGGGACCGTGGTCGCCGCCGCACGTACGAGTCGCGCATAGTCCGCTGCGATCGACGGGATCAACGTCGCCAGTCCCAGCGCAGCATCCGACACCTCGCCGTCGCCCTCGGCCTCGTCATCGAGCCCGAACACAAACAGGGTCTCGCCAAGGTCGATCACGTCGTCATCGGCGAGCGCACTCCTCGTCGCCGGTGCGCCGTGGACGAAGACCCCGTTCTTCGAACCGCGATCCTCGAGGACCCAGCTCGGGCCGACGCGTGTGAGCCGAGCATGCTTCGACGACATCCGCGGATCCGGAACCCGTAGCTCGAGGACCACGAGCTCGGCCTCGCGCACGCGCGTCCACGAGAGCTGCTCGCCGCGCCCGATCGCGACAGCATCGAGTCCTGTGAGCGCGAACCGATGACCCTGCTCGAGCGGGGCGTCGCAGCGCAGGCCGAGGTACAAATATGCCGCACGTCCGGCGTGACCCTTGCGCGGTACGACGGCGCTGAGCGTCTTATCCACGGTCATGTCGTTAGTAGAGGTGGCGAGGTTCTTCGGACGGCGTTGAACGTCTCGCGCACCTCCTCGATCTCGACATCGACCGTGAGGCCGGCGAGTGCCGAGTCAGGGAGTGCGAGCGCACTCGCGAGTGCGCGCAGGTATTCGTTCTCGGCGAGATCGATCGTCTCGTCGGCCTCGATCACCGTGCTGACGAGCAGCAGCAACTTCTGCCGCTCCGGTTCGCTGTCCTTCTGGAAGATGCCGATGATCGAGCGGAGGTCGAACTTCTCGGGCTCGAACGAAGCGATGCAAGCTTCGACCTCGACCCGTTGCTCGCCGGCCAGCTCGACGAGGAGCGCGCGGATCTCGGTCGTCTCGTTCTTGTGAAGCTCGCCGTCGGCGTACGCGGCGCCGAGCAAAAGCTCGCAGAGTGGAAACATCCTGTCCGAACCCGAGGTCACGCCCCGAACCTAACGTGATTGCGCCAGCTTCGCCGATGGAGTGGTTTAAAAACGAGCGGCCTGATTGGCTACGTGCCGATCCGAACAGCAGAGGTTTGTCATATTACATCTCCTCTCAGTCGCCGCGTCTGACGCGCTCGCTCCGGCGCGGCTATCTCAGTCCACCCTGACTCGCTGATCTCGCGAGGTCTCGCTGTGACGGTACGGCCTCGCTGCGCCCCTGGAGCAACATGCAACCGAATGATCGTGATGGCAGACGCCATCGCAAGGATCTGCAGCTGTGTCGACAAGTGTTCGACTCGCCGAGCTCGGCGATCCCGTGATCGAACAGCTCGTCCTCGCATCGGTCGTGCCCGCACCTTCTGCGTCGCGCGTGCCGGTGACCCTGGTGTCTTCTCGTGACGACGTCGATCTCGACGCTGCGCAGGCTGGCCTGCGCCCACGTGCCCAGACCCCGATCGCGTACGCCGACAAGGCAACTCGACGAGCACGCGGGCGGGGTGCTACGTGGGCTTCTGCCCACCTGGTGGTGCTGTCGATAGCGGGCTGTGCGCTGCGTGCCACCTTCGGTCGCATGCTTTTCGCGGGCACCGAAACCGCTGTACATCACGTCGGATACCTCGAGGGCGCGATCGAGTCAGGCCACCGTGTGCCAACCGCGCACGTTGAAGCGGACCGCGAGGTTCTCTATGGTGGTCAGATGAGGACACTCGCTTTTTCTCTCGTGCTCGCATTCGCCGCGTCGACGACCACTGGCTGCTTCGTTCGCGAGAGCCGCCCCGGCAAGACCGTCGTCGTCAAGGAGAAGCGCGGCTGCGGGCCCGCGCACCACTGGGACGGCAACAGCTGCGTCCATAACGGAAAAGCCAAGGGTCACAACAAGTAGACAGCTGTTCCGGGAGGCTGCGTGCGGCGGTTGGAACGATCGCCGTTCACGTCCAGGCCGCCGATATCCTTCGCGCTCCGAGATTCTTCGAGCGGGTCAAGAAGGCTTTCGGCGGCAAGCAGGACTCCGCACTGGCAAGGTGCGTGCGGCGATCGAGGCCACCGCACTGGTCGAGGCCTCGCGCGATGCGCTGCGTCGGTTCGGCGCGAACAACGCGGTGTCGCTGGTGATCGACGACACCGTGCTGTTCAACGATCGCGACAACAAGCCCGATGACCTCGGCGATCTGTTCCTCGCGTTTCACGATAACAGCTCGGTGTTCGGCACCGGCTTCGACGAGCTTCGTGTCGCGGTCGAACATCGCGAGGCCGGCCCGCACATCGTGCTCGAGGTGCAAGCGCGCACCGTCCACGCGGCGACTGCGCCTGCGATCCGGATCATCGCATTCGCATCGAAGCGTTGACGCCGAGGCCCGGCGAGGATGCCGACACGTATCGCAAGCGCGCCGAGCCGATCGCCGGCGATGCCAAGGCGCTCGAGATGCATCGCGTGCAGTTCGAGGCGTTCGTCGAGCGCGTTCGCGAGGCGATCGCGGCCGCGATGCCGATGGCGCGCGCCGAGGTCGAGCTCGCCGAGGCCCGCGTGGTGCGCCCCGATGCCAAGCAGGCGGAGCAAGGCCAGCAGCCGAGCGCTCGCTACTACGATCCGTACGTCGCGTACTCGAGCCCGCTCGGGTTCGTCGCCGAGACGCTGATGGTGGTCGGCGATGTTCTCGATGATGATGCCGCCGCACTTCGTGGTGGTCGACCACCATAACCACGTGCAGGGCTTCGCCGACGAACCGGGCATCCAGGACGGGCCGACGTCGAGTGCCGAGCCTGGGTCGGCCGATAGCGGCGATGCCGGCGGCAACTAATACGACGGCGACGGCAGCGCGGCCGCCGATACGCCGAGCGACGGCGGCAGCTGGTGGGGCGGCGATTCGAGCGCCGACGCAGGCGGCGATGGCGGTCTTCGACGGTGGCGGCGGCTTCGACGGCGGCGGTTTCTTCGATTAGTGAACCCTGACGGCGACCGTGATCGCGATCGCAACTACGATCAGGACGATCGCGACGATCTCAATCGCTCTTCGCGCAGCGGACGCCATTCCAGGCCGCCGACAGGTCGGGGCCGAAGGACCGGTTGGTGGCGTGAAGAGCGAATGAAGGGCTCTCCCACGATGACCCACGCTGCATCGGTGCACTGTTCGGTGGCGGCCCCTTGGGGTTCTGGACGGCCCCCCCAACGTAGTCGCTGTAGTAATCGGCGACCCACTCGAACACGTTCCCCGCCATGTCGACCACGCCCCAAGGGCTATTGCCTGCGGGAAAGCTGCCTACGGGTGATGTCGTCGCCCAGCCATCGTCCGCGCTGAACGATTTCGACACGTACGACGTCTTGGGGTCGAGCTTCTTGAGCAGCGCTTCACACTCGGTGCCGCAGCCGTTCATCCGCTTGGCGTCGGCGGGCGCGTTGCCCCACGGAAACGTCCGGCCGTCGCTACCAACCGCCGCGTATTCCCACTCGGCCTCCGTCGGCAAACGCTTCCCCACGGAGTTGCAGAACGCATCCGACTGCACGCGCGTGACGCAGTTGATCGGATGATTCTTGCGATCGCTCTTGCCGCTGTTACAGAGCGACGCGTACTGATTGGTGGTGGGCAGCTTCGCCGCGGTACATTTTCCGCCGGCGAGGCAAACGTCGTATGCACCGGTGGTGACCTCGGTTCGATCGATGCAGTACGCCGAGAGACTGACCTCGTGCTGCGGCTTCTCATGGTGGCGGCCGGATCCCATCTGGAACTTGCCTGCGGGGATCAGGATCATGCCCTCTGGGCATATGAGTGGTTTCGTCGGCGCCGGGGTCGGATTCGGCCGCGGTAGTTGCGGTTTCGGCTGCGGGGGTGCCGGCACCTTGACCGAAACGGACTCGCCCTTCTTCACCTCGACCCAGCGCGAGAAGGGTGGCATGCCTGCCTTGGACACATCCAACAGGTGACGACCGGGCTTGACCACGATAGTGAGGCTCACAGAACCGACCTCGCCCGCAGCGAGACCGTCGAGGCTTACCTTCGCGCCGTTCAGGCTCGCGAGATTCTCGCTCTCGACGACGATCTTCGTCTTCGCGTCGGGCTTCGGGATCGCCACGCAGGTCGCGGTGTTCTCGACGTTGCGCTTGGCGACGTGACCGTCGGGGCAGTGGCATCCAACACCGATGTTCGGTTTGCCGGGCGCACACTGGTACCCACTGGGCGCCTCGGCGGCGACTGGACGTACGAGTAAGATGATGGACGTCGCCACGAGCCGCCACATCCAACCAGTGTACTGGCGGACGCTGAGGATAGGCCGATCGATGCGGCCTTTCCGTGCGGCGAGCGCCGCCTGAACTCGGCAAGCACGGGAAGCAGTTGAGCGAGCACATACAAGGAGGGTGAGCGAGCCGACAGCAGCATGTTGGGTGGGATCAGCTTGTCGGCAAGATCGTGCTCGGTGACGCCGGCGTCTCGGGCCGCTGCATCGAACGCCGCGCGCGAATGGACGTGGAGGCGATCGCCGGTGATCGCTACATCGCCGCAGCCTCGGCCTGGACCTGCGCGAACACATGCAGCTGCCCGGCGGCGGGGGGCCGCGTGTGGATCGGCGTGGTCAGCGCATCGCCGATCCAGCCGAGGTCACCGAGCACCTCGACGGCGCTCGGCCGATCCCAGCGATCGATCGCGGCGGGCACGTGTTGCGTGGTGCCGTCGTCGACGATCCCGAGGATGCCTTGATCGAACGGCAATCGTCCGGTGAGCAGCTGGTACGCGAGCACACCGATCGCGAACACGTCGGTCCGATCGTCGATCGGATCGCCACACGCAAGCTCCGGCGACGTGTAGTGCCAGGTTGCGGGGGCACGTATTGCTGGAGGCGTGCATCGTGGAGCCGCGCATCGCTCCAATCGGCGACGCAGAGCGGAAACCCGCGCGTGCGGCCGGTGAGCAACACGCGCTCCGGGCGGAGGCCGCAGTGGACGACGCCACGGCTGTACGCGTGCTCGACGACCTCGCACAGATCGCGCAGCAGCGCGATCGCGTCGACTCGGTCGATCGCGCCGGGCGACATCTGATCGCGCAAGGTCGGCGCGTGGACATGCTCGATCTCGAACCACGGGCGGCCGGCGTGGAGGCCTGACTCGTAGACGCGCGGGATGCCCAGGTGATGGAGCGCATCGAGGAGACACGCTTCGCGCAGCAACTCGACCGCGCGGTCACCTTCGACTTCGGCGCGCAGCATCTTCAGCTTCGCGGTGCGCGGCAACACCAGGTGCGTTGCGACACAGATCGACGACCGAATCACCGTCGAACACGCGCTCGATGCGGTAGTTCCCGACTCGATCACCCACTGCCACCATGTGTGGATGCTTTACCCGACCACCCATGATCGCCAGAGGTACGACCGGAAGTTCCCGACGGACCACCACGATCCGCGCTGACAGATCGGGCCCTTGCCTGACATGCTGCGCGTGTGATTCGGCTTCCAGTTCTGGCAATCCTCGTCGCGTGCGGGTCGAAGGGCTCGGAACCGACGGTCACCGAGCAGCCTGCGGCTCCGACGCCCGCCGGGAGCGCGGCGCCGCCACCGAGGGCCGAGCTGCCCGCCGGCCGCGACGCCGAGGTCGCGAAGCTGGTGAAGGCCGGCGCGACCTGCGCGCTCGATCCCGACGACCGCATTTCGGTGAGCTGCAACGAGCGCCGAGCCGCTGCCGACTACGCGTCTTTGAAGCAGCAGAGCCAGGACGTCGCGGCAAGCTGCGCCGAGCTGCTGCGAGACAGCAGCATCGCGGTGAGGCGCGTGGCGGCGGTTTGCCTCGAGCAGTTGACTGCCGATGCCCTCACGTCCGTGTTCGGACACGTGCTCGATACGCTCGAAGCCGAGCAGCACGAGACGGTCAAAGCGCAGCTCGCGCTGAGCATCTGGAAGGCGGACGCATCGGCGGCGAAGGTCGAGGCTCGAGTGCTCTCGCTGATCGACAAGCTGGTCCAGTCGGACGAGGAAGGGACCGCCAGCAACCTGCTTCGCACGATGTTCCCGCTGGCGGGAAAGCAGCCGTCGAAGCTGGGGCAGGACTACGTGCTGAAGGCGCTGACGCACCCGAAGGGCGAGCTGTTCCAGCGCGCGGCTGATCTAGCGCGCCTGCTCGAAGACAAGCCAGCCGTCTGTAAGGCACTCGCCACCGCCGCCACGCCCGAGGACGAGACCCTGTGGTCGCTCGCCCTCGTCTCGATCAACCAGCTCGGTGTGGTGTGCGCAGATCAAGTCCCGGGCGTGATCGAGAAGATTATCGCCGACAGCAAGTGGGTCCTCGATCGTCCGGACGAGCTGACGAGGCTGGCGGAGCAGTTCGAGCTGACGCCCGCGCTTCGCAAGCAGGCCATCGTCGCGCTCACCAGGGCGAAGCCGCGCGCCGGTGACTACAAGGCGTCGCACATCGACCTGGCGATCGCCGCGTTCTCGAAGCCCGCGAACAACTGATCTTAGCTACTGCTTCGCGACGAACGCCTCGATACCCGGACCGTGGGCCTTCTTGCGCGCGATGCACAGATCGACGCGCTCGAGCGTCTGAGCGAAGCTGCGCGGACCGCCCGGGATCTTGGCGACCTTGTCCTTGAGGAACGCCTCGGAATCGGCGCGGTGGGCCTCGTCGCAGAACGAGCCCGCGACGCGGTGTAACGAGTAGTCGCGCGGTAGCTTCGCGATCAGCGCGTCGTGGTTCTTCTTGACGGAAGTCGTACGCGGGCTCGCGGGTGTCGTCGTTGAGGGCCGACCACACGAGCGAGATCGACTCGTAGGACGGGAACTCGTTTGTGAGGGCGACCGCCATCGCCGTCTTCACGAATTCGGGATCGCGGAAGTCGCCCATCGCACCGATCAGCTGACCGCGTTCCTTGCGCTCCTTCTCGAGCTTGGCGGCGGCGTGCAGCTTGTCGAAGAACGCGCGATCGCCGAACCGCGCGGCGACGCCTAGCACGAGGCCGACGAGATCGGGACCGATCGCCTTCTAGTCGACCAGCCAGTTGTCGGCGAGCTTCTTCGCCGTGGCGATCATCTGCGGATCCTCGCCGGTGTGCGCGACCCACGCCAGCATCGTCGAGCGAGTCAGCCGGATGTCGTCGGACTCGCCCTTCGGCGACTTCCACCCGAGCTTGGCAGCGCGGGCGCCGAACAACTTGCGTGCGCAGCGCGCGCGGTTCGGGCGCAGCTTCTTCGAGGCGATCGAACTGGCGTTCGGTCGCTGCCCAGTCGAGGTCAATCGTGCGGACCTCTTCAGGAGGCGGTTCGAGCTGCAGCACAAGCCTGCAGATGCCTGCGACGCGGTCGTGCACGGCCTGAACTCCGAGTGGGAGCTAGCAAGGCTCTGCGTCGAGGGAGGTTCGCCGGGTTGGAAGGTCGAGGTCGCCAAGGCGACGCTTGGCCAGGATGCTCCGGCGCGACTCCGTTCGGCGATCAACGCAAGCGACGTGACGAGCCACGCGTTGCTGGAGTTCGTACGGACCTCGGGCGTGTCGCACGAGGAGACGTGCGCGGCGATCGCCCGTGCCGAACGGGTCGAGCTACGCTGGCAGCAACCTCCACAATCGGAAGCTTCGACGAGCTGAGACGGCAGCACTCGTGCAACAAGAGGCTCGACTGACCTGCAGCACTGAGGCGCACGAAGGCATTCTTAAGGTGTCGGTACAAATCCGTGTCACGCACCCGCCGAAGATAGCGCCGGCATCGCCGAAAACGTCGAGCTCACCCCGTCGTCGGAGAGCCACCCGAACCCCGGATGTCCCGTGAAGGGGCTAGGCGTTGTTGGTCTCAACAGAAATTGTCGCTGGGTACAGCGTCGCGTCACCATGCTCGCCGAGCCGGGGTAGACGGGACGCGGAAGGGACGTGGTCTGACGAACAAGTGCACTCAGCCAGCCAGACTCTCGCCTGCGTGATCACCAGTGGTTGGTCGACCCGTGTCCACACACGGCGCCGAGTTCGTCAAGAACCACATGGAGCTCGGGCCCGACGACGCAGAGATGAAGAAGGCTATCCTCGGTCAGAAATGAGCGCCGAGCGTGTTTGCGCGCAGTCAGGACTTCTCGTCGACGGAGACACCCGACTCCTGACCGATCCCTGCGAGTACTATCATCCCGCCACGCAGGAGCAGGCCGGTTGCGGACGGCTCCGCTGCGAGAGCTGCAAGGCCTGGGTGCGCGGCGGCCCGCCGGGCCTCGGGCTCAAAGAGAACACGAAGGTTGATCTGCGCGCCCTGCATGCCGCGCCCGATTGGACCGCGCTGCCGTTCCTCGAAGAAGCCCACGCGATGTTCAATCGCATGCGGCTGTATGCGTGCACCTGCCGGTACTCGGTCGCCCAGAGCGTCGCGCCGATCGACAACGACCACGAGATCGAGTCCGATCCGGACGTCCCGTGGGCATGCGCCGGCCACCCGGTCCCCGAGCTACCGGTCTCTCTGGGCGGTCTCCGGATCGATGCAGGGACCAACTGGACGCAGCTCGTCGACAAGATCCTGCACGGGAGCTGCCCTCGCGATCTTCAAAACAAGGATGCGCTCGGTCCCGAGCCAGCCCTCTGGCTCGCGTGGCTCTACGTGTATCTCCGCGGGCTCGCGAGCGCCGACAGCTTGTCCGTGGCGATCGCCAACCGGCTCGACGACGCCGACCCGCTGGTCGTCGGCCGCGTTCTCTACTTCTTCACGCGGTTTCCGCGCGCGCGGGGAATCGAGAAGCTGATCGCGCGAGCGGAAGCGGATATTCACCGCGTCGCCATCGGATATCCCATCCCGGAGTTTCCTCCTGCGCTCACGTTGTGGGGCGCGGTGGTCTCGGCGCATCACCGCGCTCCGAGCGAGCATGACGCGCTCGACGCCCGCATCGATGCTCTCACGAAGCAACTCCTCGTCGTGCCGCGGTCGGCTCTCCCTCACGACGATGTCGGGCCCACCGCCGCGAGCGAGTTCGAGCGGCAACGGAAGTCACGACACGGTTGGGACGCCGATACCTTGAAGTACGTCCTCGACGACTTCGCACGCCTGCGGAACAGTGAGCGCGTCGATGTCATCGGCACCGCGCTGGATCGCTCGTACGCGGTCTTCCGGAATGAGGCGATGCGGAGGTTCGTCGCGGATCACATCGTCGAGATCGACAAGGCGGCTCCCGGTCGCTGGCGTCAGGCGATGACGCTGCTCAGCGACAGGCACGATAAGCCTGCACAAGGGCACCTCATCGTCGTCGCGGGGGCGCGCGTCGTCCAGGCGCGCCTCGCCACCGCCGACGAGCTACGCGCCTGGATCAAGCAACGGCGCAGCTCGGGCTGGGTCCACGCGGCGTGGGTCGAGCCGCTCGAGGCGATGATCGCAGAGAACTGAACGCGATCAGATCCGGTTCTCGAAGGGGACGCCGGCCCATCGCGCGATCCAAGATCGACCAAGCCCGCAACCCCGGAGGAAGCGCTTGCTCTCCTGCGCAAGCACACGAGCTGGTGAAGGCGGAGCACGGTCTCTACGCCGAGCATCCGCAGGACAAGCGTCGCAAGGCCAACCGGGTCGATGCGGACGCCGACGCCCAGTTGCTCGACGTCGCGCTTCAGCTCGCACACCTCACCCCGGTGATCCACGGCAAGCACTACGAGGGGTCGGCCAAACCCATCGAGGATGCATTTCGCGCCGCCGAGGAGATTGGCGTGCTCTTCAAGCGCGAGCGGATCGCCGGGCGGGATGCCTGGCGCGTGACTTCGGGCGGCAAGGCCTCGTGATGACTGGGCAAGATTCCACGAAACTCGAGGCCGACGCGGTCGAGCAACGCTCCCGTGGCCGAGTACGAATCCCCTCCGAAGCGCGGCGCGACGCCCACCAACGCGACCAGGGCTGAGAAGGTCGAGCGTGCGACAACGAGAACCCCATCGAGCACCGCGCTCGCACATGATCGTGCACGCCCCGTGGCGCTCGAACTCGGGATGGCAGGCGGTGAAACGCTGCGCGCACGACTCCTCGCACTAACGTCGGCTGCGGCATCCCCGACATCCCAAGCGTCTCTGGATCAAAGCTCTCCTACACATCGTCCGAGCGCGACATCGACCGAGACGCGGCAGATGTCCGCGAGCCTGCTCGCACCTTCCGTCCCCGATGCAGGCATCGGTGGCCCGGTAGTTCCGCAGCACGAACTCTCATCCGAGGCGCGGCTGCGCCGCACCCTCGAGGCAGCCGACGCTGACGTCCTGGTCGAGAACGCGTTCACGATCGTCGGCGCACAGCTCGACGGGACCGAGCGCCGCGCGTTGGCGAGACGGCTCTCCCACTACCGGCCGGGTAGCGGCGACGACATTGCCGCGCGGTTCGTGCGACTGGATCGTTCTGTACGGATGCGGATCCTTGGAACCCTCGAGATGGAGCGCGTCGCGACTCCGTTGCCCGAAGCGATCCGCGGAGACCTCGAGATCGCGACGGGTCGCTCTCTCGCGCACGTCAAGGTTCACGATGGCCCGGAGGGGCACGCAATCGCCGCTGCTCACGGTGGTGCACGTGGCGTGGCGATCGGCAGCGAGATCTTCCTGGCCGAGGGCGCGCTTGATCCGATCAGCGCAGAGGGGCGCGAATTGCTGGCGCATGAGGTCGCGCACGTCGTCCAGGCCGAGGTGGGCACTGATTCGGTGTTCGAGCGCAGTAGCGACAACGTGATCGAGTCGGCGGAGGAAGAGGCAGACGACTTCGCCACTCGGTTTCGCGTCGATGGCGCTGGTGCCCGGTTCACGCCGACCGTTGCCGTCGCCGGCCCGATGCGAAAAGCGAGTGGCACCAAGCCAGGGAAGTCGCAATCGCACGCCGACTTCGTCGGAGAGTATTTGACGAGGATCCTCGCCGCGATCGAGCTTCGCGTGGGTCGGCTACCGGCGCCGCACCCACGCCTGCGGTGGTCAGGCACGTCGGGGGCGGCCGTCTTCGCGCGGGTAAAGGCGGTCACAGAGATCAAGCCGGAGCGAGCAATGCTCGAGCTCGCGAAGTTGGTCGCGCCGGCGGATCTCTGGGGCATCGTCGACCGAGCACGTCGCGGGCCTGGCAACACCAAGCTCGAGGTGCTGCGGCTTGAGACCGCCGCTGCGTTCGAGGCCGCCTTGCTCGCTGCCTTGCCGCGGATGGGGATGCGAGCAGTCGTCCAGTGGGATCGCGTGCGCGGCGCGCCGGATGCGGAAGACGTTGTCGCTAGCTCGCCTCTCGATCTCTTGCTCGCCGGGGTGCTCGTCGACAAGGCGGCCGTCACCTGGACCGCTCACAAGTCCGGCGCACCGGGCGATACCGAAGCGAAGGCGTTTCGGGATGGCACGCGGCGCGTGACGTTCGAGTACGTCGGCAGCAAGGACGCAAACCTGTGGAACTGGATCAAGGTCACGTCGCCCGATGCGACGGCCGAGGACGTGGCGGCCACTCCGCTCGGCTCCAAGGTGCCGGCGCTCGGCTCTGAGCAAGCCTACCGGTTCGCGGTCAGCCCGCCGTACTTCGGCGTACCGGTCGAAGCGGCGCGCCACATCGATGAATTCTCTCGGCACATGACGGTCGAAACCCTCGTCGCCGTGCGGCGGGAGGCAGCGCAGGACAACCGGCCGATCGTTGATCTGGCCGATCGTAGGGCACTCCGCGATAGCAAGGTTGCCGACGACGCAGCTCGCATGCAGGCTCCCCGAGCACCCGGGCAACTGGATCCTGCACGCGCACTCCGCCACGTTCGTGCGCAGGCCGACGCGATCGCAACGCTCGTCGCACCGTACCGATATCGCGACGTTGCCGCCCCGGCACTGCACTTCATCGAGCGCCGCGAGCGGGAAGCGACGGATCCCGCGAAGCTCGCGGCGTGGGCCGGCACGCTCGAGGCGCAGGAGCGCATCCTCATCGAAACAGAGGCGGAGCTGCGAGCCATCATCGAGCCACTGCGCCTGGCCATCGAAAAACAGGCGAAGCGGCTGGGCGTGAAGTCGGCCGACGTGCCGCTGCAGGCACCGATCCGGGAGCTCTTGATCGCCTACGCGCGCGCAGCGGGACACTCGCATCTCCACGCCGAAGCGCCTGCGTTGCTCGCCGAGGCGCGGCGGTTGCGCGGGCAGCTCGCGCTCTCGCAGGCGGAGGACACGATCCGCAAGGCGCGAGAGGCCGGGCTCGCGGTAGACGAGGCGATCGCCGGGCAGCGCATGCCCGACGGCTCGAGTGAGCCGCACGCCGACGAGTCAGCGGTCGCGCTCCAGACGCTCACGTTCCGCGATCAGCAGCTTCGCGGCAAGGTCGCGCGCGGCGAGCGGATCGACAAGGTCGAGGTCGAGGACCTGCAGCTCGATGCCTCCGAGACCGAGCTGCGAGGTCGGCTCGCGGCGTTGTCGACCAATCTTCGAGATCTGAAGCGCGAGGCCGAGTCGCTCGGTCTCACTCACAAGCGCTTCGGCTTCTTCTCGGTCGCGCAGGCGTGCGATGTCATGCTGCTGAAGATCAACGGCTCGACCGAGGCGCAGCGGTCGGTCGACAAGAACGACACGACCAAGGGTGGTTGGCACGCGACCCTGGATGCGGCCAGCAAGCTGACCATCGCCTCGCAGCGACGCCACGCTCGAGGCAAGGCGATCGGCGAAGTCACCGCCGACCTCGACACGTTCCGCACGCAGGTCGATCTCAAGAACTTCTTCGACGGAGCCTACAAGGAGATCGAGAACGAGCGCGTTCGCCGGCTGATCAACAGCGTCCTCCTCCAGATCGGGCTCGCCGTCGTGACCGGCGAGGTGATCGGCGCCGTCGGGATCGCGATCCGCGGGATCGGGATCGCCGGCGAGATCGGTGCGGAGATCCGGAACGCGAGCCTGGCGTGGCACGCCGGCGCGGTCATCGCTCAAGCGGGCGCGAACACGGCCATCAACGGTGCGATGGGAGGGCCGATCAGCGCCCGGACCTTCGCCGAGAACGGCCTCGCGATCATCCTGACCTCGGCAGCGATCAAGCCGTTCATGCACCTCCTCGCCGACACCGCCACGGTGGAGGGGCAGATCGTGCAGATCGCGAGGTGGGGAAGGACCACGGGCTGGAAGGCAGCCGCCGAGCTCGTGATCGAAACCGGTGCCGGCATCGCCGCGGCTGGCGTCGCTCATGCGGTCACGCACGGGGGGCAGATGGGCGCGCAGGACGCCGAGGCGTGGGTGACGACCGGACTGTCGATCGCGGCGACCCGGTACGTCGGCGAGCGCACGAAGGGGCTGAAGGAACGAGTCGCGACAGCGGCGCGCGAGCTTGGACCCCGCACAGCGCCGAAGTTCGAAGCGCTCGAGAAGCGCGCGATCGAGCTGGAGACGCTAGCCGAGACGATCAACCAGCGCGATCCAAAATCGACCAAGCCCGCAACCCCGGAGGAAGCGCTCGCTCTCCTGCGCAAGCACCACGAGCTGGTGAAGGCGGAGCACGAGCTCTACAACGACCATCCGCAAGACAAGCGGCGCAAGGCCAACCGGGTCGATGCCGACGCCGACTCCCAGTTGCTCGATGCCGCGCTTCAGCTCGCACACCTCACCCCGGTGATCCACGGCAAGCACTACGAGGGGTCGGCCAAACACATCGAGGATGCATTTCGCGCCGCCGAGGAGATTGGCGTGCCCTTCAAGCGCGAGCGGATCGCCGGGCGGGATGCCTGGCGGGTGACTTCGGGCGGCAAGACCGTCGAGATCCACGAGTTGTCACCGCGAGGTCCGCGGTCGGCAAGCCCGCGCAATCCGACACCGGTGAACGCCGCGAAGATCGCAGGATCAGTCGAGACGCGAGCGGAGCTGGTACCGGGCTCGACGTTCCGCGGCCGTGCGGGCGACGCGAAGCTCGACCTCGCGATCGCGCGAAGCACGCTCGATCAGGTGTTGCGAGACTGGCCGGGTGTCAAGGCAGTGAGAAAGATCGACGTCGACGGTGGATCGAAGGATGTCCAGGTGCGGCAGAGCCAGACCCTGCTCGTCGAGCTCGCGGCGAAGGGAGGGGAGCAACCGCGCAGCTTGACCATCCGAGTCGATATCGGTCCACTCGAGGGCCAGACCGTCGCGCGGTCGTGGGTCAACTCCACCCAGCAAGGCTTCTCCCAGATCGACAAGCGCAGCGTCCGTGTCCTCGGGCGGCACGTAATTCATGTCTCCGAGCGCGTGGATCGGATCCACCTCGAGCGCGCGCTCGCGCACGAGGTCGCGGAGATCTTCGAGATCGATCGCCTCAACTCAGCCGGCCGTTACGCGACGCCCGATGCACTCCGACCGGGTGCCTCGGGAACCGAGCTGAGCCCACACGATCGTGGCCGGCTCGCCGAAATCGACGTGCTCGCGCGCAGCTCCAACGCGGGTGCGTCGATAGAGCTGCATGCGTTGATCGAGCATCTCGGGTTGCGGCAGGGCTCTCCGGGCGCCGAACACCGCTGGCAACTCGCCACCAAGCATCTCTCCAAGCAGGCAAACGAACGGATGGGGGCGCAGCGTCGCGAGCCTGGCGACGGTCCGGCGCGACGTGACCTCGAGAAGCTTCGCCTGCGTGCGCATCTCGAACAACGTGTCGAGGAGCGGCAAGCGAGAGACAATGCCGACGTCGGTCACCACATGCCCTCGCTGACTGGTTCCGACGGCAAGCCGCTCGCCGGCGCCGCGCTCGCGAAGCGCGCCGAGGTTGCCCGCGTGCGGCGCGATGCCCGGAGCAAGTCCACCTGGGCCGAGCTCAAGAACCTGCAAGCCGACCACACCGGGTTTCCTGCGCTCCCGTACCACGTGATGATCGGGGGTGGCGCGTCGCTCGCGGGACGTGACCATCACCACTTGCTGGTCGATGATCGCGGTCGCTGGCAGGCCGACGGCAACGCCGAACTCGCGCAGACCGGCAACCAGCTCAAACACACCGCAGATGCCAAGCTCGGAGATCCCCGCCAGCACGTCGCGCCGAACGAACGGCTGCCGCTCGACGCCGTGCGCGCGTGGCAGGACGAGATCGCCGCGCAGGGGCCTGTGATCGACGGGCGCGCAAACCTGAAGTTCGGGCGCAACGGTGAGTTGCTGATCGATCTCCTGGTGGCCGGGGACACGCGTACGTTCCGCCTGACCAGCGAGCCGATCATCGCCACCGGGTTCGTTCCCGAGCGCGTCCCCGGCGCACCATTCAACCTCCGTCCATCGGAGGCCGCGAGCGCGTTGCACAGTGCTTTGATCGCTGCGCGTGGCAACGCGAGCCTCGGCGCCCACATCCAGGTCGAAGCCGCGCAAGCGCTCGTCAAGCTCGACAGCTCCTCGATCATCACCAACCACGACACCGTGAGGTTCCTCGACATCGTCTCGCCGAACCTGCGCACCGCGCTGGAGACCGTGCCGGCGGTCAAGCAAGCGCTCGGCTTTGGTGAGGCAACGAAGAACTGGGAGCAGATGATCGCGAAGGACGATGCCGCGAACCCGCACGTGTTCTTCGGCGATCAAGCCAACCTCGGTCGTGATCAGGCGCTGCGGTCGAACAACTGGGTGATCGCCGGCATGGGCGGCACCGGCGTGAGCGCCGCCGAGTTGGTGCTCAAGAACAATCCGCAGGCGAAGGTGGTGATGGTCGGTACGGACTCGCCGGCAGGCCTTCTGGAGAACGACCAGTTCCGCATGCTCGCCGAGGCGCACGCGGAACCAGCGCTCGCGGCGTCGATGGGGATCACGAAGCCGACATCGGGAAGACTGTCGCTTCGCGAAGGCAGGGTCGCAGTGCCAAGAACGCCGGAGAAGGCTGATCGAAGCACGCTAGTGGACGAGAGCAACATCGATCCGAAGCTGCGATCGAAGCACGTCTACGACGTCAATGGCACCAGCCAGCAGACGAAGCAGCCGGTTCATGCCGAGGGAACCGCCTACGTCGCGGCGCTCGGTCGGAACAATGACTACCCTCCGGCGGTGCTGGAGCTGATCGCGCAGATTCGAGCTGTCCCGAAGGGTGAATACTGGATCCAGCCCCTGTTCCACGACGATCAGTACATCGGCTATCGCGTTCGCTTCACGATCGGCAAGGACACTGTGAGCTCACTGGATGTCACCGGTGCCGCGTCGCGGTTCCTTCCACTACAGGACGCGAGGACTCACGCGGACACGACAAAGATCACGAAGGCTGGAAAGACCGTCGAGCGCACGTTCGAGCTCCTCCAGGCGTCGGATCAATGGGACGCACCAGCGGAGAGCGGCAATTTCTCCGGCGGCTTCGCGGCGACCGCCACGCAAACGGCGCGCTACGCGCGGCATCAGAATGCAGCCAAGGAAGGGAAGTAGTGATGACGATCGAAGCGGCCTCTCAAGCCATCTGCGACCAACCCGACGATGATGAGGCGCGGCTAAACTATGCCGACCTCATCGAGTCTTCCGATTCCGACCATGCAGCCTTTATTCGGCTCGAGGTCGAGTTGGTCAGGTGCCGGCGCCTCGATCTTCCATTTGACTCGCACAAGGGTCAGGCAGCGGGTTCCCTTCTGCGACGCAACGAGCAGCGTTGGTCCCGCGACCTTGCGCGGTTCTTGCCGCGGAGTCAGGAACTCGACGGCTCGATCTTCTCGTCCGGGTTGTTCTTCGACCGCGGGTTTCCGGCTCAGATCTCGATCCATCCGCACGTATTCCTCGAGTACGCCGATCTGCTGTTCCGGCTCGCGCCGATCCGGCACGTTCGCTTCTGCGAACCGTACGACCAGGAGACCCTGCTGCCCGGTCCGGTGCCGACGCGACCGGATGGTAGCCTGGAGCCAATTCCCCTCGAGCAGATCCTGGCGATGCCGCAGCTTTCGCGGCTCGACTCGTTCGGATTCGACATGCATCCACACGACCATGGCGTGCTTCCGAAGGACACGTGGGCGCAGATCGCGCGCTGCCCGCACCTGACCCGATGTCTCGCGCTGGACGCTGGGAGGCAAAACCTCATCTTCGATTGGGATCTCGAGACGCTCGCCGCCGGTTCACTGACCGGCAAGATGCTGCGCATTGCATCGGGCCACGTGACGTCGACCATCAATAACCTCGGTGAATGCCAGGTCTTCGATGTCGATTCGGAGCACGGCGAGCACACGCGTACGATCTTTCAAGAGCGGGGACGCGAGCTCGAAGACAAGCAGGGCTACATCCCGTGGCTCCATCCATCCCACTGCAAGCAGGAGCTCACCGACCTTGCGTACTTCGTCGAGCAGGGCGTGCTGCCGAAGTACCCGCCGGGCACGCGACCGATGAAGGAGTGGTACGAGTTCGACATCGAGGTCCACCGCTACCAGCCGAATCGCGAGTGGTGAGCGGGTAGCGGCGGCCTCTCCAGAAATCTAGTCGAGGAGTTGCTCCTGGTCCGGATGTTCGGGAGGAGGTCGCTCCGACGACAAGCAGGCTTCGATGTACTCGATCGTGTTCTTCGGCGATCAGGCCAACCTCGGTCGTGATCAGGCGCTGCGGTCGAACAACTGGGTGATCGCCGGCATGGGCGGCACCGGCGTGAGCGCCGCCGAGTTGGTGCTCAAGAACAAAGAACCCGCGAGCGAAGGTGGTGATGGTTGGTACGGACTCGCCCGCCAGACTCCTGGAGAACGACCAGTTCCGCATGCTCGCCGAGGCGCACGCGGAGCCATCGCTAGCGGCGTCGATGGGGATCACGAAGCCGACGTCGGGAAGACTGTCGCTTCGCGAGGGCAAGGTCGCGATGCCAAGAATGCCGGAGAAGCCTGACCGCAGCACGCTAGTGGACGAGAGCAACATCGATCCGAAGCTGCGATCGAAGCACGTCTACGACGTCAACGGCACCAGCCAGAAGACGAAGCAGCCGGTTCATGCCGAGGGAACCGCCTACGTCGCGGCGCTCGGTCGTAACAATGACTACCCTCTGGCCGTGCTGGAGCTGATCGCGCAGATCAAAGGTAAGGGCGGCGACTATCTCATCCAGCCGCTGTTTCACGACGACCAGTACATCGGCTACCGCGTTCGCTTCATGGTCGGCGAGAAGCCTGTCAGCTCGCTCGACGTCACCGGCGCCGCGTCGCGGTTTCTGCCGCTGGCTGACGTGATGCTTCATGTAGACGCGACGGAGGTCACGAACGCTGGAAAGACCGTCGAGCGCGCGTTCGAGCTCCTCCGGGCGTCCGATCAGTGGGACGCGCCTGCCGAGAGCGGCAACTTCTCCGGCGGCTTCGCAGCGACGGCCACTCAGACCGCGCGTTATGCGAGACACCGGAATGCAACCAAGAAAGGGAAGTAGTGATGACGATCGAAGCGGCCTTTCAATCCATCTGCGACCGACCCGACGATGACGACGCGCGGCTGGCCTTTGCCGACCTCATCGAGTCTTCCGATCCCGACCACGCAGCCTTTATTCGGCTCGATATAGAAATGGTGAGCCGCCGTCGCCACGAACTCCCATTCGACTCGGACAAGGGTCAGGCAGTAGGTTCACTTCTGCGACGCAACAAGCAGCGTTGGTCTCGCGACCTCGCTCGATTCTTGCCAAGGAACCAGGAACTCGACGGTTCGATCATCTCGGAAGGGCTCTTCTTTGACCGCGGTTTTCCGACCCAGATCTCGATCCACCCGTCCGTGTTCCTCGAGTACGCCGAGCTGCTATTTCGTCTCGCGCCGATACGACACGTTCGCTTCTGCGAACCGTACGACCAGGAGACCTTGCTGCCCGGTCCGGTGCCAACACGACCGGACGGCGGCCTCGAACCAATTCCGCTCGAGCAAATCCTGGCGATGCCGGAGCTCTCGCGGCTCGACTCGTTCGGGTTCGATGTGTTTTCTGGTATGAAATTGCTGACCGTTCCACTGTGCTTCCGAAGGACACCTGGGCGCAGATCGCGCGCTGCCCGCACCTGACGCGGTGCCGCGCGCTGGATGCCGGTAGGTACAACTTCATCTTCGAATGGGATCTCGAAACGCTCGCCGCAGGTCCACTAACCGGCAAGATGCTCCGCCTCCTATCGGGCTACGTGACGTCCCCCATGGACAACCTCGGGGAATGCCGGGTCTTCGATGTCGATCCCAAGCACGGGGAGCACACGCGCACGATCTTCCCGGAGCGCGGCCGCGCGCTCGAGGAGAAACACGGCTACGTCCCATGGCTCCATCCATCCCACTGCAAGCAGGAGCTCACCGACCTAGCGTACTTCGTCGAGCAGGGCGCGCTGCCGAAGTACCCGCCGGGCACGCGACCGATGAAGGAGTGGTACGAGTTCGACATCGAGGTCCACCGCTACCAGCCGAATCGCGAGTGGTGAGCGGGTAGCGGGGGCCTCTCCAGAAATCTAGTCGAGGAGTTGCGGATTTTCGGGAGTAGGTCGCTCCGACGACAAGCAGGCTTCGATGTGCTCGATCGTGTTTTTCGGCGATCAGGCCAACCTCGGTCGTGATCACTTCGCCGCTCGTGAGATTCTCGTGAGCGCTGAAGCCTGGCGGCCTGAACGCCAACGCGATGAGGACCGTCGTCGCACGCCGCGATCACGTTCGCTTCGGCGGTCGCGGAATGAACCGCGATACGCGTGCTTGGTACGCACGATACGCATCGCCACGAGACGCGATCGACTGTTTCTCCGTCGGTGGAATGCCGGTGACGAACAGGATCGAGCACAGCAGCAACGCTTGCGGAACGATCGCGATGAGTCCGTACGGCGTGAACGCGAGACCGTGTATTGCGTACCCCAACCAGACGCACCACTCGAAGAAGTAGTTGGGGTGTCTCGACCAGCTCCACAGGCCGACGTCGCACACCATGCCCTTCTGCGTTCGCTTGAATCGCGCGAGTTGCCAATCCGCGATCGATTCACCGAGGAGACCTATCACCGAGATC
>JBBQJJ010000050.1:0-32124 GCA_038325805.1 Haliangiales bacterium
TGTGCAAGGCGGCCGACGCCATTCTCGATGTTTGCCATCGAGCAGGCGTACGACAGGCGCACGAAGCCCGGCGCGCCGAATCCCGAACCCGGGACCACGGCGACCTTGCCGACCTCGACGAGCCAGTCGCAGAGCTGAACATCGTCGTCGAGGATCGAGCCTTCGGACGATTTCTTGCCGATGTAGGCGGAGAGATCCGGGAACGCGTAGAACGCGCCCTTCGGTTCGCGGCACTTGACGTTCGGGATGGCGCGCAGCAGCTCGACCATCTTCTTGCGGCGCTCGTCGAAGGCGGTACGCATCGTGGCGACGCAGTCCTGCGGACCGGTCAGCGCGGCGAGCGTGGCGATCTGCGAGATGTGTGTCGGGTTCGAGGTCGACTGGCCCTGGATCTTGTTCATCGCCTTGATCAGCGCCACCGGACCGGCCGTGTAGCCGATGCGCCAGCCCGTCATGGCGTAGGTCTTCGAGACCCCGTCTACGAGCACGGTGCGCTTCGCGACCTCGGGCGACACCGCCGCGATCGAGTGGTACTGGGCATCGCCGTAGACCAGCTGGCGGTAGATGTCGTCCGAGATCACGAGCAGATCTTTCTCGACGACGACCTTCGCGAGCGCCTCGATCTGCGCCTTCGTGTAGACAGCCCCCGTCGGGTTCGACGGGTTGTTGAGCACGATCGCGCGGGTCCGCGCCGAGCACGCATTGCGGACCTGGTCCGCGGTGACCGCGAAATCGTCCTCGGCCTTGGTCTCGAGGATCACGGGCCGACCGCCGGCGAGCATCACCATGTCTGGGTAGCTGACCCAGTACGGCGCCGGGATCAGGACCTCGTCGCCCGGATCGATCAGCGCCATGAACAGGTTGTAGAGCGAGTGCTTCGCGCCTGTCGAAACCAGGATCTGGTCGGGCGACAGCTCGGTGTGGTGGACCTTCGACATCTCGGCGGCGATCGCCTTGCGCAGCGGCAGGATCCCAGCGACGTCGGTGTACTTGCCGACGCCCTTCGACAGCGACGCTTGCGCCGCATCCTTGATGTGATCGGGCGTGTCGAAGTCCGGTTCGCCGGCGCCGAAGCTGATGATATCGATGCCATCGGCTTTGAGCTTTGCCGCCTTCGCCGTGACGGCGAGGGTGATCGAGGGCTTGATCGGATCGAGACGCGAAGCGAGCTTGAGTGGGAAGGTCATGGCGTTTTCTTCGAGGCGGCGTTCGTGTACTTGGCTTTGAGTGCGGTGACGACCGCCGCGGGCACGAGGCCGTTGACGTCGCCACCGAGGCTGGCAACTTCCTTCACGAGAGACGAGCTGACGTAGTGATTCCGCTCGTCGGTCATGAAGAAGATGGTGTCGACACCGGGCGCGAGCCGGCGGTTCATGTGTGCGAACTGGAACTCGTACTCGAAGTCGGCGAGGGCGCGCAGCCCGCGGACGATCACCGAGGCGCCACGGCTCCGGCAGAACTCGACGAGCAGCCCTTCGAAGACCTGAAACTTCAGCCGCTCGCCATAGTGAGGCAGCGCCTCGCGAATGAAGGAGATCCGCTCGTCCGCGGTGAACAGGGGGTTCTTGCGGATGTTCGGCGCGATCGTGACGATCACCTCCTGAAACACCGCGAGCGCGCGCTCGAGGATATCGAGGTGGCCATTCGTGATCGGGTCGAACGTGCCGGGGTAGACCGCGATGGAGCTGGATTGCGTCATGGAGCAGGCACCTCGTAGAACGAGAGCAGCGTGTCGCCGTAGCGACGATCGTCCGTTCGTACCAAAGATCCGAGCGCCTCGGGCGGAGCGTTGCGGCGATCGTGCTCGATGACGATCACCGCGTCCGCTGTGAGGCTCTCGCGCGGCAACGCCTGTGCGGCACGCACGGCGAGATCGCTCGCATACGGCGGATCGATGAAGATGAAGCTGAACGGCTCTGCGCACGGCTTCTTGAGAAACGCGATCGCGTCGCCCGCGTGCAGGGTCGCCCGGTCCGCCAGCCCCATCTCGCGCAGGTTGCCCTGCGTGACGCCGAGCGCCGGTTTCGCCGAATCTACAAAGACAGCGTGGACCGCGCCACGGGACAGCGCCTCGATCCCGACGGCGCCGGAGCCCGCGAACAGGTCGAGCACCCGCCCTCGAACCACCTCGCGGCGGCCCAGGATGTTGAACATGGCTTCTCGGACCTTCTCCGACGTGGGTCGGGTGGCCGCGCCAGGAGGCGCGCGCAGGACCCGGCCGCTGAGGGTGCCTCCAACGATGCGCACGGCATGCACCCTAGCACCCGAAGTTTTTTGGTGGTTCTCCCCGGACTCCCTTACACTTCGACGGCATGTCCGAGGTGGGCAACCTGACGGCCTGGCTGATCGAGCCTGCGCTGGCGAATGGAGCGGGCGCACGGCCGGCCCTCCGCGAGGGAGACCGCGTCTGGACATTCGACCAGCTCTCGGATCACATCTCGCGGCTGTCCGCGGGGTTGCGACAGCTCAAGCTGGGCCGCGGTGAGCGCGTCCTCATTCTGATGCAGGACACCATGGAGGCCGCCGCGGCGATCCTCGCCGTGATCCACGCGGGTGCGGTCGCCGTGCCGGTCTCCGAGCTGTCGACGCCCGACGATGTTCAGGAGTACGTGCTGCACGCGGCCGCCGTGATGGCGATCGTCGACGAAGCGCACGAGCAGGTCGTCGATGCGGTACGCACCGAGACGCCGGATCTCCGCGAGGTCGTCAGCGTCCGCGCGAGCTACCCGGGCGTGCACGACTATCACGCGCTGGTCACCGGCGCGTCGCCGCAGCCGTCGGTGCCGATGGGCGAGACCGACGTCTGCCTGCTCCTCTACTCCGCGGGCTCCGGCCCGGGAGAGCTCCGCGCGGTGCCTCATAGCAAGCGCACGATCTCGGCGGCGAACAACTCGTTCGCGCGAGATCTACTGCAGCTCACCACGTCCGACAAGATCCTCTCGGTCGCACGGTTGTCGACGGCGTACGGCCTGGGCGCCGGGCTCTTGCTGCCGCTCGCGATGCAGGCCGAGTGCTTGCTGTTCCCCGCGCAGCCGCGCTCGGATGCGCTGTTCAAGTCGGTCGAGAGCTATCGCCCGACGGTGCTGTTCGCCACGCCGTCGGTCTACGCACAGCTGGCGCACGATGCCGAGCTCGCGAAGATCGACAAGCCCCTGGCTCGGCTGCGCCACTGCGTCGCCGGCGCGGAGGGCATGCCGGAGCGGTTGATCCCGCGCATCCGCTCGGTGCTCGGCACCGAAGTCGTCGTCGGTTACGGCCTCACCGAGATCTTCCAGTTCGCGCTCGCGGGACGCAGCGACGATCCGGGCGCGCGCCCCGGCGTCTGTGGCAAGCCGCTCTCGGGGGTCCAGGTGCGGCTGGTCGATGAAGACAACGATCCGGTCGGCGTCGACGAGATCGGGACGCTCGAGCTGCAATGCGGCTCGCTGTTCACCGGCTACTGGGGTGGCACCACCGATTCCGGCGTTCACGATCTCCGCAGCGACGGTTGGTTCACCACGCGCGATCGCTTCATGGTCGATCGCGACGGCTACTATCACCACTGTGGCCGCGTCGACGATCTGTTCAAGGTCGGTGGCAAGTGGGTGTCTCCCAACGAGCTCGAGCGCGCGCTGGTCGCCCACGAAGCCGTGTGGGAAGCCGCGGTGATCGGTGCTGACGACGACGAGGGGTTGATCAAGCCACTCGCGTTCGTGGTCACCAACGTCGGTCAGGAATCGGGTCCAAAGCTCGAGGCGGAGCTCAAGGAGTACGTCAAGGGCGTGCTCGCTCCGTACAAGTACCCGCGGTGGATCGAGTTCGTCGATGCGCTGCCGCGTGGTCCGGGTGGCAAGCTGCTGCGCTACAAGCTGCGGCCGCAGCGGCGTCGGCGCAAAGCCGAAACCGGCCATAACACGCCCCAGTCGTAACCGTTCACCGCGCGTTGTCGACCGGGGTCGTTGCGCCGGCGGAGCGTGAGCTCGTCACGGCGACGCGAGCGCATCCCACGCAGGTGCGCGCTCGATCGGATCACCAGCGCGCGCACGCAGCTCGGTGAGGACCAGGAGACCGCGCGGGCGGGGCAGGCGAACCGCGAGTTGTCGGCGCAGCATGGGATCGGTGTACGGCGCGATCGTGCGAGCACCGATCACGAGCAACAGATCCTTGCCGGCCTCGCCGCGGCAACGCGCGATCGCATCTCGCGTGGTGCCGAGCGCACCGGCACGCGGTGGTGCGGTGATCCGGCGAACCGCAGCGACGACGCGATCCATCTCCCGCCCGAGCGTCGCCGCGATCGCTTGCAGTGCGTCGGGCTTGCTCCGTAGCGCGTACGCGAGTTGATCGGCGCCGAGGTTCGCGAGCCATGCGACCAGGGCATCAGCCGACAGCTTCGGAGCGTCCTCGATCTCGGCAGGCGCGACGAGTGATGGATCGACCGGCGGGAGCGGCGGGAGCTCGGTGCATGCCCAGCGCACCAGCCAGACCTCGATCGGATCGCGCGCGCTACCGCCGAGGGCCTCACGCACCCGCGCCGGCAAGCCGTCGAGGCCCGCTTCGATCCACGAGCCGTGAACGCCGCGAAGTCCCGGTGGAATCGGTGCGCGCACCGCCGCGATCAAGCGCGCTCGCCAGGTGCGTGCATCGGTCGGTGACATCACCGCGAGCTCCGTCGATGCATCGCGTGCCGCGTCGCCGATCGAGCCGCCGATGCGCGCGAGCACCGATGGATCTTCGCAACTAGCTGCGATCAGCTCGCCGATCACACCGCCATCGTATCCCGCGCGCCCACATCACGCGCGCGATCTGCTCGCGAATGAAAGTTGTTCGAAGATTTCTAGTGACAGCTCGCACTCGACTTTTGTACGGTTGTTTTACGACGACGATTGCTGAGTGATTGAGCAACGACTCTTACAAGGAGCGTGACGTTCATGACTCGAATCAGGGCAGGTCCTTAAGGACACGGCTTCGGTACTGTCGGTACTGATTGTTGATTTGCGTTCCATGTCTACACCCCACGTCCCGGCATGACCCGCGCGCACGTTTGGGTCCCTCGACCTTCGACGCTGACGATGACAGTGCCACCCCAGGCAGGAACTCCTGCGCCACGAAACGGCAACCCTCGCGCGAGCGAGGCAACGCAAAGCCACGGGACTCTTCGAGTCAGCCGAGCTACCGATGGAGGTAAATGCACGCCCGAGACGATCCGCGCTAAGCAAAGATCACCTTCCACCGCTTGGTTCGCGAACGCGCGCGAGTGGCCGCACAGCAGTTGCCCCGGCATGCCGGACTAGCACGCTACGGTCCCACGCCCGTCGAACGGCGGTACTTCAAACGAGATCAAGCCGAGCCCCTGTCATCCATCGTGGTGTCCGGGGCTCGGTAGTTTTCGGCGTGATACCGTCGAAGTCATGAAGGTGGGGCGCGTGATCAGCGGTGACGAGGTCGACGCGCGCACCGAAGCGCGGCGGATCGTCGACGAGGCACGCGATCTCGCGAACACGCAGGTCGAGGACGCGCGATCGAAGGCGCGCACGATCGAAAAGGATGCAGACACACTCGCGAAGCAGATCGTGAACGACGCGCGTGCCGAGGCCGCGCGCGTCACCGCCAAAGCGATGCATTCCGTCGCCGAACGCCCGGTCGACAAGGCTGGTGACGGCAAGGTCTCCGAAGTCACCGGTCTCGTCATCCGTGCGAACGTGCCGGGTGTCTCGCTCGGCGAGCTCGTGCATGTCGATCGCCGGGGATCGGGACCCTTGCGCGCCGAGGTCGTCGGCTTTCGCGGCGAGCAAGCGGTGCTGTTGCCGCTCGGCGAGCTCGCCGGTGTCGCGCTCGCGGCTGCGGTGTGGCGGACCGGGCAGAGCCTGACGGTGCTGTGCGGCGACGATCTGCTCGGACGTGTGCTCGACGGGGTAGGGGAGCCGATCGACGGGGGCGTACCCCTGACTGGCGAGCGCTGGGAGGTCGATCGAGCAGCCCCGGATCCGTTGTCGCGCCCTCGCATCTTCGCGCCGCAGCCAACGGGCGTTCGCGCGATCGACACGATGCTGACGCTCGGACGCGGTCAGCGGATCGGGTTATTCGCGGCGGCCGGCGTGGGCAAGTCCACCCTGCTCGGTCAGCTCGCGCGCGGCGCCGATGCCGACGTGATCGTGCTGTGCCTGGTGGGCGAGCGTGGTCGTGAGCTCGGCGAGCTGCTCGGTGACGAGCTCGCACCGGCGCGCGGTCGCGTGGTTGCCGTGTGCGCGACGTCCGATGCACCGCCGCTGGTTCGCTTGCGCAGCATCCACGTCGCCACCGCGATCGCCGAGTGGTTCCGCGAGAAGCGCGGTGCGCAGGTGCTGCTGCTCTGCGATTCACTGACTCGCGTCGCACGTGCGCAGCGCGAAGTCGGACTCTCCGCGGGCGAGCCGCCGGCGCGGCACGGCTACCCCCCGAGCGTGTTCGCGCTCCTACCTCGGTTGATCGAACGAACCGGTGCCACACCGCGCGGCGCGATCACCGCGATCTATACGGTGCTGGTCGCCGGTAACGATCTCGACGAGCCGATCGCGGACGAGGTGCGTGGGCTGGTCGATGGTCACGTCATCCTGGATCGCCGGCTCGCGCAGCGCGGCCACTTCCCTCCGATCGATGTCGTACAGAGCGTGTCGCGGCTGATGCCGAAGCTCGTCGATGCGCAACATGCGCAAGCCGCAGCGACACTGCGGCGGCGACTGGCGATCTATGAAGAGCATCGCGATCTGATCGTGCTCGGCGCGTATCAGAGCGGTCGCGATCGCGCGGTCGATGATGCGGTCGCTACATTCCCGCGGATCGAAAGCCACCTTCGTCAGCCGGCCGCCGAGGTCGCCGACTGGGAACAATCGATCGCCGGTCTGCTGACCGTGGCCGTCTGACGTTGTCTGGCGCGAGCGGAGTCGATCTGGCCAGATCTGGCCCGATCGGGGGTTGCTGTCACCGGCCAAACCCTCAGCCGATGCGTCCGCATAGCGGAACTGACGCCTCGGTTCACGTGACGGCTGGAAGATAACCTACACTGTGCGCGCACTTTCCAACGGGTTAGCCGCTCGTACAACCTGAAGATCTCAGCGACCATGCGTGGCTCGCTGCTTGCTGAATCGCCGCTTGCCAGCATGCGGCGCCGAACCTCAAAAATCACGAACCCCATGACCCCTATCGGCCTGGTGCCGTTCGTCGGCCGACAGCAGGAGCTGGCCGCGCTCAAAGATCACCTGGCCATCGTGCCGCTGGTCTCGCTCCACGGTGCGCTCGGGTCCGGCAAGACCCGGCTCGTCTCCGAGCTCGCTCACAGCCTCGGCGGGAGCACGACCACGGTCATCGAGTGCCACCCCGGCGATCGAGCGAGTGCGTTGCGCTCTCGCGCCGAACGGGCGCTGCGCTGCATGCCCGGCTCGCTCGCACAGACCCTCGCGCAGACCGCCCGGGTGCTCGTGATCGACGACATCCACAACCTGCGCACCGACGAGGCGACGAATCTGCTGTCGCCGCTGTTGCTCGGCCAGACCGCACTCGGTCGCGTCGTCGTGGTCGGCCGCGATCCACTGTCCGCGGCGGTCGGTGCCGCGATCGCGGAAGTCGAGCTCGGTGGCCTCGATGCCGAAGCTGCCGGCGAGCTGTGGGGCAACCTCGAAGAGCTGTTCGGTGAAGCCCAGGGCTTCGATGCGGCACTCGCCCGCACCCGCGGTGTGCCGCTCGGTCTGCGCCGCGAGTTCGCGCGCGCTCGGTTCGGCGCGAACGCCTGGGATGTCTCCGCGCTCGATGCGCCCGCGCGTGCTGCCCTGCAGGCGCTCGCGATCCTTCGTGCACCCGTCGCTCCAGCGGCGATCGGTGCGCTCGCACCCGGCGTCGATATCGAAGCCGCGCTGACCAGCCTGCTCGCACGCCAGCTCGCCGACGGCGTCGGTGACGGCCGCATCGTGGTGCACGAGGTCGTGCGCGTCGACGTGCTCGCACAGATCAGTTTCGATGACCGCGTTCGGCTGTCGAGTGCCGCGGCGGCTCTCGTCGCCAGCACCGCTGCGATCTCGAGCGGCCCGCGGCTCGCGTGGCAAGCCGGTGATGACGGTGCGTTTGGTGCGATGGATCAGATCACGCGCGTCCGCGAAGTCGTCTGGCATCATCTGGTCGCCGGTGATCGCGATCGCGCAGCGGAAGCCCTGCTCGCCGATCGCGAGCTCGCCGCTCGCAGCGGTGGTGCCGGCGAGTTCGAGTCGCTCCTCGATGCGCTCGGCGATCGCGCGCGCCGGAAGTCTTCGACCAGCACCTCAGGAATCGCACAGACCGGCGCCGCCGAGACGGTTCAGGCGCCTCTCGCCCCCGAGCTGTCGCGAGCCTTGGCCGCACTGAGAATCGAGATCGCGATCCGCGGTGGTCGCTACACCGAAGCCTTCGAGCGCGCCGCGGCGAGTCCCGGCGCGGTCTCGCCGCTGATCCACGCCGAGCTCGTGCTCGCCTCGGGCGATGCCGCCTCGGCGCGCCGTGCGTTGAATGGTCTCCTCGGCGCCGCGGATCCCAGCGATCGCGTCCGTGCCATCGCCGTGCTCGCCGAGCTCGAGCTGCTCGCCGGTGCGCCCGACGCCGCCAGCGCGCATCTCGCCAACCTCGGAGACCTGTCGACCGCAGAGCCACTCGCGCGTGCCCGGCTGCACCTCGCCTCCGCGCGCGTCGAAGAATATCTCGGCCACGTCGCCGCGATGCGTTCCGCGCTCGCCCGCGCTCACGGCGCCTGCAAGAGCGTCCCGGTCTGTCTCGAGTCCTCCGAGCTCTCCGCGATCGTCGACGCTCGCCGCGCGGTCGGGCTCGCGAGAGAGGGCAGGTTGGTCGAAGCCGCCGCCGCACTCGATGCCGCGGATGCCGCTGCTCGCGATCTCGATGCGGTCGCCGTCGCCGACGAAGTGCTCGCCGCGCGCGCGCTCGTCTCCCGCCGCCGCGGCGACAGCCTGAGCGCTGCGACGATGCTCCAAGAAGTCGTGCGTGCCCGTCGCGAACGCGGCGACGAGCTCGGTGCCCTGCGCGCGGAGCTCGATCTCGCCGAGCTCGAGATCGTCCGCGGTCAGCCTGCGGTCGCCGCGGAGCTGGCCAGCGCGGCCCTCGCCTCGAGCGTGCGTCGCGAGCTCGGTCACCTCGCGGCCCGCGGCGCCGCCGTGGTCGCGGCGATCGATCTGCTCGAGCTTCGTCTCGATGTCGCGCTGCCTGCGCTCGAGGAGCTCCACGGCAAGCCGGCGCTCGATGCGATCAGCGCTGCCACCGTCGCCGTGTCGCTCGCGACTGCACGTGCGCTCTCCGGTCAGCGCGCCGGTGCCGTCGAGCTCGCCCAGAACGCGGGTGCCGAATCGCGCGACGATCTCGATCGCCGGCTCGCTGGCGCCGAGGTCGCACTCGCCACGGGTGATGTCGCACTCGCGCTCGAGCTCGCGCGCGATACCGCGGTGCTCGCCGAACGCGCCCACCGCACCATCGAGCTGACCTGCGCGCTCGTGATCGTTGCTCGGCTCGAGCTCGCCCGGGGTGATCGCGGCAACGCTCGCGCGGCCGCCACGCGCGCTGCTCGCGAAGCCCACGGCGCGGGTCTGGTGCGCGCCCGCGTCCACGCGCTGCTCGCTCTCTCTGCACTCGCACGTGACGACGACGACGCGGCCTCCGCGGTGTCGTACGCCCGCGACGCCGCCGAGCTCGCCATGACGGCCGGTCTGCCGGTCGAGCGCCTGGTCGCCCACGCTGCCCTCGACTCCATCTCGGGTCACGAGGCGGTCGCCGATCCGTCGGCCCCGTCAGCCGCCACCATGGCGTCCACGGCGATCGAAGGCGCCGCCCGCTTGCTCACCGACCTGGGCCTGACCGCGCAGCGCCCGTTCCGGGTGATCGACGCCGAGGGCGTCCCGAGCGATGTCGCCGACGCGAACCCCGAGGTCCTCCGGCTCGCCGGTCGTGCCCTGGCGGTCGATGGCGTCCGCGAGGTGATCTGGCGCCACGGAGCGGAGCTCGCCGACCTCCGCCGCCGCTCGCTGCTCAAGCGCCTGCTGTTCCTGTTCGCCTCGGCACCCGGCAAGGTGTTCTCCAAGGAGGCGATCGTCCAGGCAGTGTGGAACGTCGAGTACCACCCCCTCCGCCACGATGCCGCGCTGTTCACGAACATCATGCGGATCCGCCGCCTGCTCGGCGAAGACGGTTCGGAGATCATCCGGGTCACCGAAGACGGCTATCGCTTCGTCCCGCCCCGCGATTTCTTGTTCGTCATCCCTCGCTAGCTCTATGATCGGCGAGCCGCCGTGAACAAGAAGCCCAAGGCAAAGCCGGCGACCAAGGCGACCAAGGCCGCGCCGAAGAAGACGACGTCCAAGGTCGCGCCCAGGAAGGTCGCGGCCAAGAAGGTCGGGCCGAACAAGACTGCGCCGAAGGCTGGGCCGAACAAGGCTGCGCCGAAGGCTGCGCCGAAGGCTGCGCCGAAGGCTGGGCCGAACAAGGCTGCGCCCAACAAGGCTGCGCCCAAGAAGGCTGCGCCCAAGAAGGCTGCGCCCAAGAAGGCCACGTCGAAATCCGCCGGCAAGTCTTCGAAGAACTGGGTGAAGTTCATCGAAGAACACGGCGTCGTCCTCGCATCGGCGCGCGGCCCGGTGCCGTCGGTCGCGGAGGCGATCGCAGGCGAGCCGATCGTCGGCAGCTGGTGGTCGCATCCCAAGGCGCAGGTGATCTTCGATGCGCTGTCGTCGATCGACGACTCCGACGACATCCGCTGCTTCAAGCTGATCGACGGCAAGATCACGTTCGTGCATCGCGCGAAGTGGCCGGCGCTCACCAAGCTCGCGGAGGCAGGCGTGCTCGCCCGCGATCGCGTGGCCTCCATCGAGCAGGAGCACATGCCCACCGGCGAGCACCGCAACATGATCACGGCATTCCCAGACTGGGTCCCCGACGAGGTCTCGACTGCCGCTTCCGAGCTGTCGCTCGACGAGGCGAAGTCCGCGCTCGGGTCCTGGGTCTAACCCCATCCCTGCTCGAGGACGAGCCACCCCCGTGCCCCATCATTCGCCTGGTCGAAGGATCGGCACAGGCGAACTCTGGGTTAGCGCTCGCAGTCTCGACCGCCGGCTGTCTGGTTAGCGCAGCTTCGTGACGTCGATCTCGAAGATCTCGAACGGGTTCGGCGGCACCTTGAGCGCAAACCGCACCGACTGACCGTTCATCCCGTACAGCTTGCCCTCGGCCTCGACGAGCGCGGTGACGCCGCCGATCGTGCGCGTCGACTTGACGGCCGCCCTGGACCACGAGGCATCGGCCGGCGTCACGCGCTTGATGCTCGAGCCGAACGCGACGATCAGCTGGTCGCCGACCATCATCAGGTCGTCGGGACCGTTGAGCAGGTTGAAGCCGTCCATGAACAGGTCGCCCGACAGCTTCACCTTGCGAACGTCGCGCGGGTTCGCGGCGCTGATGCGCACCAGCGACGGCTCGAGGTACACGGCGGTGAGCACCGCGCTGTGATCGGGCGTGAACACCAGGCTGTTGAGGCTGACGAGCGTGCCACCGAGCAGCGGATCGTGCGCCCACACGGTGACCTTGCGGTTCTCGTCGATCCGATAGATGTGCGTGTTCTCGCGATCGGAGACCAGCGCGGCATCGCCATCGAGGAGCACGTCGTTGCAGGCAGCCTCGGGGTTCACCGAGCGGAGATCGATGTTGGAGATCCGCTGGCCGGTCGTCAGATCGAAGATCCAGATCGAGCCGAGCGAGTCCTTGGTAGTGCAGACCCACAGCCGGCGCCGTTCGGAATCCACCTGCATGCCGAGCGTGAAGCGCGCCTGCTCACCGGTGCCCGCGAACCAACTGGTCTCGGCACCCGCGGCGTCGACCTTCGTGATCGTGCCGTGCTCCAGGCTGCCGGTGTAGAACGCACGGTCGACCGGATCGTAGGCGCCGCCCTCGGGGAACAAGCGCCGGTCCGCGAACCGGTGCACGGTGGTGCGCTTGGAGGCGTCGGCCTTGCCGTCCTGCACGGTGTCGGTGTCGTCGAAGCCATCGTTGTCGGAGAGGTCCACCGCGTCGGTGGCACACGCGGCGAGGGCGAGGAAGGTGATGGCAAGTCGAGCGCGCATGACAGCCTGTTCATCAGGGTTCGTGCCAGCGGTTCGGCGTCACGAACCAAGGACTTACGCCGTCACCGGCCTATCGGGCTGCCGGCCCTTCAAGCCCCATTTGCCCTGATCGTGCCCCTGATCGTGCCCTGCCGGCCACCCCCGGCACATCACGTGCGAGCTGCGAACCACTCTCGTGCGGTCACGGACACGGCTGCCGAAGCGGGGTGCCCTGCGCGCGCATGTAGATCTCGATGTACTCGCAAGCCTCTGGATCGCGCGCTAGCACGTCGGTGTTCGCATTCGGTGCGCCGCCGTGTGACGCGAGAGACGTCCGCGCTGCGGACAGACAGGCCTCGGGCGCGCCGAGGTCACAGATCTGCGACCACCGCTCGTAGGCCTTGCGATACACGGCCTGCCGCGCCGTCGGATCCGGCGTCAGCGGCACCAACCGATCACACGCCACGACCACGCCGCGGTCGCACTCGGCGGTGCAGCCCGCGACATCGGCGCAGGACGAGCCGACGAGCTCGACGCTCGGCTTGCTCTTGCATCCAACAAGAACCAGGACGAAGAGGAGGCGCCGCATGCCTCCACGATATCAGTTGAGCAGGCTCGGATCGCTCGGCTTGTCTTCGTCGGGCTCCTCGCCCAGTGGATCCTCACCGGGCCACGGCACGTAGGGCGGGGCGACCACCAGCGACGATTCACGCGCGCGCCTCGCCAGCTCCTCGGAGTCCCACTGCGCGACCTTGCGCTTCGCCTGGCTGCGGCGGCGCCGCCAGGCGAGGACGAGCAGGAGCCCGACGAAGATCCACGCGGCGAAGCCGATCAGACCGATCGGCATCAGCCGGTAGCGGCGACCGAGATCCTGCCGCCACTCCTCGAACAGCCCCTGGATCGGGCGGCCATACGCGCGGATCGCGGCGGCGTCGATCGAGGCACCGTTGCCGAGCTCGTAGAGGAAGCGGCGGAACGGGAAGCGATCGCCATCGTCGTCGTGGTCTTCCCAGCGACCACGGTTCGCGAGGAAGCCGACGAAGTCGAAGCTCTCGGCGTACGCGCGATTGGCGGGCAGCTCGTCGGCGGGAAAGGAGATGTCGAGCTCGCGCAGCGGGATCACGCTGCCGAACCACGCCATCCCGGCGAGGGTCTCGACGCGCTCGCGCGAGTACTCGGGCGAATGCTGGTACGCGAAGCCTTCGTGCAGCCAGCGCGGCGCACGCGGGCCGATCGCCGCACCGAGCGCGAGGTGTGCGAGCTCGTGGCGCAGCGTGAACACCGGATCGAGGACGTTGGGTCCGCGGCGGAGCGCAACACTGATGATACCGAGATCGGGATACGCGACGCCGACGGCCCAGGCAGGGGCACCGCGTCCGGGTGGTGCCACGGCGGCCAGATCGGCAGCATCGCGAACGACGCGAAGCTCGACGGTTGCCGGCACCTCGAGCGACGACAGGTCGGCGTTGATCTCGGAGAGCGCCGCTTCGGCACGCATCGCGAGATCGGTGGCGGTGTCTTCGATGCCGGCTTCGGCGTAGACCGTGACGCGCCCGGCTTGGGTGACGCGCTCGAGCTGCTTGCGCGTCAACGCGATGACGATGTCCTGGGCGGGTGCGGGCCGCAGGTCGATCGTGCCCTCGCGCTCCGCCGCGACCGGGCCCATCGTCGCCGGTCCGGCCGTCGCGGATCCGAGCAGCGCGACCAGCGCGAGCAGGATGACAACGATGCGCTTCATCGGATGTGGAGCTCGACGCGTTGACGATCCGAGCCACTCTCGGTCGCGAAGATGACCGCCGCACCGGCGGCGACCGCACCGACGACGGTGGCGTAGACCCACCACTTGGTCGGCGGATTCTTGAGCTTGCCGTCGCGGTCGCGCAGGCGGCCGTCGTCGAGCAACAGCGGTTGATCCGGATCGGGTGCGCGATCGCTCCAGGTGTGGACGCGGTCATCGATCAGGGCGATCGCTCGCTGCATCTCGGTCACGGGAAGCTCCTCGTCTCCGAGCTTGTGAGGCGGTTCGGCGAGCCCGAGCCGACCGAAGGCTTCGAGGGTCGTGCCGCGGTGGATCAACACGATCCGGGTCTGGACCTTCGCCATCACCCAGCCGAGCTCCTGCGGCGATGGGCGCTGGCCCTTCCAGCTCGCGATCCGCTGCGCCACGTCGGACCACTTGCCCGCGCGGTCCTGCGTCGGGACGGCTAGCTTCGTCTGCGTCTTGACCGCGGAGCCCGCGGCCCAGCCCCGGCGCGTGCCTGCAGCGACGCCGATCACGTGCTCTCCGGCGGGGAGGGTGACTGTCAGCGGTGCCTTGCCGGCGCGCGCGAAATCGATCCACACCTCGGCATCGGGTGCGTCGGTCGTGATCTCGAGCGGGACCAGATCGCGATCGAGCACGGTGTCGAGCTCGGGATACTTCTTCAGCACGTCGGCAGGAACATCGCCCTGCTTGCCAGGAGAAGACCCACCGGCGGCTCGAAACTTACCGACCGCGCGCATCGCGGCATCGACATCGCCCGCGCGATCCGCGCACAACACGATGTACGCCGTCGCGCGCGGCAATTCCGGAACCGCGAGCCCGGCTGCCTGACGTGCGGCGCCGAGCCCGATCGCCTGGTTCGCCGCGACCACCGTGGCGGCGCAATCGAGTGCACCGAACGCGCGCTGGGCTTCGGCCATCGCCGCGGCGAGCAACAAGCCGTCGGCGTCGCTGTCTTCACCGGCCAGCGCGTCCTCGAGCCCGTCACCCATCAACGGCTCGAACCCTGCGGCGATCAGCTTCGCGGACAGTGCCCTACGCAGGGTTGGATCCGCCGGACCGAGATCGATCACCGCGACGCGTTCACGAGGCTTCGCGTCCGCGGTGGTCCCGCCCCCCGTGATCGCTACGACGAGGGCAGCTGCTTGAAGTACTCGTTGAGGGCCCATACTTCACGCGCCCGTAGGCCGTCGAACTGGAGCCCCACGCCCTTCGCGTCCGACCAGCGCACCGTCGCGCCGATCTCGATCGCCTCCTCGATCGTCGGCAGGTGAAACACGATCTGCATGCGCGCACCCATCGGGTGCTTCATGCCGGAGTCGACCAGCGCACCACCCAGCGACAGGTTGATCATCGTCGCTTCGCGCTGTGTACCGTCGATCGTCAGCTGCGAGGCGATCGAGACGGTATGACGAGTAGATGTCCGGCGGTTGTCGGTCACGAACCGTCATTTTATACGGCTCCGACCGGAGCTGGAACCGAAGCCATCGCACAAAGGATAGGCCTGTTCCGGCGATTTGCACCTACCCGCGGAGCTAGGCGCTGCAGTTTGTCCCGTCCCGCTACATCACGAGAGCTTGATCTCGATGTACGCCTTCTTGCGAAGCTCCTCGATCCAGGTCCGGGTCAGCTTCGTGAGCTGCGTCCGCCTGAGCTCCGAGGTCAGCTGCTCCTTCATCTTGTCGAACGGGGCCAATTCCGTCCGTTTGAGCTCGTTGGCATAGAGGACGTACACCCCCTTCGCGCCCGAGATCGGCCCCCTCACGTCGCCCTTATCCATGCCGAACACCACGGACTCCCATGCAGGGTCGAGGGTGCCGGGCTGGAGCCAGCCGATCATGCCGCCGTTACCTTTGGTGGTGGCGTCCTCGGTCAGCTCGGAGGCGACCTTGTCGAACGCCTCGTGGTGCTTGACGCGCTCGATCGCCGCCTGGGCGCGGGTCTTCGCGCTGTCGATCTGTTGCTGGCTCGGGTGCTCGGGGAGCGCGAACAGGATCTGCGAGACGTTGACCGCCGCGATCTGCGAGCTTCGCCGCGCCAGCTCCGCGTAGCGCGCGCGCAGGTCATCGTCAGTCACCGCGAGCTTGCGACCGACCAGCTCGTTGACGGTGCGCTGCCGCAGCACGTCGTTCTTGACCGTCTGCCGCGTCACGCCCTGCGCCTTCATCGCGGCGGCGACCTGCTCGTCGGTCATCTTGTTCTGCTGCTTGATGTAGTCGATCGCTGCGTCGACCTCCTGCTCGTCGACGGTCAGCTTCGCCGCGACGCCCGCCTGCAACACGAGCTCGTCGTTGACCATCTCGTCGAGCACTTGCACCGCGAGCTTCGCGAGCCGGCGATCGCGCTCGGCGGGATCCGTGATCTGCGCGGCCTCGACCCGTAGCGGTAACATCCGCTGGTCGAGCTCGCTGATCAGGATCACCTGATCGTTGACGACCGCGGCGATCCGGTCGGCGACGACCTTGGCCGGCTTCGATCTCGCCGGCACTTCCGCACCAGCGACATCCGTAAAGTGAGGGATCAGGATCGTGAGGAAGAGGGCGACGCGCGCGAGTCGCATGGGCACTACGACCAGGCCCCTGGCGCGGGGGTTGCCTATCGCAACTTGATGTCGATGTACGCCTTCTTACGCAGCTCGTCGATCCACGTCTGGGTCTGCTTCTCCATCTCCTTGCGACGGAGGTCCCTCATCAGCCCTTCCTTCATCTCGGCGTACGGCTTGAGCTCGTTCTTCTTGACCTCGCTGACCATGAACACGTGGAGGCCCTGCGGACCCGTGATCGGGCCGCGCACGTCGCCTTTTTCCATCGCGAACACGATCGGCTCCCACTCGGGGGTCGCCATGCTGCCGCGCTGGAACCAGCCGAGCGTCCCGCCCGTGGCCTTGGTTCCCTCGTCTTCGGAGATTTCGCCGGCGACCTTCGCGAAGGCCTCGCCCGCCTTGACGCGCGCGATCGCGTTGGCCGATTTCGTCTTCGCGTCGGTGATCTGCTGCTCGGTGGCGTGCTCGGGTAGCTTGAACAACATGTGCGAGAGGCTGACCGCGCTCACCGATTCGCTGCGGCGCTGCAGTGCATCGTAGCGGGCGCGGACGTCTTCCTCGGTGACCGTGATCTTCGGCGCGACGAGCTGGTTCTGCGCGCGGAGTCGCAGCAGCTGGCGACGCAGCTCCTGCTTGTAGTTGGTGAGGTTGTAACCCTGTGCCGCGAGGACCTGGGCGAGCCCGGCATCGTCGAAGTTGTTCTGCTGCTTGATCTCGTCGAGCGCGGCCTGCACTTCGCTGGCCTCGACCTCGACCTTCGCCGCTTCGGCGGCCTGCACGATCAGCTCCTCGGAGATCATCTCGTCGAGGATCTGCGTGGTCAGCTTCGCGATCCGGCGCTCGCGCTCCTTGGTATCCGCGATGCTCTGCGCCTCGGTGCGGACCGGCACCATGCGCGCATCGAGCTCGCTCGCGAGGATGATCGCATCGTTGACGATCGCGACCACGCGCTCGACGACGACCTTGCGGCCCGAGTTGGGCGACTTGGTCTTGGTCGCCGGTTTGGAGGCGGCCGGCTTGTCTTTCTCCTCGTCGCCGAACGCGACGGAGCTGAGGAGACCGAGCGTGACCAGGATGATTGCAAAACGACGCATCACTCGTTCTCCTTCTTGCCACCGGGGACGGCAGGATCGCCGGCTGGCATCGCCGGAGGTGGTGGATTCAACGCACCCGCAGGCGGGGCCACCGTCTGGCCGTGACCATCGTCGACCGCCTGCGAGGTGTCGATGCGGACCTTCGCCAGGTTCGCTTCGTTGATCTCGATCTTGCTCTTCGCCCGCAGGCCGTCGACGAAGTCTTTCTGCGCTTGCAGCCGCTTGTCGCGGAACAACTTGTTGCGGATCTGCGGCTTCGCGTCGTCGAACGTCTTGGTCACGCTCCTGCGACGACCGGTCTGCTTGAGCACGTAGAACGTGCCGTTACCCGCATCGACCGTCGTCGACACATCACCGGTGTTGTAGAGCGTGAACGCCGCCTTGACGACGTTCGCGGGGACGTCCTTGGTGGTCGCATCCATGTAGCGGAGGTCGCCACCTCGGAGCTTGGTCTCCTCGTCGGCGGAGTACTTCATCACCAGATCGCGGAAGCCCTTGTTGGTCTTGCCGGCATCGCCGCGCGCCTCGATCGCGACGCGATCGGCCTGGGCCTTGTTCTTGACGATGACCGCCGAGACACGAACCTCTTCCGGCTTCACGTACTCCCCGACGTTGGCGTCGTAGTACGCCTTCATGTCGGCGTCGCTGACCGCGTTATCCGCGGTGACCTTGACGTCGAACTCGTCCCGGATCAGCTTCTGGATCATCACCTGCTTCATCGTCCGGACGACCTCGGGATCCTTGTCCAGGCCGCGGCGGTAGGCTTCCTTCGCGAGCACCTCGAAGCGGACCAGCGAATCGAGGAACTCCTTCTTCTGCTCGAGCGACGTGTACCGCGCGCGGATGTACGGCGACTGGCGGTTGATGCGCTCCTGAAACTCGGCGAGCGTGATCGTGACGTCGTCGATCTTCGCGAGCACGGTCTTGAGCTCGTCGGTGCTCTGCTGCGCCGGCGTGTTCGGTGCGCCGGGCGCGTTCGAGGTCTTCGTGGTCGGGGTTGCGTCGTCGTTCTTGTGGCAGCCGACGAGGGCGCAGGCGCAGGCGAATAGAATGCCAGGAACCCGAATCATCACGATAGGTTCACGTACCACGGCGCCGAGTGCCCAACAAGCACGGTGTTGCGCCGGGGTGCCAACGTCACGAACGACGGCAGCCCCGCCATTTCGCGGTCTTGTCACGCGCCACGACCGAGCGCCTCCAGCAGCGCACGTCGCGCGGCCGCAGGACCACCGGGAGCTGGAGGGGTGATCGCGTACCGCCCATCCGGGAGCCTGCGCCAGTTGGCGGCGACCAGGAGGCGGGCGGGGTCTCCGTCGGGCAGCCCCACCGCGATGCGCGAGCGAGAGATCTCGAGGGTGGTGACCCCGATGCCGCGCGCGATCGCCTTGACTCCCATGAGCTCGCCGAGGAGCACGACCTCACCGGGCCACGGCCCGTAGCGATCGCTGATCTCGGCCATCACGGCGGTCAGATCGTCGTCGGTGTCGACGGCCGAGAGCCGCTTGTAGAGGTCGAGCCGCTGCCCCGGATCCGGGACGTACTCCTCGGGGATGAAGCCCGGCGTCTCGATCGTCAGCTCGGGATCGATCTCGCTGTGGATCGGCTTGCCGTCGAGCCGAGCGACCGCGTGCTCGAGCATCCGGACGTATTGATCGAAGCCGACCGCGCTGATCGCACCCGACTGCTTCGCACCGAGCAGCTCGCCGCCGCCGCGGATCTCGAGATCCTGCGACGCGATCTGAAACCCAGCACCGAGCTCGGTAAAGCGCTGCAGCGTCTCGAGCCGGCGGCGGGCTTCCTCGGTGATGTGCTCCGGCTCGGGGACGAGGAGGTAGCAATATGCGCGCTCCTTGGAGCGGCCGATCCGCCCGCGCAGCTGGTAGAGCTGCGCGAGCCCGAACGCGTCGGCGCGTGCGACGAACATGGTGTTCGCCTTCGGGATGTCGAGGCCGCTCTCGACGATCGTGGTCGCGACCAGGATATCGAGCTCGTGGCGGACGAACTTCGTCATCACGTCCTCGAGCTCGGTGGGCGTCAGGGATCCGTGCCCGATGCCGACCCGCGCGTTTGGGACGAGCTCGCGCAGGTAGGTGGCCCACTCGTCGATCGAGCGATCGTCGTCCCGCGGCTTGGTGCGCCGCATCGGGGGACGCGCGTCGTTCGGGACCTTGGGATCGACCTCGCGCACGCCCATCTGGCCGATCGTGGGCGTGATGAAGAAGACTTGACCGCCGCGGCCGAGCTCGCGCGCGATCGATTCCTTGATCACCGAATCGTCGACCCGCGACACGAACGTGCGAACGGCGCGGCGATCGGCTGGCGGCGTGGCGATGATCGAGAGGTCGCGCAGGTTCGCCATCGCGAGGTGCAGCGTCCGCGGGATCGGGGTCGCGGTCAGCGTCAGCACGTCGACCTGCGTCTTCGCCTTCTTGATCCGCTCCTTGTGCGCGACGCCGAACCGCTGCTCCTCGTCGATCACGAGGAGGCCGAGATCCTTGAACCGCACGTCGGCGGACAGCACGCGATGCGTTCCGACGACGATGTCGATCCTACCCTCGGCGAGCTTGGTGATCGTCTCGATCTGCGAGGCCTTGCTCTGGAACCGCGACAGCCGCCCGATCTCGATAGGGAAGCCCTTGTAGCGCTCGGTCATCGTCCGGAAGTGCTGCTCGACGAGCACCGTGGTCGGTGCGAGCACGCACGCTTGCTTGCCGCCCTGTACGGCGCGGAACACGGCGCGCAACGCGACCTCGGTCTTGCCATAGCCGACGTCGCCGCAGACCAGGCGATCCATCGCGCGCGGCGCTTCCATGTCGGCGAGCACGGCCTCGATGGCCGCGGCTTGATCCGGTGTCTCGTCGAACGGAAACGTCGCCTCGAGCTCGCGATACGAATCGTCGGCGGCCGGGAAGCGATGGCCGGGAAGCGAGGCGCGTTGCGCATAGAGCTGCAGCAGCTCCTCGGCGAGCGCCTGGACGTGGCGCTCGATCTTGGTGCGCGTGAGCTCCCAGGTGACGCCGCCGAGCTTGTCGAGCTTCGGGGCGTGACCCTCGGCACCGACGTAGCGTTGGACCTCACCGAGTCGGTACACCGGCAGGTACAGCGTGCCGCCGTCGTACTCGAGCTTGAGCGTCTCGACATTCGCCGCGCCGACCCCGGCATCGCGATGGGTGATCGATAGCTTCGCGAGCTCGACGTAGCGACCGACGCCGTGGCGCTGGTGGACGAGATAGTCGCCGGGCGACAGCTGCGAGAAATCGCCGACGCTGCCGAGCAACGCATCGCGGGCGCGTTTTCGCGTCTTGCCGTGCGTCCCATGGTGGCGCTGCCCGAAGATGCTCTGCGCCGGGATCACGGCGACGCCGTCCTCGGGCGCGGCGAAGCCGTGGGCCGGTGCGCCCGTCACGATGGTGACGCCGAGCTGCACGGTCGGGCGTTCACCCGGTGCCGCGACGCGCACGGCGATCCCGCGCGCGGAGAGCACGCCCATCAGCCGATCCGTGCGGCTCTGCGAATCGCTCGCGATCGCGACCCGCACGCCACGCCCTAGCCACCGAGTCAGCGCCTCGACGAGAGGTCCCGCATGCTCGGTATCTCCGAACGTGCGCGCGTGGTCGAGCTGCTGTGCGAGCCCGTGGAGGTTGTCGATGTCGACGCGCAGCTTGGTCGTGCCGCCTTCCAAGACCTCGAGGGTGGGCAGCTCGATCCGCCGCGGTCTGTCGAAGATCTCGCCCGTGGTCGCGTAGTGGGCCGACGGTGGATACGCGAGCGTCTTGACCTTGCGATCCGCGAACCGCGCCTCGGCATCGGCCCACGCCTCGACGACGACCCGCCGGCTCGCGGCCGGATCGACGAACAGCCAGCGCGCAGCCGCGGGGACATACGATCCCGGAGCCACCAGCTCGTCGTGAAACGCGGGCGTCAGCCCCTCGATGCCGACGAACACCTCGCCGGCCTCGAGCTGTTCGATCAGGCGGCGTGCGGCCTTGGTCGGAAACGAGATCTCGTCGGCGTACTCGCGGACGCGCGTGCGAACATCGCGCGTGCCGGTGACGATGGTCTCGCGCACCGGGTGCAACAGCACCTGATCGATCGGCCGCAGCGTGCGTTGCGACTCTGCATCGAACCAGCGCAGCGTCTCGACGTCATCGCCGAACAGCTCGATGCGAACGGGATGGGGCGAGGTCGGCGAGAACACGTCGATCACGCCACCGCGGACCGCGAACGTGCCGGGCTCGTCGGTGACCGGCAGTTTCGACCAGCCCATCGCGACGAGCTGTGCTGTGAGCTCGTCGCGATCGATCCGATCGCCGGCCTTGATCACGCGAGCGCGAGACGCGAGCTCGGCCGGTGCCAGCGTCTTCCGGATCAGCGCCGCCGCCGAGGTCAGCACCACGCGCGGTCGCAGCTCGGGCACCGCGAGCCGGTACAGCGTGGCGAGCCGCTCCACGATCGCGTCGCGATCCGGCGACAGCTCGGCATACGGCTCGATGTCGATGCTGGGCAGCACGGCGACCGGATCGAGCAGGGTGGGATCGTGCCCGCCGAGCAGGAACCGCACGTCGGTCTCGAGGCGGCGGGCGTGATCGTCATCGGGCGCGACGAGCACGACGAGCGCATCATCCGCTCGCTGGCCGAGCTGCGTCGCGAGCCACGCTGCCCACCCCGGCGTCGAGCCGGCGATGGTGAGCACGCCCTCGGAGGCAAGGGCGGCAGTCAGCGCGGGACGCATCGGGTGCGCACCCTACCGCATCACAGCGGACGGCAAAGGCCGGTCATTTGGGCTGTTTGCATCCGAGATCGACGTAACCGCCGTAGAGTCGGCGGATGCGCTTCCTCCTAGCCTTGATCCCACTCGCGGCGTGCGGGAACTACAACTTCAACCGCGCCGCGCTGGTGCCGCGCGCAGTGCCTCGGATGACCACGGGGCAACCGCTGTCGGCGACCGGCCAGCTCGATGCCGGGGCGTCGAGCGTGACCTCGCTCGGACGCCCGACGGCGGGCGATGACAATGCAGGGATCGAAGTGCCGTCGACGCAGCTCCACGGCGCGCTCAAGCTGCGCACCGGTGAGAACGCGTCGATCGGCCTGATCTACGAGAACGGCCTCGCGCAGGGCGCGGAGAAGCTGAAGGACACGCAGCCCGACGTCAAAGGTGGCGGCGTGCAGGGCTACGGCTTCACCGTCGACTTCTCGATCCCTACCGGCAATCCCGACGTCCGGATCGGCGTCGGCGTCGACGCGATCGTGTGGAGCGTCCCGTACGTCGAGTACCTCACGTGCGCCGCCGGCGAGGAGTGCTTTCCGTTTCAGATCCAGACCAAGGGTCGCGACAACGTCGGCCAGCTCGCTGCGTCGATCACCCCGAGCTACAAGATCTCTCCCGAGCTCACGCTGTTCGGCGGCGTGACGATGCGCCAGCATCCGACGATCGAGGCGAAGGGGATGGAGCAGGATCCGCTGTTCAGCGAGCCCGAGGTCCACTCCGGTCCGGTGAACTTCCTGGTCTCGGCCGGCGGCGAGGTGTCGTTCGCCGACGGTGCGGTGCTCGCGTCGGGGATGCTGTACTGGAACGCCTCGCAGACACCCGCGAAGTACAAGGGCGGCCTCGGCGTGATGATGTCGGTGCCGCTCGGGCGGCGCGGTCCCGCGAAGCAGCCTGCGGCGGTGATCCTGGTGCCGCAGCCGCTGCCGGGTCAGTACCCCTATCCATATCCCGCGCCTGCACCTCCGCCGCCCGCGCCGTTCCCGGCGCCGGCCTACTGACCCGGAGCCACCGCTCGAAGCGGTGCGTGCACGCCCGGCGCGACTCGTGATCAGCGCTTCTTCCAGCGCCGATCGCTCGGGTTGGTGAACGCACCCGAGATCTTCTCGACGGGGCGCTCGCGGATCGCGGCATACGCCGTCGAGGCATCGGCGCGAATCTTCGCGTAGCCGTAGCCGTTGGCGAACGCGAGGACGACCGCGTCGAGCGGCGCGGCGTTCGCGAACAGGAGATCTCGCGTCAGCAACAGCGGCACTCTCGTCGCACTTGCCATCTGCGTCTCCATGTAAGGAGCCGTGTGGCAGGCGATCGCGATCGTGCCCTTCGCCTCCGCGCCGGGCTTCGGCCACGCGTACGCGGTGTCGAAGTCCATCAACCGGTTGTGCCCGACCCACGCGACGAGCTGCGCGGCGCCGCCGGCACGTACGATCGACTTGTCATCCAGCACGACCTCGCGCGCCGCTCCGCCCGAAACATCCTTCGCGTAGGCAGCGAGGGCGGTGTCGATCGCCTTGCCGCGCCACGCGTGGATCACGAGGTCGAGCTCGAAGCTCGCGGGCACACCGCGCTTGCGCCACGCGGCGGGTGTCGAGACCCTGCGCTGGTAGACGTCGATCGCGAGCACGTTCGGGTCGCCGGTCTCGCGGTGCTTCGCCACGCGTTTCCACCCGTTGCCACGGCGGGTGAACCAGGCGCCGAAGCCCGGCGTCGTGGTCCACAGGAGGTTGCCCTCGAGCGAGTCGCCATCGCCGAGCTTCGCATTGCCGCAGCGGATGATCGTGTTGTCGCACAGCGGGACGTGAACCTCGGCGACCAGCGGCTTGCCGGCCTTGAGGTCGTCGACCACTTGATTGGTGAGCGTGGTGAGCCAGGTGTCCTCGATGGTCGGCGCGGCGGCGGCTGACGCCGGCAGAGCGACGAGCACCACGATCAAGAGCGCGCGCATGCGGCTTGGATGCTCGTCCACGCGTGAACCTTGGGCCGCCCCATAGATTCTGCGATCCCCAGTCCGAGCTCGAGGTGCGCAGGTCGTCGTCGATGGGGCTGCCGGCTTACTGACGCCGGAGCGCGAAGGTCGAGTCCAAGCACTCCAGGCTTCTCAGCGGTGCGTCGACGAGTGGCTGCCGGACTCGTCGGGTTTCGGCTCGACCTTGACGACGGGTACTGGTCGCTTCGCTCGCAGCTCCGCTACCTCGGCTTCGAGCCGCGCTCGTTCGGCACGTTCTGCGGCCAGCTTCGATTCGGCCTTGTCGGCCGTCTCCTTCGCCTGGTCGAGCCGCGCTCGAGCGCGTCCCCGCGTGCGATCGCAGCGTCGTGGTCGTCGCGGAACGTCACGGTGACGGCTCGAGGCGATAGACGATCGCGGAACATCCCATGCCCTCGAGCGGTGAGGACACCGGCATCGGCTTATAGCCCGCGAGCTGGGCTTCGTAGCTCGGCGAGTCGATCACGTTCTCGATGATCCATTCCTGGCGCGTCTTCGACAGCGGCGTGGTGCCGATCGTCATCGTGTATGTCGACGGGCCAAGCGTCTCGGCCATCTTGGGCATCAGCTGCTCGGAGACGCGATCGCGACGGGTCGCGACGATCGTCGCGCCGGGCGGCTCCGTCACCAGCGTGCAGGTCGGATTCGGGGGCGCGCTCTTCGATCCGACCCGGCGGGTCGACACGATGACGACGACGAGCGCCACGATCGCGAGACCCGCGACGATCACGAACGTGCTTGAGGAGTTCGTCGGCCGTTCCGGCGCGGGCGGTGTCTCCGTCGCTGGTGGTGCTGGCGGTTCGGGCAGCTTCGCGCGCAGCTCGGCCACTTCGGAGGCCAGTCGGTCGCGCTCTGTATTCGCCGCCGCGAGCTTCGCCTCCGCCTCGGCGACCTCCTCCCCTGACTGATCGAGCTCGCGCTCGAGTGCGTCGCCGCGCGCGAGCGCAGCGTCGTGGTCGTCGCGAAGCGTTACTCCGCGATCCTACGTCACCAGGTGCAGCGATTGGTGAACGCCGGCTCGATGGTGACGAACGTGCAGTCGACCGGCGCGAAGCCATCGGGCTGCTCCTCGCGCAGGCAGATTGCACACGAGAACCCATCGCGAAAGTCGGCGAGCCACGCGGGGCCCGTCGCATCCGGTCGCTTGAAGATCACCGCGGTGTCGGTCGAGCCGCCGATCTGATTGATCACGTCCGGGTCGAGCTCGCCTTCGGGTGCGGTCGCGCGCCCCGGCAGCATCGCGACGAAGCCGACGCCGAACGCGCCGTTCTCGAGCGCTTCCTCGGGTGGGTCGAGCCGGAACTCGAGCGAGAACTCGCGGGCCGTCGCTTGGCCGTCGCCGAACTTGTAGGTCAACCGCGAGGGCGAGCGGACCTCCCACAACCCGATCGTGCTGCCGCCCTGGAACACGTTCTCGACCGGACCGAGGAAGCCGAACACCGGCGGATCGTCCTGCGGCGTGCATGCGACGAGGCAGAACAGGAGGATCGCGCGCACCCGGCAATCATAGCGGGCGGCGTGGCGGATGCCGATGCTAGGCTGGAGCCGATGCGGAGCCGTGTGCTGGTCGTCGCACTCCTGATGGGTGGAGTCGCGCACGCCGACGACCCGGCACCCACGTCGGCACCTCCGCCCAAGAAGATCTCGCTCGAGGCGCTGCTCGCACGCACCGATGCGGTGGCGAGAGAGGTCAGCGCGCTGCGCGGGTTGCCGCTGAAGAGGCGGATCCCGAACGACGTCGTCGACAAGGAGGGGCTGCGCAAGCGACTCGTCGCGTTCGCGAACGAGGACAAGGCCAAGCGCGAGAACGCGGCCGAAGGGTTCGCCCTCGCACGGTGGGGCATGATCCCGCTGCGCACCGACTACCCGGCGCTGTTGATCGAAGTGCTCACCGATCAGATCGCGGGCTACTACGACACCGAGACCAAGAAGCTGACGATCTCGAGGTCCGCCGGCGACGACGGTGACTGGGCGGAGCTGGTGCTCGCACACGAGATCCAGCACGGCTTGCAGGATCAGAACTTCGATCTCAAGAAGTTCGAGAATCTCCCCGACTCCGAGGGGGATGCTTCGATCGCCCGGCGCGCGCTCGTCGAGGGCGACGGCATCGCCCTGATGATCGAGGTCATGCTCAAGCGGCAGGGCCAATCGGCGCCGTGGTCGAACCCGCAGGTCGCCGACGCGATCGAGAAGGCGATGAGCGTCCCCGGTGCGGGCGATTCGCTCGACAAGGCGCCGCTGGTCCTCCGCGAGTCGCTGATCTTTCCGTACCGCTCGGGGCTGACCTTCGTCGCGGCACTTCGCCGCCGCCAACCCTGGAGCGCGGTCGATGCCGCGTTCGCGAAGCCGCCGCGCTCGACGGAACAGATCCTCCATCCCGAGCGCTACCTCGTCGACGATAAGCCGGTGCCGATCGCGATCGATCTGCCCGCGTCGTTGCGCGGCTACGGCGTGCGCCACTCGACGGTGTGGGGTGAGCTCGGCTTCTCGCTGTACCTCCGCTCGCACGGCATCGATCCCGCGACGGCGACCAGCGCGGCGGAAGGGTGGGGCGGCGATCGCGCGGTCGTGCTCGCACGCGAGGGCGAGACGCGCCCGGAGAAGGCCATCGGGATCGCGCGAACCGAGTGGGACAGCGAAGCCGATGCGATCGAAGCGCACGAGGCCACGGTCAAGGCGATCGACGCCTCGGTGATGGGCGCGGTGATCGAGCACTCGGCGAACCGCACGCGCTGGGTCTCGCTCGATGGCAACGTCTCGTGGGTCGAGCGCAAGGGCCCTGCGATGGTGATCGTCCACGGTGCGCCGCTGTGGTCGGCCGACAAGCTCGCCGCGGAGGTGTGGACAGCGACGCGCATCGCACCGGTGTCGAAGAAATGACGCTCGCGCTCGTCGCGTGACCGCCGAGGCGCCGGCTCAACGCTTGATCAGCTTGATCGTCAGCGGGAAGCACACCGCACTCGGCTTGCCGTCGCGGAGGAATGGCTTGTAGCGCCAGCTCGACAGTCCGCGCTGCAGCTCGCTGACGATCTCCGTCGAGCCCTTCGACGACACGCTGGTGACCCGGCCGGAGTCGTCGATGCAGACCTTCGCCATGATCATGTCGGCATCCCCTGTGTTCACGCGCAGCGCCGGGACCTCGCCCGATAGCTTGGTGACGGCCGAGGCCGCGACGACAGGCGTGCGCGCCGGCTTCGTCGGCTGGGGCTTGTCGGGGATGAGCGGCTTCTCGGGAGGCTTCTCCGGCGGCTTCTCGGTGATCGTCGGCTGGGTCGCCTTCTCCGGTTTGTCCTCGGTGATCACCGGCGCTTCCGGCGTCTCGGGCTTGTTCGGCTTGGTCGTGATCGGCGGCTGCGTCGGTTTGCGGTTCGGCTGCGGCTTGGTCGGCTTGCGAATCGGATCCGGCTCGGATGGCTTGGGTCCATCGGCGATCGTTGGCGTGGTCTCGAGCTTCGGCTCGGGCTTCGGTTCGGGCTTCGTCGGCTCGGTCGTCGGCTCGATCGTCTCCGGCTGCGCCTTCGGCTCCTGCGTGATCGGCTCGGCCGTTGGCACCACGTCCGCCGGCTTGTCGAGCGCCGCGAGCTGCGTGTCGTCACCGCCGCGCCCGATCAGGATCGCGATCAGCACGCCAGCGACCACGACCAACCCACCGAGGATCAGGAAGGGCAGCAGCCCGCCTTTGCGCGGCGGCGAGAGCTGCGGTTGCGAGAGGTGCGGTTGCGAGAGGTGCGGTTGCGAGAGCTGCGGTTGCGAGAGCTGCGGTTGCGAGAGCTGCGGGTGCGAGACCTGCGGTTGGGAGTGGTAGACGGCGGGCGGTTGCGAGGTCGGCAGCGGTGCCGAGAGCGGCTGAGCGTGCGACCGCGAGTCGTAGGTGCCCGGCGGCGGCGTGCTGTGACGGGGCGATGGCGCGAGTGGCAGGTTCGACATCCGCGCGCTCTGGGCGTGCGGTAGCGAGATCACCGAGCCGTGCGTCGAGGCGCCGGAGACACGCATCGCCGGATCGATGATCGGTGCGGCCGGTGGCGGGGTCATGCTCGGACCGATCAGGCGCGTCGGCACCGCGTTCTGGCCCTCGATCGGCAGCGCTGGTGGCGGCTTCAGATCCTGGATGCTGAAGTCGGGACCGGGGGCCGGTGCGCTCGACTGATCCTCGCCCCAGATCTCGGTGGCGAGCGCGACGTGCTCGGCAGAGCGGCGAAGCGGCAGCTTCGGTTTCGGCGTCGTGACTCGGGACTGCGGCGACTCCGAACGACGACCGGTGCGGATCTGAGCGGTGGGGTCATTGCCGGTGACCGGCGGCGAGTAGCTCGGCGGTTTCGCGCGTTCGGAGAGCCGCGGCCAGTTATCCGACGGCAGCGCGAAGCGCCCGATCCACTCGACGACCGAGCGCGCGGAGGTCGGGACGCCGTGGCGTTGCACGATATCGTCGAGCCCGGCGCGGAACGACGCTGCCGACGACAACCGCTGGCGTGGCTCGCGCTCGAGCGCCGACAGGATCAACTGGTCGAGCTCCGGTGGACACGCAGGGTTGTGATACGAGGGCGGCGCGATCGTGCCCTCGCGAATCCGCTGCATCGTCTCCATGTCCGTGCGCGTGGTGAACAGCGGCGAGGCCGTGATCAGCTCCCACGCGACCACGCCCGTCGAGAACATGTCCGACACCGGCCCGGAGTTGAGGCCGAGCGCAGCCTCTGGAGACATGTAGCCGAGCTTGCCCTTCACCTTGCCGCTCTCGGTGTGGAGCTGCCGAGACGAGGCCTTCGCGATGCCGAAATCGATCACCTTGAGGTGACCGGTCTGCGCGACGATCAGGTTCGACGGCGAGATGTCGCGATGAACGATGTCGAGGCGATGGCCCTCATCGTCGATGAAGTTGTGCGCGTGATCGAGCGCGTCGCTCAGCTCGCCCAGGATCGACAGCACGACGGGGAGTGGGATCGCTTCGTTCGCGCGGCTCGCCGTGCGCAGGATCTTGCGGACGTCGAAGCCCGCGACGAGCTCCATCGCGATGTAGTAGATGCCGCGGTTGCGACCGAAGTCGTAGACCTGCGCGATGTTCGGGTGCACCAGCAGCGACGCGACCTTCGCCTCGCGCACGAACGACTCGACGAACGTCTGGTCCTCCGCGAGGTGCGAGAGCATGCGCTTGAGCGCGACCGTCTGCTCGTAGCCCTCGGGGCCGCGCTTCTTGGCGCGGTGCACCATCGCCATGCCACCCATCCCGAGGCGCTCGTAGACCTCGTACGGACCGAATTGCTCGGTCGCGCGTCGGTCGAGCTGGGCTTCAGACACGGCCCCTCAGCGTGCCACGTCCGCCTTCGAAATCCGCTCCCATCCGCTCCGATCCCCTCCCAATCCGCTCCCACTCCGCTCCCACTCCCTCCGCCTAGAAGAACGTCAACTCCAGCTTGGTGTAGTAGAACCCGCCGTTCTGGCCGAACTGGCTGACATTACGACTGTAGATCAGCCGGCCATCCGAGATATTGGCGGCCTTGGTCTGCTTGTCGGGGAACGTGTCGAGCACGTTGTCAGCGCCGATCCGGAACAGCAGGTTCTTCGTGAACTGGTACCCGACGTCAACGTCGAACAGCACCTTGGCGCCGAAGTGCTCGTCGTTGTCAGGGTTGTCGGGCTTGAAGTCGACCGACCCGTAGTAGTTCGCGCGACCGAGCAGCATCAGCTTGCCGACCCCGTAGCGCGCCGCGAACGTGCCTTTCTGCCGCGGCACCGAGTCCTCGAGGCGGTTCTGCGCGAGGCGGCCGAAGAAGAACGTGCGGAGCTGATCGGGATCGGCGCCGAACAGGCTGCTCAGCGTGTCGGGCGTGTTGACCCGCGTCACCACGGTCCTCGTGAAGTTCGCGGAGCCAGTCAACGTGAGCGATCCCGGGCCCGCATCGGTCTGGTAGTCGACGACCACGTCGATGCCGGCGGTATCGGTGTCGACCGCGTTCGCGAAGAACTGCGCCTGCGAGACGCCGGGGAACGGCGCCAGGATGTCGGCGACGATCGGGTTGCCGTCCGTGAACTGACTCGTCAGCACGATGCGATCGAGCAGCCGGATGAAGTAGCCGTCGACGGTGAGCGACAAGCTCTCGCTCTGCCGCACGACGAAGCCGGCACTCGCGTTGATCGATCGCTCTTCGCGGAGTCGCGGGATGCCGAACGCGCGCGTGACGGGACTCTCGTTGTTGCTGGTCAGCACCTGCGCCGGCGTCAGCACACCGCCGACATCGACGAACTGCGTCGACACGTTCGAGAACCAGAGCTGGTGCAGCGACGGTGCGCGGAAGCCGGTGCTCGCAGCGCCACGAAGCGACAGCGGCCCAGCGATCTTCGCGCGGGCGGCGACCTTGCCGATCAGCGAGCGACCGAAGTCGCTGTACTGCTCGAACCGCCCGCCGATGTCCAGGTTGACTTGCTTCGACAGCGCGCTCTCGAAGCCGGCGTAGACGCCGACGTTGTCGCGCGTGCGGTTGACTTCGTTGCTCGGCTGGAAGCCGGGGAACACCTGCGCCCCGGGCACCTTCGGGGTGCCGTCGTCGGCGAGGGCCCCACCCGCGATGAACGACGCCTCGTCGCCGCGGATGATCTGGTAGTTCTCGACGCGCAGCTCGCTACCGACGACGAACGACAGCGCCTTGACGGCATCCGTCTCGATCTTGCGAAGTAGATCGAGGTTCGCGACGGTCTGCTGGAACCTCAGCGTGCCGGCATCGAACGTGGTCGGGCTCGCCGTATCGAGCGAGGCGTTGACGCTGTTCTCGATGTTGAACTGGAACGAGTTGCGGCCGTGCGTCAGCGAAGCGTCGACGGTCCACTCGCCCTTGCGACGGATGCCAATGGTGATCGCCTGATCGTCGATCGTGGGCTGGATCTTCGGCAGGAAGCCGTCGGGATAGAACTCGGACACGGTCTGGGTCGCCTGCTTCGGGAACCGGAAGAATCCAGCGGCGAGGCTGCGGCGGTGCGTGAGGTCGCCGAAGCTGTAGAACCTCGCGGCCTCGGAGACCGGCAGCTCGAGGTTGAACGCGCCCATGCCCGAGGTCACCGACGCCTCGCCGATCTTCATCTGGAAGTCGTCGCGAGTCAGGCCGCGCGAGGCGAGGGCCTGCGCATCGATCGTCGCATCGGCGTCGTAGATCGTGCCGGTGTACTCGCCGGTGCGGTTGGTCGGCGTGCGGCGCAAGAACTCGCCGGTCAGGTTGAGGAAGCCCTTGCTGCCGATCTTGAAGCCGTAGTTCGCACCGGTCTTCATCTGGAAGCCGTCGCCCGACGCGGTGATGCCGGTCTCGCCGGTGACCTCGAGGAGATCGGTGACGTCCTTGGTGACGATGTTGATCACGCCGGCGATCGCATCGGAGCCGTACTGCGAAGCGGCGCCATCGCGCAGGATCTCGATCCGCTTGATCGCGCCGACCGGATACGCGTTGAGATCGGTGCCGACAGTGCCGCGCCCGAACGTGCCGTTGACGTGGATCAGCGCGCTGCGGTGGCGCCGCTTGCCGTTGATCAGCACGAGCACCTGATCCGGCCCGAGGCCGCGGAGGCTCGCGGGATCGACGTGATCGCTACCGTCCGCGATCGTCTGCGGGGTCGAGATGTAGCTCGCGGCGAGCGTGTGCAACACGCGGCCAGTTTCGGTGCGGCCGCTGCGCGCGATCTCTTCCGAGGTCACCACGTCGACGGGCACGGTGGTGTCGGCGTTGGTCCGCGGCGTGCGCGAGCCGACCACCACGATCGTCTCCTCGATCGCCTGCAGGGTCGCGAGCTGGAAGCTCGCCGTGGTCGGTGCATCGAGCGCGACGGTGACCGCACGCTCGTCGCTCTTGAAGCCCGCGAAGTCGGCGCGCAGCTGGTACGAGCCCGGCGGTAGCTCGAGCGTGAACTTGCCCTCGTCGTCGGT
>JBBQJJ010000051.1:0-31900 GCA_038325805.1 Haliangiales bacterium
CGGCGAACATGGGTGCGGCGACGTTCGTCAGCCCCAAGCTCGAGCCGCTGCTGCCGAAGGGCGTCAAGTACGACGTGATCTGCCGCGCCGAGAGCGCGAGTCCGGCGACCGGTTCGCACAAGGCGCACGTCCTCGAGACCATGCAGATCTTGAGCGCCTGCTTCAACCGCTAACGCTGCGCTTGCCATCGCCACACCGACGAGATCGCCGCCGGCCGCCCCGTCGTCGACGCTGCGCCGTCGGCGTCGGCGGCGATGTTCCCAGATGACGCAGGGGTCACGGCGAAGACGGAGGTCGCACCGAGGGATTGGTAGACCTCCCATAACCCGCCCGGGATCTCGATGCCGTCGGACGCGTTCTTCACCCGGAGATCGTCGTCACCTAGCACCCCAAAGGATGGGACATCCGGCCGGCAAGTCCTACGACCGCACGGCGTTACGAGCGGCCGCAACGTCGCGCCGCTGGAGCGATCCGCGGGATCATCGCAGCTGGCAATTGGGGTGTGCCAGACCGACTGGGTCGGCGTTCGTAAAGACCGGTGGAGATTCGGGCACCTCTGCAGCGTGTTCGACCCTCGTGGATTCGAAGATCTGGCGACAGGAGCAGTACGACTGTTTCCTCTGACTTGGTAGATTCCCCGGGTATGGCCGACCTCGTGGTACCGCAGCTGGGCGAATCGATCACGGAAGCAGTGATCGCCCGCTGGATCAAACAACCCGGTGATGCCGTGGCCGACGGCGAGTCCGTCGCCGAGCTCGAGACCGACAAGGTCACCGTCGACCTGCCATCTCCCGCTGCGGGCGCGATGGGTGCTCAAACCGCGGCCGTCGGCACGACGGTGAAGGTCGGGCAGGTGATCGGCAATGTCGATGCGGGCGCACAAGGCACCGCCGCGAAGACCACGTCGATGAAGAAGTCGGAGGGGCCGATTCCCGAAGATCCGACCGAGCGGCCCACCACGCGCGTCGCGAAGTCGATGCCCGCGGCTCGTCCACCGGCCGGGACGACGGACATCGCCGCGATCGTCGGTGCACCACCCAATCCGGCCGCGCATTACGCCGCGATGCAGCCCAAGCCACAAGCCGGCAATGGCAAGGCGCTCGACAAGGACGCGCTGCTCAAGCTGACCCCATCGCAGCGCGTCGCGGCTCGCGAAGTCGGCGAGCTGCCGCGCGGCCCCGCAACGCAGTCGACGGCACCTTCGGGTCCTTCGGTCGAGGATCGGCTCGCGCAAGTCGATCCGCGCGACGAGGTCACGCCGATGTCGACGCTCCGCAAGCGCGTCGCCGAGCGGCTCGTCCAGGCGCAGACGGAGAGCGCCTCGTTGACCACGTTCAACGAGGTCGACATGACGGCGATCCTCGAGCTTCGCACCAAGTACAAGGACAGCTTCGAGAAGGCGCACGGCGTGAAGCTCGGCTTCATGGCGTTCTTCGTGAAGGCGTGCGCCGCGGCGTGCAAGCTGTACCCGGGAGTCAACGCCGAGGTGATCGGCGGCAGCATCGTCTACAAGAAGCACTACGACTTCGGCATCGCGGTGTCGGCGCCGAAGGGCCTCGTCGTGCCGGTGTTGCGCGAGGTCGATACGCTGTCGTTCGCCGGCATCGAGACGGGTATCGGCGAGCTCGCCGCCAAGGCGAAGGGTGGCAAGCTCGCGATCTCCGACCTCACCGGCGGCACGTTCTCGATCACCAACGGCGGCATCTTCGGCTCGATGATGTCGACGCCGCTGCTCAACTATCCGCAGACCGGCATCCTCGGGATGCACAACATCGTCAAGCGCGCAGTCGTGATCGACGACGAGATCAAGATCCGCCCGATGATGTACGTCGCGCTGTCGTACGACCACCGCGTCGTCGACGGTCGCGAGGCAGTCTCGTTCCTGGTCGCCGTCAAGGACCGGCTCGAGTCGCCCGAGCGGTTGATGCTCGAGGCATGACCACCGGCTCCAGCGAGCCCATGGATGTCGAGCCTCCGATCGCGCAGGCCGTCGCGCATGCCACGCTGATTCGCGCCGGCGACCGGCGGCTCGGCCCGACGCCAGGTTCGTTCATTCGCCGCGTCGCGATCGGCGATCCCCAGACCAACTCCGAGCGGTTCTTCGGAGCCCTCGCGGCGCATGATCTGCTCGGGCCCGACGGCTGGCTGCGACCGGACGTTCACCTGACGGCGATGGGCGACTACTTCGACTACCGCGTCTCCGAGCGGGATGCCGGTCGGGTCGAGGGCGTGCTCCTCCTCGGCTGGCTCGCCGCACATGCGAAGGACCACGTCACGATCCTGCTCGGCAACCACGACGCCGTGCGCGTGATCGAGTTCGGAACGATCACCGAGGAGCGGTTTCGCGAGGCGGCCGAAGCGGCGCTCTCGGTGTCGGCGATCCCTCGTGCGCAGCGCGCGGCTGCCGAGGCCGAGTACCTGACGCGGTTCCCCGACGTGCCAACGCCGGGCTATGCGGCGCGCGACTTCAACGCGTTTACCGTCGAGCAGCGCGCGCTCGTCCAGCGGATGTTGCTCGCGGATCGCTTCTCGCTCGCGGCGACGTGCAAGGTGCTGGGCACGCCAGCCCTGATGACCCACGCCGGCATCACCAAGCGCGAGCTCGACATGCTGTGCGCGCGCGATCATCACGCAGCGACGATCGCGGAGATGCTGAACCTTCGACTCGCCGGTGGCGTGCGGGTCGTCGCCGAGGCGTGGAAGCGCGGCGACCACGTCGCGATGTCGCTCGCACCGCTACACATCGCAGGCGAGGGCGGCGAAGAGGGCGGAGGGTTGCTCTATCACCGCCCCGTGGATCCCGAGCGCGAAGGCGCTGACCCGGCGTGGGAGTCGGGGCCACGCCGGCGCAAGTACGATCCGCGCACCGAGCTGCCGCGCGGCCTGGCGCAGGTCGTCGGTCACACCGGGCACACGAAGGCGATCCAGGAGATGCCGCGGTGGCGCGCCGACGACTGCGACGATGCGCGCGGTGGCGTGCGCACGCTGCGCGTCGATCACACCGGCACGGCGACGTACCGTCGAGGAATCCACAAGGCGGAGCCGCGTGACGCGGTGCTCTACATGACGGATCCCGAGATGCACTACGTCGACAAGCCCGAGGACGTCGCGATCCTCGAGCTCGAGATCCCGTGAACCGGGAGCGGGTACGGTGACGCGGTGATCATCGTCGTCGAGGAGCACGACAACGGCTGGTTCTCCCACGTCGTGCCCGAGGGCCCGCGGCCGGTGCTATCCGATGTGTTCGGCTCGGTGTGGCCCGGCTGGGCAACCCACGCGCGCGATCAGGAAGTCGCCGACGGCGACCACATCGACGGGTTCCGGATCACCTTCGAGCGCTACGACGATCCGATCGAAGACCGGCTGCTTCGCGAGCTCGATGCGTCGATGCTGGTCTATGCCGACTGGCTCGACGAACAGGGCAGGGCGGCGCAGGCGGAGATGCTGCGGCTCCAGCTGCTCGCCCTCGACGCAGCTCCATCGAGCCCGGAATTCTCGGTGATCGACCAGCGGCTGAACGACCTGGTCGCCGAGTTGCCGTACGGCTGGTGCTGCTATGCGACACGGCCGATCATCGTGCTCGGCGACGAGCTCACGTTCCGGATCGGCAGGCATCACCGCGATCAACCCTCGCAACGCACGGTGCAGATCTGGGCCGCGGGCTACGACCTGACGCCGTTCGACGACACGGCCTACGTGCCCCAGTTCGTATCCTCGGTGAGCCGCGATCGTGATGCGGTGAAAGCGGCGATCGAGACCCCGCCGACAACCATGCGCCTGTTCTATTACGGTCCAACCACCGACGACATGCGATGCACCGCGCGCTTCGACGGCGACGACATCCTGCTCGACGTCGACGTCGAGATCTATCTAGCCGGTCTCGGCAGGCCGAGGCGCGATGATCCTCCGCATCGCGAACAATTCACGATCCGGATGCGAACACGCGCACTCGTCGAGCTGTTCGACAAAGTGATCCGGGCGCTCGCGAATTAGCGGACGCCGCGAACGATCACGCCGGCGCCACTCGCCGGATCCTTCGGCGGTGCGAGCGTCTGGCCATCGAACTTCGCGCCGGCGGTGTGGCCGATACCCGCGATGAACCCGCCCGGCACCGACGACAGCGCGGCGATCTCTTCGCGGCCCGCACCGGCGACCTCCCACACGCTGGTCACGGTCGCGCCGTCGAACGCCGCGAGGAACGCATCATCGCCATTCGCCGTGATCGTGTGTGTGCCGATCTTCAGCGTGCCCGCATAGAACCCACCGACGACGATCCGATCGCCGACGGCGGTGATCGCCGTCAGCCCGTCGAGCGCTTCTCCGCCGAGCGGGATCGCGGGGCCGGGCGAGCCCTTCGCATCGAAGTACGCGAGTAGCCCGTCGGAGGGGCCACGCACCAGGTGATCGACGACATCGACCTTGAGGTGATCTCGAACCGTCGCCGCGACGGCGAGCCGACCGCGACCATCGATCGCGACACCGGCAGCCGAGTCATCGCGCGGACCACCGAACGAGGCCGACCATTTTCGAACGCCCTTGCCGTCGAGCTCGGCGACGAACACGTCGGTCGACGGCGACTTGTCATCGGTGGCGACCAGCGGCTCGCCCTGGAGCTCGGCACCCGTCGCGAACGTGCCGGTGATCGCGATGCGGTCGCCCGCCGCCGCCACACCGGTGACGGCGTCCGCGTTCGCACCCCCCACCCGGAGAAGCCAGACGACGCTACCTTTAAAATCCACGCGCGCGACGAAGCCATCGAGCTTGCCGGCACTCGACACGATCTTGTCGGCCGCGCGCAGCGTCCCGGAGAACGAGCCACCCACCAGCACGCCGCCCTCGATCGGTGCGAGGGACGAGATCAGCGACCACTCACTCGAATCGATCGCGAGCTTCCATGCGATCACGCCAGCGTTCGCAGCGAGCCCGACCAGCACGGCACCGGGCGAGCCACGCAGCTCGAGCCCGCCGGCCCTCTCGGTTCCACCGAGCGCGACCGCGAGGATCTCACCACTGCGAACGAGCGGACCGGCCGCGCCGTCGAGCGGAACGGTCCACGTGGCGCTACCTCGATCCGCGTCGCGACGGGCCTCGATGATCGACTGCGGATATGTCTCGAAGGTGGTCAGCGCCGTGTAGACGCTACCAACATCGCCAGCCACGCCACGCAGGCTGTGACCGTCGCGCCCGACATCGAGCGTGGCAGAGCCAACGGGTGTCGACGGGTTCTTCGAACCCGGGCACGCGACGGAGACCAGACTCGTCAGAACGACGAGTCGACGAAGCACAACAGCTAGAACTTCTCGCCGCGGGCGCGGAGCTCGGCGAGCACGGTCGGGAGACCGAGCTTGTCGATCCGGCGCATACCGCGCGCAGAGACCTTGATCGAGATCCAGCGCTTCTCATCCTCGAGCCAGAAGCGCTTGTTCCTGAGGTTGACCTCGAAGCGGCGCTTGGTGTGGCGGTTGGAGTGGCTGACGTTGTGGCCGACGAGCGGCGACTTTCCTGTGACCTGACAGACGCGCGACATACGGCCCCTTAGATCTTCGACTCTTTGAACTCGACGTGCTTACGCACGACCGGGTCGTACTTCTTCAGCACGAGCTTGTCGGGGGTGCGCTTGCGATTCTTCGAGGTCGTGTAGAAAAAACCCGTGTCTGCAGTCGACACGAGGCGGATGAGCTCGCGGCCCGATTTGCCTTTTTTCGCCATGGCTTAACTCGATCAGTCTCCCCGTGGGCTTGACCCGTGGGGACCGGACTTATGGCACGTTCGTCGAGGCGTTGGCAAGGGACGTGGTCGAGGTGCGATCGAGTCGGCGATCTGGTCAGCCAACTAATCGCGATCACTCGTCTTTATCGTCATCGACGTCGCCTTCGCTGCCGCCTTCGGTCTTCAATCGCGCCGGTTTGGCGGTCAGATCGTCAGGCAGCACACCCGGGAGCGTGGTGGTCTTTCGCTTCGCGCGGCGCTGATCGATCGACATCGCGAGGATCGTCATGTCGTCGCCCTGACCGCCAGAGGCGTCGTGCGAGTGACTGTCGATGTCCGCGAGGATCGCCTTGATGATGTCATCGGCGTTGCCGCGCGCGGTGCGGATCCGGCGAGACAGTCGCGACAAGCCGTACTCGTTGCCACGCGCGTCGCGCGCTTCGAGGATGCCGTCGCTCACCATGATCAAGGTGTCGCCGGAGTGCAGCTGCACGCGCGCTTCACCCGCTTCGAGATCGGGCGTGACGCCGAGCGGCGGCGTGTGCGCGCGCTCGGCCTGTAGCGGGAACACGCGATCACCACGGCGGAGCAGCGGCGTGCAGTGACCGGCGTTGGTAAACACCAGCGAGCGATTCTCGAGATCGTAGATGCAGTAGACGAGCGTGGCGAACATGCCGTCGTCGCCGAGCGACGAGATCTCCTGGTTGACGCGGCGGAGGAGCCGCGCCGGCGTTCTCGCGATCGGTGCGCGCGATCGCAGCTCGCTCGTCAACCGCGCCATGTAGAGCGCCGCGCTGATCGCTTTACCCGCGACGTCACCGACCGCCAACCCGAGGTGCGCCGGGTCGTGCCAGATGAAGTCGTAGAAGTCGCCGCCGATCTGATACGCGGGCTCGTAGTGCACCGCGAAGTCGAGGCCGACGACCTGCGGCACGCTCGCCGGGAGCAGGCTGCGCTGGATCTGGCGCGCGACGCGAAGGTCACGCTCGAGCTGCTCTCGACGGACCAGCTGGTTCGCGACGCGCGTCGCGTGGATCGCGAGGCCCGCCTGCGTGGCGATCGCCTGCAGCAGATCGACGTCCTCCTGGCGGAACCCGGCCGTCTTGCTCTCGACGTAGACCACGCCGTAGTGCGAGCCGTGATAGATCAGCGGCGCGCCCATCCGGGTGCCGACGCCTTCGCCTTCTTCGTCGGTGCCGTTCGACGCGTCGCCCAGCAACACGCCGCGGCGATCGCTGACCACGTGCTGGATGATCGTGCCGGGGACGCGGAGGTCGCCGCCGAACACCTGCTTGCCGGAGTGCTGGCGGTGCTTCTGGCACTGCACCTTGAGCTCGCCGGTGCGCTCGTCCTCGACGAGCACACCGACATCCTCGGCCTGCGGGAACAGATCGAGCAGCGCATCGACCAGCTTCTGGAGCAGCGCCTCGGCGGTATCGCTCGACGCCGTGGCGTGGAGGATCTGCGTCAGCGCGTCGAGCTTGCGCTCGATCAGCCGCACCGCCCGTTGATCCGCGATGCTGATCAAGCCGCTCGAGATGATCGAGTGGCGCCCCGACTGCGATCCCAGATCATCGCGGCTCTTGATCAGCGAGGTGGTGCCGACATCGACGATCGTCACGTTATGACCCTCGGTCAACTTCGACGAGTCCGATTGACCCTCGCGTGCCTCGACGCGGATGCGATTGTTCGCGATCAGGATCTCGTCGTCGTTGCGCAGCGTGGCCGCCGTCTGCAGCCGCACACCGTTGACGAACGTGCCGTTGTTCGAGCCGAGATCCTCGAGCATCCAGCCTTCGCCGTCTTTCCATAGCCGCGCGTGCTGCCGCGACACGCGCATGTCTGGGACGAAGACCTGGCAGTCGGAACGCCGCCCGATGACGTACTCGCCTTCCTCTAGCTTGTAACGGCGCCCAGCAATGGGACCGGCCAGGAAGACCAGTGAAGGCATAAGAAACGTCGCCTACGTAGCACGGATGGGAGGGAGTCCGCTCGACCGGGATCGGGTGGGTAACCAGCCGATGATAGCGCGATCCGGACTGCAACCTACGGTGTTTGCTCGTAGTTTCTGTGCCGTTGCGTGAGGGCACGGCGAGTTCTTGACCCACCTAGATCCGGGGGGTGTACTTCGAGCCGTGCAAGCCCTCGGTAACTTCATCGGTGGTGTGTTTGTCCCGCCGACTGGCTCCGCGCTGGTCTCCAGAAATCCAGCCGCGGATGGCGCCGTCGTGTTCGAGACTGGCTACTCGGTCGGCGCTGCGAAGGATGCCGTCGCTGCCGCGGCCGCCGCGCAACCCGCCTGGGCCGCCATGACCACGGGTCAACGTGCCGCGCATCTCGAGCGGTTCAAGACGGAGCTCGCGAATCGCGCCGAGGCGCTCGCCGACGCGATCGTCCTCGAGACCGGCAAGCTGCGCAGCGAAGCGAAGACCGAGGTCACCACGCTGCTCAATCGCTTCGAGCTCGTCAAGGCCGCGATGGCCGGCGATCTCAAGCCGGGGCAGGTCGCACCCGGCGAGCATCTTCGCTACGCGGCGCTCGGCGTCGTCGGTGTGATCGGGCCGTTCAACTTTCCGCTCCACCTCTGCCACGCGCACGTCGTGCCCGCGCTGCTCGCCGGCAACACCGTCGTGGTCAAGCCGAGCGACCTCACGCCGCTCTGCGGTCAACGCTACGCCGAGGCAGCGCACGCAGCCCGGCTCCCCGACGGCGTGCTCAACCTGATCGTCGGGCTCGGCGAGGTCGGCGCTGCCCTCGTCGCGCAGCCGCTCCGCGGGTTGTGCTTCACTGGCTCGTGGACGGTGGGTCGCCGGATCCTCGAGGGTGCGCTCGACAAGCCGGAGATGCTGACCGCGCTCGAGATGGGCGGCAAGAACGCCTGCATCGTGCTCGACGACTGCGCGTTGCGGCAAGCCGTCCACGAGGTCGCCGTCGGCGGCTATCTGTCGACGGGCCAGCGCTGCACCGGCACCGAGCGCGTGCTCGTGCATCGATCGATCGCGGATCGCTTCGTCGAGGCACTCGCGAAGGTCGCCCGAGAGCTGACGTTCGGAAATCCCGAGGACGTGACGTCCTTCGCGGGGCCCCTCGTCTCCAAGCAAGCGCTCGACAAGGTCGACGCGGCGCTCGCCGCGGCGGTCAAGGGTGGGGCGCAGGCGGTGGTGCCAGGGCAGCGCCTGCCGGGTGGTTCGTATCGCACGGCGTCGATCCATCGGCTGCCCGACGGCGTGCATGACGTCGCGGGCTACACGGATGTCGAGCTGTTCGGCCCAGATCTCTGCATCGAGACGATCGACTCCGACGACGAAGCGATCGCGGCGATCAACACCGTGCCGTACGGCTTCGCCAACGCGGTGTTCACCGCCTCGAACGCGCGGTTCGAGCACATCTACGCGCGCATCCGCTCCGGCATCTTGAATCGCAACCGCTCGACGAACCTGGCCAGCGCGAAGCTGCCGTTCGGCGGCGTCGGCAAGAGCGGCAACTACCGTCCCGCGGGGGCGTGGTCGCATCGCAACCTCGTGGTGCCGGTGGCCGTACTCGAGAACCCGATCGGCGCGGTGACGCCGCACGCGCACCTCGCGGCTCACTTGCCCGCGATCGATCTCGATCGGCTGGAGCGCCAGCATGCCGAGGAAGAGGCCGCCGAAGCGGCGCGCAACCTGGTCGACAGCCCGCGCCCCATGCAGATCCTGCGACCTGCTGGGGGCCGGCTTCCCGACAGCGAGGCGCTCCTCGCGCGGCTCTACGCCGGCGATCGCGTTCCCAAGGAGAAGAAGCCGCCGGTCTTCGATCACCTGCGCTCCGCGGGTCCGTGGATGGTGTCGATCGATCCCGAGCCGCTGTCGGTGCTCGACGGCATGAGTCAGACCGCGACGATCGTCGGTGGCTTCGCCGAGGATCCGGTCGTCCGCGCGTACACCGAGGGTGAGTTCGCCGACACGCTGGTGGCCAACGACGACACCTCGCATGCCGAGACCTGGGCGGCCGCCGAGTACGCGGCGACGCTGCGCCAGCTGGTGCCCGGTCTGCCGCACGTCACGTTCGTCGCGTCGGGTGCCGAGGCGAACGAGAAGTCGATGGCGCTGTGCCGCCTGAACTGCCCGCGCAAAGATGCGAAGAAGGTCCTCGCCTTCGAGGGCAGCTTCCACGGCCGCACGCTGCTCGCGCTGCACGCGACGCACTCGCCCGCGAAGCGCACGCCGTTCGAGATCGCCGGCTACACCGTGCAGTTCGCGCCGTTCCCGGTGTGGAACACGCCCGACGACGATGACGCGCCCACCGCACCGTCGGGCTTCTATGCGGCGGCGGCGACCGGTGATGCCGAGGAGCTCGCGCGATTCGCCGAGCGCAAGGACGATCCGTTGCTCGCGGCGGAGGTCGCCTCGCTGCTCGCCGTGCATGCCGCGCTCGCGACCGGCGAGTACTTCGTCACCATGATCGAGCCGATGCAGAGCGAAGGCGGCGATCGCTACGCCACCGAGCGGTTCTTCCGAGCCCTACGGTTACTGACTCGCTTCCATAACTGCTTCCTCAGCTTCGACGAGGTCCAGGTCGGCTTTGGCCTCGGCGGCCCGTTCGCGTGGCACAGCAAGTTCCGGCTGCTCGATCGCCGTGGTCAGCCCGACTACCCGGATGCCGTGGTGTTCGCGAAGCGCGCGCAGGTCGGCGTCGTGATGTCGCGGTTCGCGGATCCCGAGCCGGCGAGCGCGCACAACGCGTCGCTGGTGCGCGGCCGGATCCACGCCGACATGGTGTCGACGTCGCACAACGCCGAGCGCCTCGAGAAGCTCGTGCGCCCGCGACTCGATCAGATCGCGAAGGCGTATCCGCACCTCGTGCAGTTCCCGCGTGCGAGCGGCTACGCCTTTGCCTTCGACCTGCCCACGCCGGCGATGCTCGACGCGTTCCTCGCACAGCGGTTCTGGCGTGGTGCGATCGTGTTCGGTGCCGGCACGCGCACGGCGCGCTACCGCCTCGGCGATTCGTTCCTCGCGCGTGAGGTCGACATGCTGTTCGAGGCGATCCGGAGATCGCTGTCCTGGCTCGACGCGCACCCCGGCAAGAAGCCACCCGAGTGGGAGGACGGTCCGCCAGAGGTCACGCATCCCGCGCCGCCGTCGGACGTCACGTATCGGCTGGTGCCGCACACCGAGGCGATGGCGCTGCTGCCCGCGATCCTCGACATCGAGTATCAGGTCTACGAACCGGCACGCCGGACGCCGCCGGCCGAGATCCGCGCGGCGATCGAAGATCCAGAAGGCTCGCTGCTGATCGGCGAGAGCGCGTCGCCGGGCGGGGCGAACCAGCTCGTCGCCTTCGCGATCGGATGTCCGCTCGAGCAGAGCCACGACGTCGAAGGCCCCGACGACGATCCGATGCTCGGCAAGCACAACACGATGTACTCGGTGTCGATCACGGTCGCGCCGTCGTTCCAGTCCTCCGGCATTGGTCGGAAGCTCAAGGAGCACCAGTTGCGCGACGCACAGACGCGCAAGAAGCCCGATGGTTCGCCGCGCTACCTGTACGTGACCGGGCGCAATCGCGTCGGGCGCACCGCGCAGATGACGCACTTGAACCGCGTGTTCGGTGCGCACGTCGTCTCGGTGCTGACCGGACAGTACGAAGATCCGGAAGGGCAGGCGATCTACTACCGGATCCCGCTGGGTGCGCAGGTGCCCGATCCAGTGGTGAAGAAGGACGTGCTCAAGCGTCGCGCGGATCGCAAGGTTCATCACGCGCCAGGAGTCGCGGGGGCAGGCGACGACGACGGTCCGGACTTCGATCTGGCGTCGGGGCTCACCAAGCCGTTCGCGCATGGTCCGGCCTCGCTGCAGTCACTCGAGGATCGCGGCCTGCTGTTCGGTCCGGCGGTCAACAAGCTGACGCTGATGAACTACGTGACGCCGGGGACGGTGCGTGCGCTCGAGTGGCTCGGTGCGCTGCTCCCGGAGCTGCCGCATATCTACCTGACGTCGTCGCGCGACGAGACGATCGACAAGGCGATCCGGTTGATCCGCTGCACGCGCAAGACGGCACAGGTCGCGATCGGCCTCGAGGGCGGCTACTACGGTCACACGGTCGCGACGGCACGCTCGCTGTCGGATCCGTCGACCCACGCCGGTGGCCCCGGGCACTTCGACTGGCCGCGCGTGCCGCACCCCGCACGGGCAGGAACGGCCACGACGATCGCCGCGCTGCGCGAGATCGTGAACCGTGTCGGCAAGGACAAGGTGTTCGGCTTCCTCTACGAGATCGTCCAGGAGCGCACGGGTGATGTGTTGCCCGCCGACTTCCTCGTCGAGCTGGGCACGCTTCGCAAGGAGCTCGAGCTTCCGCTGATCGCGGTCGAGACCACCACGCACACCTATCGCAGTGGCCTCGGCGCGTTCGCGTCCCCATCGCTGGGGCTGGTCCCCGACGTGTTGACGTGGTGGGGCGGTGGCCAGACCGGCTATCTCCACTGCTCGGCGAAGTGGTTCATCCCCGGTCCGCTGACGCTGGTGTCGACGTGGGACGGCGACGAGCTGTCGCTGATCCGCCAGCACCACTACGCGCGTGCAGCGCGGGGGCTCGACATCGCGGGTGCCGCGAAGACGCTCGACGCCGCGCTCGCTGGAGTGACGCATGCAGGGCTCGGCGCCTACCGCGTGATCGATGGGGGCGCGAAGACCGCCGCGATCACGGCGGCCCTCGCCGAGGAGGGCATCGAGGTCCGCACGTTCCCCAACGGCCGCCTCGGCATCATCCCCGCGCTCGATCAGATCGAGGCCGCGGCGAAGGCGCTGCGCTCCGCCCTCGAGGGTGTGTGATGGGGACAGTCTTGACTTGCGATACTTACCTGACTCAACCGCGCGGAATCACATGGTCGCGCCGGGGACGGTGTTGACTTGCGTACCCTCGAGCTCCCTTCGAACAAATCGCCACGCGAGTGGGGACGGATCCACGGCGAGAGCTTCCGCGGCGAGATCGCGACGTTGTCCGTATTGCGGACGTACCTCTGCACGAAGGTCGGTAGCTTCACGACCGCGGAGCAGGTGACGGCCGCGGCGTCGGCACACTTGCCGGTGTTGGAGCGCTACGACGTGGACCTCTACAACGAGCTCGTCGGCATCGCCGAAGGCGCGAACGTCACGCCGGAGGACATCGTGGTCGCGAACCACTACACGGATCTGCGCGACCTCGATCCGGATCCGTCGACGTGGAAGCCCGCGCCGACCAGCGATCAGGTGACCCACGAGCATCACGGCCACGGCCATGACCACGACCTCGGCGGTTGCTCGACGATGTGGTCGGAGACGCCGACCGGCCGGATCCTCGCGCAGACCTGGGACATGCACGCGACGGCGATCCCGTACGTGATGACGCTCCGCGTGCCCGAGTCGAAGGGTGCGCCGGCGATGACGCTGATGACGGTGACCGGTTGCCTCGGGATGACCGGGATGAACAGCAAGCGCGTCGCGATCGCGATCAATAACCTGTTCTCGACCGACGCCACGCTCGGCGTGGTGTGGCCGGCGATGGTGCGCAAGGCGCTGTCGAAGGGTTCGGCGGCAGAAGCCCGCGACGTGATCGCGAGCTCGCCGATCGGCTCGGGGCACCACTACATCGTCAGCGACAAGCGGCACGCGTACGCGATCGAGGCCTCGGGCACCCGCCGCAAGCTGCTCGATGTCGTCGGTCCGTACTGCCATACCAACCACGCGCTCGACAAGGACATCGAGGCCGTCTCGAAGGTGCCGCCGACGAGCAGCACGTATGACAGGCAGGCGTGGATCGAGGGCGACTTCAAGCGCGCGCCGCTCGCGGATCTCGCCGATGCCTGGCAGCGCCTCGGCAGCGAGGACGGCTGGCCGCGCAGCGTGTGCACCAACATGGCCACGCCCGAGGCGCCGCATGGCGTGGCGACCTGCGGTGCGATCGCGATGAACGTCTCCACCGGCGAGCTGTGGATCCAGCAGGGCCTGATCCACAACGTGGCGCCGGAGAAGTGGCAACTGTGAGCGAGTATCCGTTCTTCTTCACGTGGACCGCGCAGCACGGGGCGAAACCGTTCGAGATGACGGGCGGCGAGGGCGCGTGGTTCTTCACGGCCGATGGCTCGAAGTGGCTCGACCTCGGCGCGCTCAGCTATCAGGTCAACGCCGGACACGGCCAGAAGCGGATCGTCGAGGCGATCAAGCGTCAGGCGGACGAGCTCTGTCTGTCGGCGCCGTCCGCGGTGTATCCGGCGAAGATCGAAGTGGCGCAGCGCCTGCTCGCGATGGCCGGTCCCGGCTTCGAGAGGGGCAAGGTGTTCTTCACGCTGGGTGGTGCAGAGGCGAACGAGAACGCGATCAAGATCGCGCGCCAGGTGACGGGCAGGCAGAAGCTGCTCAGTCGCTATCGCAGCTATCACGGGGCGTCGATGGGTGCGCTCGCCCTCACCGGTGATTGGCGTCGCCCCGCGCTCGAGCCTGCACTCGCCGGCGTGACCCACGTCCAGGATTGCTACTGCGATCGCTGTCCGTTCGGTCAGCGCGTCGAGACATGCAAGCGCGAGTGCGCGACGAACATCGGCTCGACGATGGAGCTCGAAGGGCCCAGGTCGATCGCGGCCGTGTTTCTCGAGCCCGTGCCCGGTGCGAATGGCGTGCTGGTGCCACCGCCGGAGTACTGGCCGATCGTCCGCAAGGCGTGCGACGAGGAAGGCGCGCTGCTGGTCGCCGACGAGGTGCTGTGTGGCTTCGGACGCACTGGCAAGCCGTTCGGGTTCCAGCACTGGGACGTGCAACCCGATCTGATCACGGTCGCGAAGGGGCTCGCGTCGGGTTACGCGACGATCGGTGCGGTGATCGTCTCCGAGAAGATCACGAAGCACTTCGACGACGCGGTGCTCGCATGCGGCCTGACGTACTACGCGCACCCGCTGGCGTGTGCGGCGGCGCTCGAGACCATGAAGCTCTACGAGGACGACAAGCTCTACGAGCACGCCGCTGCGCTGGGCCCGGTGCTGCGGCGCGAGCTCGAAGCGGCGCGGGTGCGCGTGGGACCGAAGTCGTTCGTGCGGTCGCTCGGCCTGTTGGGGGTGCTCGAGGTCGAGGCGGACAACGCGTCGTGGGCGAAGCTCGGTGGTGAGCTGTCGAAGGCGAAGCTGTCGCTCCACGTCGATCCCAAGCGCGGGACCGCGATCTTCGCGCCGCCGTTGTGTATCACCGAGTCGGAGTTGGTCACCGGGATGAAGAAGTTCGCAGACGCCGCGGTCGCTGCGTTTGGAGGAGCGGCATGACAGGTCGTCACGCAAACAAGGTCGTCGGATCCATCGCCGAGGCGCTCGCCTCGCTGGAGGACGGCATGACGATCATGGTCGGAGGCTTCGGCCTGTCGGGAAATCCCGAGGCGCTGATCAAGGGCGTCGTCGAGCGGGGCGCGAAGCACCTGACGCTGATCTCCAACAACGCCGGCAACCTCGGCAAGGGCCTCGCGCAGTGGCTGCGGCACGGCCTGATCGACAAGGTGATCTGCAGCTACATCGGCAGCAACGACGATCTCCACACGCGGATGGCGTCGGGTGAGGTCAAGGTAGAGGTCACGCCGCAGGGCACGCTCGCCGAGCGGATGCGCGCCGCGGGTGCCGGCATCCCCGCGTTCTATACGCCGACGGGCGTCGGCACCGTGGTCGCCGAGGGCAAGGAGACCCGCGAGATCGATGGTCGCCAGTACATCCTCGAGCGAGCGCTACCCGCCGATCTCGCACTGGTGCGTGCACAGGTCTCCGATCACTTCGGTAACGTCAGGTTCTGGCGCACCGCCCGCAACTTCAACCCGATCATGGCGAGCGCCGCGAAGCTGACGCTGTGCGAGTGCGACAAGCTGGTCGACAACGGGGCGATCGATCCCGACGACGTCCACCTGCCGGGCATCTTCGTCCACAAGATCATCCACGTGCCCGAGCACGAGAACGCGTTCGAGTACAAGACCACGAGGAAACGACAACAGGGAGTGGGCCAACCATGACCTGGTCCACCGAAGACATGGCGCGGCGTGCGGCGAAAGAGATCCCCGAGGGGTGCATCGTCAACCTCGGCATCGGCCTCCCGACGCAGGTCGCCGACTATCTGCCCGAGGGTCATGCATGGCTGCACTCCGAGAACGGGCTGCTCGGCATGGGGCCGTTCCCGTTCGAAGGCGACGAGGATCCAAACCTGATCAACGCCGGCAAGCAGACGGTCACCGTGCTGCCCGGCGGCTCGACGTTCGACTCGGCGTTCTCGTTCGGCATGATCCGCGGCGGCCACGTCGACCTCGCGATCATGGGCGCGATGCAAGTCTCCGCCGACGGCGACCTCGCGAACTGGGCAGTGCCCGGTGGCAAGGTGATGGGCATCGGCGGTGCGATGGATCTCGCGTCGGGCGCGCGCCGGATCATCACCATGATGCAGCACGTGACGAAGAAGAAGGAGCACAAGCTCGTCCCCTCGTGCGACTACCCGCTGACCGCGAAGCACACCGTGTCGCTCGTGATCACCGACCTCGGCGTGTTCGAGCCGACCGGGCAGGGCTTCCGCGTGCACGAGCTCGCACCCGGTATTTCGCGCGACGATGCGCAGGCCGCGACGGGCGCGCCACTCACCTTCTGATCCGCGCCGCTCAGTTGGGGACAGTCTTGACTTGCGTTACTTAGCCGCGCGAAGTCACTGAGATCGCTAGCGCCGGCTGGGGACAGTGTTGATTTGCGTGTGCACATACGTGATCACATCCTCCATCGCCTTTCGACTGTCTTGGTCGAGGCTGCGGTAGCGAATGCGGGATACGGCGCTGACGGAAAGACCGAGCGCCGCACCGATGTCGGAGCCAGCGACTCCGAAGGCGAGTGCAGCGTGGACTGCCACTCGACGCGCGATGACGACATCCTTCACCCGCGTGCGCGCGATCAAGTCGACGTTCCGGACACCGAGTAGTCCCGCCGTGATTTGTACGAACAGGCGAGGGTCCGGTCTCACGATCGCCGATGGCCTCGCGACGATCGGAAGGATGCCGTCACCCGTTGGCGTTGCGAACTCGATCTGGCCACACCGCGCCGCGCGTCGCACCCCGCCGACATCGATACGACTTGGGTCTTCCGGAAGCGAATCGACCCAGGCATCGAAGCCGGCAGCATCGCGAAAGTTGCCGATGCTGAGACCGTGCTCGACATCTAGCCAAGCGGGTGGTCTGCACTTGCCGAGATAGGCGTTGTGACTTGTCCAGGAGCTGTCGCTGGCTCGCGCCACGACACCGGCTCGAACGGGGTTGTTGTGATGATACGCAACCAGCGAGGGAAGCCGGGCGTCGTCGATCGCGTAGTCCTTCGGTCCGCGGACGAACACGGGACCGATTCGGTCGTGGCGCAGATTGATCCACGACGCAAACGGACCGTGTGCGCGCTTGGCCCAGGTCTCAAGCGACGCGGTGCCCGCGATCATGCCGAGATGAATGTGGCTGCTCATCAGAGCGTAGGAGACGCACCGCCAATCGGTCGCCTCGAGCGAGCGCCCGAGATAGGTCAGGTAGCACTCTCGGTCCGCCTCGCTCTGGAGGAACCAGCGCTTGTCGACGAACCTCGAGATCAGGTGGTAGGTGATGCCGGGGACGATGAGCCGGATGGTACGCATGTGCGCTTGCATCGAGCTTCTCGGGCAAAGTTGCTAATCAACACTGTCCCCGGCCCCCTTCAATGAGTTCGAGGGGTTAGATGCAGCAAGTATCGCAAGTCAAGACTGTCCCCATCACTGATCATCTCGTGCGGCGCCGGCTGTCGCGGACGCGCTCCATCCAGCGAGCGCGATCGAGCTCGCGCTTGGCGTGCACGGTCACCGGTGATCCCGCGGTGAACGAGCGCCGGAACGTCGAGGCCTCGTAGCCGTCGTCCGGAAACGTCCCCGACTCGACGACCACGCTGATGTTGACGAACTCCGCCGGTGCTCGCAGGGCACCCATCTCCGGCCAGCCGGTGACGCCCGAGAGATCGGGTACGCCGAACGACGGCCCGCTCGTGAACGTGGTCTCCCACGCTGCCGTGAAGTCCACGAACGCGAAACCGCCCGAATCGCTGACGCTCGCCGATCGAAAGGTCGTCCCGGCGATGGTGTTCCAGCCGATCGTCAGGCCGTCGCCGGTGGTGACGTCGAGGGGGTCGAGCAAGTTCGTGGCCGGCGCAGTCACCGCGGTCGGGACGGCCTGGATCGCGTCGAACTCGACGGTCGAATCCTCCGCGAGGTTGATGCTGACGCCGACGTCGTACCGGTCGGCCGCGCGGCGCGCTGCGACGGGAAGGACGGTGTGAACGAAGGGCTTGACGAAGTCGGTAGAGAACTGAAAGACGTCTGCGTTCGGGATGAATCCGGTGTACGCCGAGGCTTCATCCTCGTCGGGTACGGGCTGCGCCACCGTGAGCGGTGCCTCGAGCGTCGCAAAGTCTAGATCCCGCGTCACCGTCCCGGTTACCGCGAGATCGCGCTCGACATGGAACACGTCGATCGCGTCACCGGAGACTGGCTCGCGAACCGCCACGAAGTCGCTGGTCCCTTGGGTCTCGAGCTCGTACGCGAAGCTCGGGTCCGAGCTGAACTCGAAGTCAAACCCCGGGCCGTGGAGGAGCTGGTGACCATCGTCGGGATTCGACGTGATCGTGCCCGCGATCTTGCCCCCCAACGCCGGGCCGGGCACGAAGCACGGCAACGACAACGAGGTCTCCGTCGCGGCTCGATAAAACACGCGCGCGATCCGCGAGCTGCCACACAGTCGGGCGACTGCGAGGCGTGCTGACCCGATCGTCAGCGTGATCGTTCCAGAGCTCGCCGACGGCGCGAGCTGCCACGCGCCGTCGTCGCCATCCTGGAACGCGTACGCCGAGTCGGTCGCGGTGCCGACCTCGATCTCGACCGTCTGGGTGGGAGCCCCATCCTCGGGAAGAGGGGAGTCGACCGGCGGGCGATCGCCGCCACCTCCGCACGCAACCAACAACACGCAGAAACCCGAGCTCGCTTGGAGTCGCATGCGCGCGACTATAGGTGCGGTGTGGGCGCCGATAGGTGGCTGCGAGCGGCAACAACCAGCCGCCCGTGTAACACCTCGAAGATCGACGATGCTGCGTCAGCGGTTCGGCCGTGCATGATCCATGATCGCGGCTGCGACCTCTGCCGCACGATGCCGCTGCACCGAATGCCCGGCATCGAGCACGAGGTGTGTCGCGTTCGCGAACGTCGCTCGACGCGCTGCGCGCTCGTGATCGCCTAGGTTGAGCTTGCTGCGCGCACCGTCGATGCACAGCACCGGGCACGCGACCCTCGCCCAGTACTTCTTCGCCGCCTCGAGGCGATACGGATACGGCCCGATCGTGTTGTGCAGCGGATCGAGCTTCCACACGAAGCCGCCTTCGACCGCCTTGGTGCCCACCTCCGCGAGACGCTTCGCAGTCGCATCGTCGAGCAGCTCGTCGTGGCGCTTCATCCGGCGCACCACGTCGTCGAGGGTCGGCATCACCTTGTGCTTCGCGCGCCCGTTTCGCCACGCCTCGATCCACATCGCCGTACGGCTCGGTCCGTCCGCACCGTCCATGTCGGGCGGTCCCAGGCCCTCGAGCAACACGAGGGCCACCAGTCGCTCCGATCGCGTGCCGGCCCAGTAGCTCGCCACGCTGCCGCCCATCGAGTGCCCGACGAGGACGACGCGCCTGCGTGCGCACTGCCGGATCACGTCGTCGAGATCCGCGACGTAGTCCATGAAGTGGTAGTAGCCGCCGGCGCCGATCCATTCGCTGTCGCCGTGCCCGCGCAGATCGGGTGCGATGACGTGCCCGTCGAGCCGCTCGGCGACGCCTTCCCAGGTCGCCGCGAGATCGGAGAAGCCGTGGACGAGGACGTACGTGGTGTCGCCGGGGCGCTCCCACTCGCGCACGTGATAGCGAAGCCCGGTCGCGAGATGGAGGAACGTCATGGACCGGCTTCGATGCGATGAATGGTGCCGTTCGTCGTGGTCACGTAGAGCTCTCCGGTGGCCGCGGCGTGAATGCTCGCGGGGCTGACCGGAAAGGTACCCGGGAGATCGGCCTTGGTGATCGTCGTGCCGCCGGCGTCGAGCTTCGCCGTCGACAAACCTCCGCGACGGTTGTCGGTATAGAAGTACGTGCCGACGAGATCGGGAAAGCAGGTGCCGCGATAGACCTGGCCGCCGATGATCGCCTCGAAGCCATCGCCGCCGTTCGGGATGGTGGCGTGGGTGCGCTCGTCCTGCGGAAACTCGAAGCCCGCCGTGTCGCACGGCAGCGTGGTCGGCGTGCGATTCGGGAAGCATCGCGTGCCGTCCCAGTTGTCCCAGCCGAAGTTCTTCGCCTTGCCAGTGCCCGCCTTGACGTAGTGGATCTCCTCGACCGTGCTCTGCCCGACATCGCCGATCCACATGTCGCCAGTCGCGCGATCGAACGACCACCGCCACGGGTTGCGAAAGCCGCGCATGAAGATCTCCGGTGCACCGCCCACTGCATACGGGTTGTCGGTAGGGATGCCGTACTCCTTACCGTTGGCGGGGTGATCGACATCGATCCGCAGGAATTTCCCGAGCAGCGCGATCGAGCGCGCGACCGGCTGCCCGTCGACGAGCGTCTGGCCGTTGCCGTCCGGATCGTTCTGCAGCCCACCATCGCCGGTGCCGATGTAGAGGAAGCCATCGGCGCCGAACTCGATCATGCCGCCGTTATGATTGCCGGCGTAGTCCTTGATCGCGAGGATCTCCGTACAGGTCAGCTCAGCTTTGTTCGGATCCGTCGCGTCGCGTTTGCAGCGTGCGACGACATCGCGAAACGGATATGTCGCGTCGCCCGACTGCGCGCGTGTGTAATAGACGTAGAACAGCCGATTGACGTGATAGCCCGGGTGGAACGCGAGCCCGAGCATTCCCAGCTCGCCATTGTCGAGCACGGGACCGCCGACGTCGTCGGAGAGATCGAGGAACGCGTCCGGAAGCAGCGTCTCGGTCTCGTCGACGATCCGGATCGAGCCGCCCTTGACGACGACGTAGAGTCGCGTGTCTCCCGCCGGTGCGGTGACCAGCATCGCGGAGCCGAGGTTGCGCGCTACTTCACGAGTCGTGACCACACTGCCGGGGACGGGGTTCGCGCAGGCGGCGAGGGCGGGTGCATCGGGAATCGGCCCATCGACCACGAGCTCCAAATCACTCGGCCCGTCCTCGACGACGACCGGAGCATCCAGCGCGTTCTTGCTTCCACAAGCGATCAACGCAACGAGCCACAGTTGTTTCATTTGCCGCCGCGCGCGCCGAACCAGAGACGGTGCATCATCCAATCAACGCCCGGCGCGGTTCAGGGCCCAGCTTCGATATGAAGGACGGAGCCGGAGGTCGTCGTCATGTACAGCTCGCCGTTCGCGGCAGCGTGAATGCTTGCGGGTTGGTCTTGACCAGGAAAGTTTCCGGTCAAGGTCGCCTTCGTGACCGTCGCGCCGTCGGGATTGAGCTTCGCGGTGTAGAGCCCGCCTCGCCCGTTGTCGCTATAGAAGTAGGTGCCGACAACGTCCGGGTAGCAGCTGCCTCGATAGACTTGGCCGCCGATGATCGAGTCGAATTGATCACCACCGGCGCCGAGAGACGTGTGATTCCGCTCGTCGACCGGGAACGTCTTGCCGGCGGGATCGCACGGTCCGTGGGCGCACGAGCTGCCCTCGTACATCCTCCACCCGAAGTTCCTGCCGTTGAGCTCGGCGGCCTTCACGAAGCTCACTTCTTCGATCGCGTCCTGACCGACGTCGCCGATCCACATGTCTCCGGTCGCGCGATCGAACGACCAGCGCCATGGATTGCGGAATCCGATCTGGAAGATCTCGGGTGCGCCTCCACCTGCAGCGAACGGGTTATCGGTCGGGATCCCATACTCCTTACCATTCGCCGGATGATCCACATCGATGCGAAGCATCTTGCCGAGCAGCGCCGTAGCCGGGAATGGGTTCTGATTGGCTGGGCCGTCCACCAACGCCTGGGCGCTGCCGGCCGGATCGTTCTGAGGACCACCATCACCCGTGCTGATGTAGAGAAAACCGTCCGCGCCGAACTCGATCATTCCACCGTTGTGATTGGAGGCAGGGTCGCGAATAGTCAGGACCTCGGTGCAGGTCGGTTCGGCCTTGTCCGGGTCCATTGCGTCGCGTTTGCATCGTGCGACGACGTCCTTCAACGTGAATCCGGGCGTGCCCCCCTGCGACGCGGTGTAGAACACGTAAAACGTCCTGTTGACGTGATACTGCGGATGGAACGCGAGCCCGAGTAACCCGGCCTCGGTGATGCTCGAGCCGACCACAGGCCCACCGTTGTCATCGGAAAGATCGATAAACGCGGTGGGAAGAAGCGTCTCGCTCTCATCGATGATCCGGATCTGACCAGCCTTGCCGACGACGTAGAGTCGCGGGTCACCGGCAGGCGCCGTGACGAGCATCGCCCCGTCACTGCCGATGTTCTCAACGAGCCGCGCGGTGATTTTCGTGCCTTTCACGGGTGTAGCGCAGGCTGGAAGCACAGGAGCATCGACGCCCGAGTCGGTGGCCGTGTCTACGTTCGCAGGTGGGCCGTCGTCTTTCGCGTTGCTTTTGCCGCACGCGACGAGGGCGAGCGTGATCCAGGCGATGCGCTTCATTCCGGCCAGCATACCCAGGTGCGCGCGCGAATGGAGGAACACTCACTCACCGAGTGCGATCACCGGGTCGCACGCAACCGCCGGGAGTTACATGGCTTCACGGCGCTTCGAACGCTCCTGAATCGGGATTGGTCGCGGGCCGTGGGTTGCCGTCGAGATCCACATCGACAAGCCCAGCCTCACCCAGGCCCTTCGCAGGGCTTGTCGGCGCGAGATGAAGGTCGCCACCAACTCGATCGGCAAAGAACGAGGTTCCCTCTGCGACCATGTTGTTGGCGCCCTGTTGCGCCCCTGCCAGGGACTCAAAGAGCGAGTTGTGCGCTACGCACAATCCCCCAAGTGGGTTCGTCGTGTTGAGCGCAAAGATACTGCTCGAAAGTTCGAGGTCGGGGCTGCAGTTGACCGACGCACCACGGTTCGTGACCACGCTCGTGTGAAAAAACGTGTTGAAGCTAAACGCACTACCCACCTGTGGAGAAACAACTCGAGTCAGCTGGACGCTTTCTCGATCTTCGATGAACAGGTTGTTCTCGATCGTGAGAAGGCAATCCTCCGCACGTAGCATCTCGGTGCCGAATACATCGTTACCGGGGCCGATCCTGCTCCTCGAGATTTCAAGTTGACATTGCGAAGCTTCGATAACCGATCGATCAATCGTCGATTCACGGATCGCGAGCTTGCCAACGTCGCACGCCAGGTTGATCCCATTGAGATGGGTCTTTACAAGTGTTAGCTCCCCGGCAACCTCGATCCGCTCTCCGCTGTCGACCACGACATCGAACGTCGTGACGACGCCCGCATCGAGGACTCGCAAAAGAACTCCGGTCGCCGGCCCCTGGAGCGTGACCCCCTCGATGAGGACCGTCGCGCTTACCACGAGGCCTGTTGTTTGTGGCAGCGATAGCACGGCGTTCGCGCCATCGATGACGACGTCATCATCCAACACGAGAGCATTCGTGTTGACGGGCGAGAGTGAGGTTGTGACGAGCTTGATAACTCTTCGCGTTCCGCTTACGTGGCCGAGGGCGAACTCGAGCCTCTGGCACGGGGCGGTCTTCGGGCACGTTCCGGTGTCACTGCCGTTGTTCGCGAGGTAGATGACGTCGGTCTCCGTCACGCACGTGCCGTTGGCTTCGAGACAGACAGCATCGCCGCAGTCCGCATCGGCCAGACAACCCCGGCACGACTGGGTCTCGTCATCGCAGATCGCAGCCTCGACCGTGCACTGATCGTTCGAGAGGCAACCTACACACTCACCAAGCCCAGCGTCGCAGTGCGATGCACCTTGAACACCCGCGCAGTCGTCGTCGTTTGTGCAGCCTTCAACACAGAGGTTGTTCTGACAACTCGGGCGATCTGCAGACGTGCAATCCACAGAAGTCGTGCATTCCTGCGCGACGCACTGACTAGACGCGTTGCACGCCTGGCCTACGTCGCACGGTCGAAGCTCGTCGGTGACACCGGCCGCAGCGCACTGCTCTTCGGTGACGCAGCAGAAATCCGGGTTCGGAGCACCGCAACTCGCGGCAATTGCGAGAATCGTGACAATCAGCCATCGCATGGTCATACCATCGCCCACCTGTTGTCGAGGTTGCTACGGAACTACGACGAGTTGGAACACGTTGCCGGCCGTATCCGTCTCGTAGAGCTCACCGGTCCCGTCCTCGTGGATCGAGGACCCGTTCGGTGGGAACGACCCCGACAAATCCGTCGTCGTCACCGAGTCGTCGGCCTCGAGCCTGGCCGTCGATAGCCGCCCGTTGGCGTCGTAGTCGGTGAAGAAGTAGGTGCCCACGAGATCGGGGAAGCACGAGCCGCGATAGACCTGACCGCCGGTGATCGAGGTCCAGCCCATGGCGTGAGTGCGCTCGACCTGCGGTGCGCGCTGGTCGACGGTGCACGGGCCTCGGAAGCAGTCGCTCGCCTCGAACTGCGACCAGCCGAGGTTCGCGCCGAGCTGCTGCCCGGGTCGGAGGACCGTGATCTCCTCGATCGTTCCCTGACCGACATCGGCGATCCACATGTCACCGGTGCCGCGATCGAAGGTCCAGCGCCACGCGTTGCGGAGCCCGATCATGAAGATCTCCGGCTTACCTCCACCGGACGCGAACGGGTTGTCTCCGGGGATGCCGTACTCGAGGCCGCCCGTCTTGAGGTCGACGTCGAGGCGCAGCATCTTCGCGAGGAGCGCGTGCGTGTTCGGCAGCGGGTTGCCGTCCTCGAGCGCCTGGCCATTCTTCTGCGGATCGCCGCCGCCGCCCCCATCGCCGGTGTTCCAGTAGAGGTAGCCGTCGGGACCGAACTCGATCATGCCGCCGTTGTGGTTGGCGGCGAAGTCCGGGATCGAGAGCACCTCGACGCAGGAGCTGGGATCGGCCTTGTTCGGATCGGCGCTGACCTGGCAGCGAGCGAGCACGTCGCGTTGCGGGTTCGCGGCGTCGCCGGTGTTGCGTGCCGTATAGGTGACGAAGAAGGTCCCGTTGGCCGCGTACTGCGGATGAAACGCGAGCCCGAGCAGGCCGTTCTCGCCGCAGCAGATCACGGGCCCGTCGATGTCGGCGGACAGATCGAGGAACGGCTCCGGTAGGACCACGTTGTTCTCGACGACCCGGATCGCACCGCGTTGCTCGAGGACGAACAGCCGCAGATCGTTGCGCGGCGCGGTGACCAGCGTCGCGGAGCCGTTGACCTTGGCCACCAGCTGCAGCTGCACGTTGCTGCCCGGGATGGGCGTCTCGCAGCGCATGATCGGCGCAGCGTCGGGAGTGGCGGTGCTGCCTCCGCACGCGGTGAGCAGGGCGAGGGCGACGCGCTTCATCGGCTGATCATACCTTGCGGGTGGACTTGGCCTTGGAGCTAACCGGCGCGCCGGGCTCGGGCGCCGGCCCGACCGATTTGCCGACGACCTCGGCCCAGCGACCGAACGCCCACAGGATCAAGCCGACGATCATGAACGGCACGAGGAACACCCAGCCGGTGAACCCATCATTCGCCCCGAAGTAGGCGAGGGCCATGACCATCGAGACCACCCAGGAGACCAGCGCTACGAGGTAGCCCGAGAGCTGGAGCCTGCGCTTCTTGTACATCGCCTCGAGCTTCGCGACGAAGTACGCGGCTTGCTCGGGAGGCAGCTCCTGGACGAGCTGGACGAGATCGACCTTCGACTCGGGGTCGAACGCCTCCTTGACCATGTCGTCCGCGGTCGTGTCCTTGGCCTTCGCCACCGCGTGGGTTGTAGCACGCGGTATAGATCGGCGGTGCCGGCCATCAAGCTGACCGACGACCTGGGACGGACCCTCCTGTTCGTCCACCCACCACAGCGCGTGGTGTCGCTGGTCCCGAGTGACACGTACTCGCTGATCGCGCTCGGCGCCGCCGACCGGATCGTCGGGCGCACCACGTATTGCGAGATGCCGGAGGTCGCCCACGTGCCGGTGATCGGCGGGACCAAGGACGTCGACGTCGAGGAAGTGATCGCGCTCGGCCCCCATTTGGTGATCGCGAATCAGGAAGAGAACACGCGGGTGGCGCTCGAGGCGCTCGCGGCCCGCGGGGTCCAGGTGCTGGTGTCGCTGCCGCGCAGGGTCAACGAGGGGATCGCGCACCTCGCGCGGCTCGCGCGGATCCTCGGCCTCGGGAAGGAAGAACCGGCGCGTTCGCTGATCCGTAGCGGCTACCTGCTGCGCGATCGCGTGGTGTCGCCTCCGGAGCTGGACACGCCGTCGGAAGGGATGCCGGTCGTCGATCCGCGGCGCAGCAAGCGCGAGACGCTTCCACCCGGTGGAGGGATGCGTGCGCTGCGTCGCGCGTTCGTGCCGATCTGGAAGGACCCGCTGATGACGCTCAACGCCGACACGTTCGGCTCCGACGTGCTCGTGCAGTGCGGCATCTCGAACGTGTTCGGCCAGCGCCTGCGGCTGTATCCACTCGCCGCGGATCTCGGCAAGGCGGCGCCGCAGGACGCGTCGGGTCGCGACGTGCGCTACCCGCGGATCTCGTTGTTCGAGGTCAAGGAGCGCGAGCCGGAGCTCGTGATCCTCCCCGACGAGCCCTACGCGTTCACCGACGGAGATGTCGAGATGTTCCGCGAGGCGTTGCCGCGAGCGCGGGTCGTTCGGGTCTCGGGAAAGGACATGTTCTGGTACGGCGCGTGGACGATCGATGCGATCGCCCGGCTCGAGCGAGAGCTGGCGGCAGGATGAAGTTGATGAAGTGGCTGGTGCTCGCCCTGGTCGCGTGTGGTCCGCCTCCAAAGAAGCAGGCCGATCCACCGAAGCCGCGGGTCGATGACTCGCTCCTCGCCGCACTTCCCAAGCCGGCGCCGATCGACACCGAGCGGTTCGCGAGTGTCGTGGTCTGCGATCGCTGCCACACCCCGGGGGCGAAGGCGATGCGAGCCTCGAACGGCGCCGACATCTCGCCCGTCACCGAGATCCAGGCGGGCATGATGAGCCTCGCCGCACGCGATCCGTATTACCTCGCAGCGCTGCGTCGCGAGATCGTCGCGAATCCCGGTGCGAAGGTCGCGATCGAGGCGATCTGCAATCGCTGCCACGCACCGGCAGGGTTCGCGGAGAGCAACGGTGCGCTCGGGCTCGATGATCTGATCAGTGGAACCAGCAACGCCGCCGTCCTCGGTCGCGAGGGCGTGGGCTGCGTCGGGTGTCACGGCCTCGAGCCGGACAAGCTCGGCGACGACAGCTCGTTCACCGGCCAGCAACCGCTGCGCACCGATCGCGTGTCGTTCGGGCTGTTGCGGCAGCCGCTCGGCGAGGTGATGCAGCAGATGTCGAAGCACACCCCGAAGCCGTCGGCGCACATGGCCGAGAGTCGGCTCTGCGCGAGCTGCCACACGGTGCTGGTGCATCGGCTCGATCCGACCGGCAACCCGATCGGCGACGAGATTCCCGAGCAGGCCACGTTCCTCGAATGGCGCGCATCGGGCTTCACGAAGACCAAGAGCTGTCAGGACTGCCACATGCCGACGTCCGAGGACGAGCTCGGTCAAGGGCCCGCGATCGAGACGCCGTTCGCGACGCGGCCCCCCGATGCACCCGCACGCAAGGGCTATCGGCGGCACGCCCTGCGCGGTGGTAACTCGTACTTGCTGCGGCGGCTCGCCGAGGTCCCCGACTGGCTCAACGCTGCGACCAAGCCGGAGCTGCTGCGCGCTGCCGCTGACGCGACCGACGTGTTCCTCGGCTCTGCCGCGGAGATCGTCGTCAACAAGATCAGCGCGAAGGGCGCGCAGCTCACGATCGTCAACCTCACCGGTCACAAGCTGCCGACCGGCTATCCGACGCGCCGCATGTGGCTACACGCGAAGGTGCTCGACGCCGCGGGCAAGCCACTCGCGGAGTGGGGCGCGCACAAGCATGGCGCGATCGTCGACGGCGACACGCGCCTCGATGTCCCCGGCGCGATCCTGCCGCACCTCACGCACCTCGACAGATCCGGTCAGGCCATCATCTGGGAACAGGTCCCCGTCGACGCGCAGGGCAAGCGCACGCACGTGCAGCTCGGTACGGCGTCGATCGCGAAGGACAACCGGATCCTCCCGGCCGGCTGGAGCTTGAAGCATCCCGATGCCGCGCGCACCAAGCCGATCGCCGTCTCCGACGGAGACTTCGCGGCGGGCTCCGACAAGCTCGAGATCGTATTCCCCGCCGGCGCCGCCTCGCTCGAGCTCGAGCTGCTCTATCAGTCGATACCGCCCGAGACCATCGAGTCGTACGCGAAGAAGGACGGCAAGGAGGCCGCGCGGTTCCTCGCGATCGTCGCCACGCCGCCGGCACCCGTCGTGCTCGCGAAGAAGTCCGCGAAGATCAACTAGCCAGTACAGAGCGACGGCGCAGCAACACGGCACACGTGGCGACGATCAGCGCCTCGGCGGTCAGCCAGATCCACTGCCGGCCGTCCGGCGAACCGTCGAGGAGGAAGCCGAGCAACCGCGCGATGCCGATGCCGGCCATCGTCCACATCAACAGACCGAGCACCGTCCGCTTCCACGGCTTGACGGCCGGCCACCACGCGCCGAACGCGCCGAGTCCGAGGAGCGTGCCGCCGAAGCTCGCGCGCAGATTGATCAGCTGTGTCGGCTCGGCGTACGGCCGATCGAGGACCTCTGCGGTCACCAGCGGAAACACCGAGAGGAACGCGCCGAGCACGGCGATCGCGAGGCCGAGCGGTACCATCACCTTGCGGTTCACGATCCGACGGTACCACCCCCTCCAGACCCCAGGATTCTGGGTCCTGTTGGGGGCGACCGCTCAGAGGCGGCGGACCAGGCCGGCGACGAACCGATCTGCTGCACCGGGTCGCTTCGCGAGGAACAGCGACGGCTCGACCAGCTCGAGCTCCATCACGCACGGTTGATTGGCAGCATCACGAGCGAGATCGACGCGCGCGTACAGCAGGTCGCCGTAGGGAGCCAGCGCGTCGAGTGCGAGGGCACGTTCGTCGTCAGCGATCGGGTAGGGGCCCGAGACCATTTCGGACTGACCGGCGAACCGCGGGCTCTTGCGGATCGCGTGCGACAGCTCACCGTCGATGTAGATCATCGAGCGCTCGCCGTAGTCCTCGACCGACGCGATGTAGGGCTGCACCAGCGCAGCGCCCTGCGCCGTGAGCGTCGCGAGGTGTTGGTCGGCGTCGGCGCTCGGAGCTTCGAACACGCGCGTCCCGAGAGATCCAGCGCCGACCTCGGGCTTGATCACGAACTTGCCGAGGGCGAGCGTGGAGAGGTCGAGCGTGGCGCCGCGCTCGACGAGCGTCGTCGGTACGATCGGCACGCCGCGCGCTTGGAGCGCCAGCAAGTACCGCTTGTGGAGGTTGTCGCGGATCACCGCGCGCGGGTTGAGTAATGGTCCCGCTGCGTCGACGACATCGATCCACGCGAGGTAGCGGTTGACGTCGATCGCGTAGTTCCACGTCGAGCGGATCAGCGTCGGACCAGGTGCCGACCAATCGACCGCCGGGTCTTCCCACCCGAGCACGTCATACGCCACGCCAGCCCGCGCCAGCGCATCGGCCAGCGGCACCGCGTCCGGATCTGGTTCCGGAAGCGTCAGACAGCTCGCGACTCGTACGCGCACCCAGCTCAGCGATAAATCGTGGGCGGTCCAAAGATCAAGCGCTCAGCGCGGCGATCGACGGCTATGCGAGGGCCCCTACGAGATCCTCGAACAAGTCATCGGCGTGCTCGATGCCGACCGATAGGCGCAACAGGTCCGGTGGGGTCGGCGTGTCATGGCCCTCCACCGTGAAGCGGTGCTCGATCAGGCTCTCCACTCCACCGAGCGACGTCGCCGGAACCCAGATCCGGAGCTTCTTGATCAGCGCGAGCGGATCGCTAGCGACGCGGATCGAAAACATGCTGCCGAACCCACGAGTCATCTGCCTGGCCGCGAGGGCATGCTGTGGGTGCGACGCGAGGCCGGGATAGATCACGCGGCAACGAGCGGGCAAACACCGTGCCTCGAGCTTCGCGGCGAGCGCCGCCGCCGTCGCGCTCGACCGTTCGACGCGTACGAACAGCGTGCGCAACCCGCGCAACAGCAAGTACGCCTCGACGGGTCCGAGACACGCCCCCTCGTCGTGGCGGAGCTGGCGGAGCGCGGCCCACGTCGCATCACGCTGCGCGGTGACCAGCACGCCGGCGAGCACGTCGGAGTGGCCTCCGAGGAACTTCGTCGCCGAGTGCATCACCAGATCGGCGCCGTGCTCGATCGGCCGGCAATGCACGGGGGTCATCGCGGTCGCATCGACGGCGAACACCGCACCCGCGGCCTTCGCGATCGCAGCCACCGCCGCCAGATCGGTGACCTCCCACGTCGGGTTCGCCGGCGTCTCGGCCCACACGATCTTCGCGCCCGGGACTGCGGCACGCACCGCCTCGAGGTCGGTCATGTCGATCGATCGCAGCTCGAGCTGCCACTGCGCGCAGAAGCGCTCGAGCCAGCCGCGCAGGTTGTAGTAGCCGAGCCGCGGCGCGACGATCCGGTCGCCCGGCTTGCACACCGCCCGGAACACGGCGGTCGCAGCGGCCATCCCCGACGCGAAGGTCAGCGCTTCGACACCGCCCTCGAGTGCGGCGATCACGCGCTCGGCATGGACCGGCGTCGGGTTCTCGTCGCGTGCGTAACCCGGACCTCGGAGCTGGTACTCCGCGTCGCGTGCGTACGTGGTCGCGAGCTGGATCGCGGGGATGATGGCGCCATGCGTGGGCGGCTCGGGCTCCGCGCTCGCGAGTGCCTTGGCGACGATGGTCTCGGGACGGAGCATGGTCACTTGGCCGACTCGCCGGGGAGCAGGAAACCATAGCGAGTCATGATCTCGCGGCCCTCGCGCGAGCTGATGAAGTTCGCGAGCTGGCGCGCGGCGTCGGCCTCCTCGCCGTTGCCACACACCACCATCTGCTGATCGAGTGGCTCGTGGAGGTCGGCCTCGATCTTGAGGAACGAGCCACCGTCGGTGACCACCGCGAGCGACAGCGCGACGATCGCCGCATCGACCTCACCCCTGCGCGCGTACAGCATCGTGGTCTGGACGTCGGGGCCGAGCTTGATCCGGTTCTCGAGCTCCGCCCACACGCCCGTCTTCTGGAGCGCCTGCTGCGCGGCGACGCCGTACGGTGCGTGATCCGGGTTCGCGATCGCGATCCGCTGAAACCGCTCGTCGGTGAGATCGGCGAGCTTGACCGGTGCCGCCACACCCGTCGGCGTCCACACCACGATCCGGCCGCGCGCGTAGAGCTTCGCCGACGCGCCGTCGCAGCGGCCCGCCTTGACGACCTGCTCCGAGAACACCTTGTTCGCGGCCGCATACAGGAAGTACGGCGCGCCTTGTTCGATCTGCTTCGCGAGCAGGCCGCTCGATCCGAAATCGATGATCGGCTTGATCTTGGTCTTGGCCTCGAACTCCTTCGCGATCTCCTCGAAGGCCTTCGCGAGGTCCGATGCCGCCGCCACACGCACCGTCCGCCCGCTCGGTTTGGACGAGCATCCCGCGACGATCATCGCGAGCGCGAGCACGATCACGACGCCTTTCATCGCGACAGCCTATCCCGCGATCGATTCCCCGGTCACGCTGTCTCGCCGTTGTAACCAGGTTATGCTTCGATCGATGGAACGCCGGGTGGTGATCATTGAGGACGAGCATGACGTCGCACGTCTGCTCGAGTTCAATCTCAAGAACGCGGGGTTCGTGGTGACCGTCGCGGGTCGGGGCGATGATGGTCTCGCGGCCATCGCCAAGCACAAGCCGGATGTGGTGGTGCTCGATCTGATGCTGCCGGATCAGTCCGGCTACGACGTTTGCAAGACGCTGCGCGCCGATCCCAGCGTTGGTGACCTCGGCGTGCTGATGCTGACCGCGAAGGGTGAGGCCGAGGATCGGATCCTCGGGCTCGAGGTCGGCGCCGACGACTACGTGGTCAAGCCGTTCGTAGTCCGCGAGGTCGTGCTGCGTGTCACCGCGCTCGCGAACCGGCTCGCCGAGCGTCGCGCACGGCCAACGACGAGCGACACCGGC
>JBBQJJ010000052.1:0-31447 GCA_038325805.1 Haliangiales bacterium
GTGCAGGCGGATCGTGCCCTTGCCATCGAGGCTCGGGACCAACACGACCGCGGCCTGACCGCCGTGACTCTCGACCTCGAAGCCTTTCGCGCTCGCGCAAACGGCGTTGAAGGCAGCGAGCGCGACGGTGTTCTTGACGCCACTGAGCAGCGTCGCAGGCCGCTTGCCGACGCCGGGATCCATCGGCACCGTGCCACCGGGGATCGGAACGTGGTCGACGTGCTTCGGCCCCTTGTTCAGCAGATCGTCGCTCGCGGTCCTCGCCGCGGTGCGCGTTCCTAGATCGGTGACGTTGATGGTCTCGACGCTGACCGTGATGCCGTGTTCCTTGAGGTACTTCGCCCACTGAACGAGGGCGAGCTCCTTGCCGAGGTAGCCATCCTTCGCCACGTGCGCGTAGATCTCGTTGGCCTCCGCATAGATCTTCTGCTGCTTGGCATCGAGGTCCGGCGGGACCGTCCCGGGCTCCACCTTCGGCGGTGCCTTGACCTTGCCGGTCGCATTCGCAGCTCCCTGCTGGAGGAACTGGATCATCTCCGTCGGTGCGTCGACCTGCCGCAGCAGGTCTAGCTTGCGCTCGCCAATCGTCTTGAAGTTGTTCGCCGCGATCGCGCGATCGAGCGTCTCCTTGCGATACGCCGCGTCGGGATCACCCGCGGCTTCGAGGCGCTTCCAGTCGTTGTAGAGGTCGACGATCTCGAGCGCCGCGGCGACGTCGTGCGCACGGATCTTCTTGCCCTGACCGTTGTCGCGCGTGACGCCGGCCTCGGTCTCCGCATCGAAGCCCTGCTTCGGCTTGCCGCCGGGATGCTTCTGGACGATGTCGGCGATCTCGTCGATCTCGTGACCGACGACGAATCGCAGGTCGCGCGGATCGATGCCTTGCGCGACCGAGATCGACGCCTTCCACGTCGTACCGTCGTGATCGATCGTGAAGCGACCCGAGCCGCCGGCTTCCTCGCCATGCGACGACGGCGCGAGCTGGTCGAGCAGGTTCACCTTGACCTGGAGGACGACCGGAGCACTGCCCTCCATCGGGCGAACGCTGATATTGAGCGTGGCTTCCGTGTCGGTGACGTTGGTGACCTCGACGGTCGCGTTCTTCCGAGCCGCGAGCGGTGCGAGCCCTTGCTGCAGCTCGGCCTGGCTGAGCTTCTTGACCTGCGCGGTGTCACCGACCATCTCGGTGCGCGGACGGAACACATCCTTGCCCTTGTGGGAGCCCGTCGTGGCAGTGACGTCGTCCTCGGTCTTGTCGGCGGTGGCGACCTTCCCCGTCGTCGACGGCGAGGCCGCATCGACCGGAGGCACCTCGGTCTGCACCTTCGGCTTGAGCGCCGGATCGTCCGGCTTGATCTTGGTGTCGTCGTTCGGCTTGACCGACTTCGGATCGGTGCTGTCCGCGACCTGCGTGCGCGGCCTCGGTGCCGCGCCATCGCTCGCCGCGCCGTTGTTCGGATCGAACTTCAGCGGGTTGACGATGCCACCCTCGACCCAGTGATCGGTCGGCTTGCCGGCGGCCTGCTGCTGCTTGAGCCACGTCTCGAAGATCTCGACGGCGCGCTTGCTGATCTCGGTCTCGCTCGGCGGCGTCTTGAGGTCGTCCGCGCCGATCTTGCCCTTGTCGCCGAGCAAGCGCTGGTTCGGGAACGACATGCTCTCTTTGTCGAACCTGCCGGTGTAGACGCCGGCCGTCTCGACTTCACCGCGCGCGAGTGCCGCCTGGTACTCGGGCGACTCGAGGAACGCGCGCATGTTCTCCTGGCCCTTGACGTAGGACCGCGTGAACGTCACCGGGTCGACGATGCGCCCGGTGCTCTCGGCGCGATCGAGCACGCCGTTGTACGTCACCGTCGGATCGCTCTCGACGAACCCGAACGTGACCTTGAGCCCGCGCGCCTGCGCCGCACGGAGGATCCATCCGTTCTCGCTCGCATCGCCCTCGCCGGCCGCGTCCCACACGCCACCGAACTTGAACTTGCCCTCGTTCGCTCCCTTGACGATGCCGGTCAACGAGCCCTTGCCCGAGGCACAGCCACCGTTGGTGACGAGGATGTCGCGCTGCGGATGATCCGGCGGCAACGACTTCAGATAGTCGAGGTGCTGGAGGAACGCGATGCGCGCGATCGCCACGGCCGCGGGATGTAACGCGTGGTTCGCCGTCGCGCGGACCTGCGTCTGGTCGGGGCCGTCGGGCGCCTTGCCCATGCCGTACGCGGCGTACAGCTTCTTCGCGCCGTCGACCTCGAAGACGTGCGCGCCCATCTTGTCGTCGCGCGACCGCGCATAGTACGACGCAACGATCTCGGGCAGGCTCTGCTCGATCGCGTGCGCGAACGCGGTCTCGTGCTTGCGCTCGTTCTCGGTCAACGCACCCCACCGCGGGATGCCGTCCTGCTGGAGCTTCGCGAGCGCCGTCGGCCCATCGTCCGTCGGAGCGATCGTCTTGAGCGGGAGCCCGATCAACGCGTCGCCGGCGCCCTGCTGGATCACCGGGCGATCGGTGGGCGGACCGACGAGCTTCGCGTTCTTCGCGGCGATCTGATCGCCAAACGTCTGGCGCAGACCGTCGACCGAGTCGGCGAGCTCCGTCGCGCTCTTCTTCTCGGCGTCGGTGACCGCCGGCTTCATCGCCGACGGCTTCGTGGTGGTCGCGTCGCCGGTGGTGGTCTCGGCGTCGTTCGTCGTCGCCGGCTTCGGCTTCGACGTGTCTTCCTCACCCGGCTTGACCGTGGTCTTCGCCACGGGCTTGGTCAGCTGCTCGAGCAGATCAGCCGGCGCGTTCGCATCGGTGAGCAGCTTGCGATGTGCTTCGAGGTTGTCGCCGTGGAGATCGGCGAGCCGGCGTGCGAGCTCCTGCTTCTTGACCTCGGCCTGCGGATCCTTCGCCGCTTCGAGCCGCTTGATCTCGTCGTGCAGCTCGACCAGCTTCTTCGCGCCATCGGCGTCGAGCTTGATTGGCGGAGCCCCACCATCCGCCGTGTCGTAGACGGCGTTGCCCTTCGCAGAGCCCGTGATCGGCTTCTTCGCCTCTTCGGCCTGGAGCGCCTTGCTCTGCCTCTTGAGCTCTTCGAGATCGTGGTGGACCTTCTGCAGACCGTCCATCGACAGGTGCTTGTCGATGCCATCGGGCAGCTTCGGCGGTGGCGAGTCGACGCCGTTCTCCATGTCGCGAGCGTGCCTGTAGAGCGCCGCGAGGTACTTCTCGTACTCGGCCTTCTTGACCGGGTCGGAGTTGACCGCCTTGACCGCGTCCTCGACCGGGCCGAGGACCTTGCGCATCTGCGGCTCGATGTCCGGATGAACGTTGCGGACGATCGGCTTGCCGAGGCCGATGTCGTACGGGATGTGCTCGACGGCAGCGACCGCGAGCGCGTGCTTGCCGATGATCTGGATCTCGCCGCGCACCCCGCTCGGGTACTGCACATAGATCATCACGCCGGTGAAGCCACCGTCCATCGGCTTACCGACGTCGCTCTTGACCTGCGGCTTCTTGCCGTCGGGGCCGGGCTTCGCGTGCTCGTTGGCCGACGCCGCGATCGACGTGATATCGGCGGCGGTCATGTACGGCTTGCCGTCGGTCGCGGCGTGGAGGTTATTGATCGCCGTGACCTGGATCTGGCCGCTCTCGATCGCGACCTTCAGCGCCTGGACGACCTTCGGCATGTTCGTCATGTCGTGGATGACGAGTCGCGTACCGAGCGCATCCCAGGTGTTGTCGACCGCTTGTTGAACGGTGGTGATGCCGTCCTTCGCCCACTTGTTGTTGATCGCGCGCTGCAGGCGGTTCGCCGCCGATTCCGGATCCTTCGGCCGGCCCTGGACGTCGCCAAACTCGCCGCCGATCTGCGTGAGGATGTCCTTCGCCCCGTCGATCTCGCCCGCGTAGACCTCGAAGGCCTTCTTGGCGAGCTCGAGCGTCTCTGCGCTCGGGATTTGCTCCGCCGGCTTCTTCGGAGCCGTGCCGTCGTCGTCGGTAACGACCGCCTTCGGCTTCGCCGTCGTGGTGACGTGCGTGAGCAGATCGTCCGTCGCGCCCGCATCGGTGAGGAGCTTGCGCTTCGCCTCGAGGTGCTGCGTGTCGGTGAGACCCTGCGCCTCGAGTGCGCGATCAAGCGTCGCCTTGCGACGAGTCGCTTCCGGCGAGCCCTCGGAGAGCAGGCGCTTGTAGTCGTTGTAGAGATCGACGATCTCGCGCGCGCCCGCTTGATCGTGCGCGGTCGCCTTGTCGGTGCCGCCACCGAGCACGCCGGCCTTGGTCTGCTCGTTCAGGCCACCCGCCGGCTTGCCCGCGGGATGCTTGCCAACGAGCGTCGAGATCTCGTCGACCTCGTGACCGACGACGAACTTGATGTCGTTCGGGTGGAGCCCCTGCTGGACATCGATGTGAGCGACCCACTTGCCGTCGACGTGGTCGAGCGTGAAGCGCGCCGCGCCACCATCATCACCGTGCGACGACGCTGGCAGCGTGTCGGCCACCTTGACGGTCGCCGGCACCTTGATCGGGCCATTCGGCGTCTGGACGGTGATCTCGATCGTCGCCGTGCCGTCGGTGACGGTGTTGACGACGACCTTGCGACCGCTCGTGACCTCGACGAGCGCGGTCTGCAGCTGAGTCTTCGTGGTCTTCGCCGGCGTCTTGCCGTCGGTATCGGACGTGAAGACATCCTTGCCCTTGTGCGAGCCCACACCGGGATGCGAGTGCTCCTCCTCGGCGGGCGTCGGGATCTTGGGCGCCGTCGTGTCGTCATCGGTCGCCGCGGCCACCGGCTTCACGGCTGGCTTCTCGTCGGCGACGATCGGCTTCGCCTTCGGCTCCTCGGTCGGCTTCACCGCAGGCGTTTCCTCATCGGCGACCGGCGGCTTCGCCTTCGGCTCCTCGGCCGGCTTCGGCTTCGCTGCCTCGGCGTCCGCGATCCGCTTGCGCTCGGCAGCGTCCGCGTCGGCCTTCACCTTCGCAGCCTCGGCGGCATCCGCGTCGGCCTTGACCTTCGCTGCAGCAGCGTCGGGTCCGTCTTCTTTCTTGGTCGGCGTCGCGTCGTCGCCACCACCGTCCGCGACATCGGGCACCGACGACTTGGTCACCGTCGGAGTGGTCGCCGGCTTCGCCGCAGCGGGCGCGGCCGGGTCAGCACCGACGGTGCGTTTGTATGCGTCGGGCAGCTTGTCGAACTGCTCCTGCGTTCCGTACTTCTTGACGAACGACGCGAGCTCGTGGACCTCGCGCGGATCGAGGAACGCGAGGTGCGCCGCGAGCTGCTCGGGCGTCGCGCGATCGAGCAAGAAGTCGCGCCCGGTGCGCTTCGCACGCGCCTTGTGCATGCCGTAGCCCTGGAAGAAGCCACTCGCGGCTTTCTGACCCGTGCTCTTCAGCAGCTCATCCCAGAAGTGGGAGGCGTCGTTGTAGTTGTCGAGATAGAGGAAGAAGCCGGCGACGTTCGCTCCCGCGTCGGAGAGCATGCTCGCCATCATGTTGCCGAGCGGCGTCTTGAGACCGCCGGTGTTGTTCTGGTTCGAGACGCCGAGTCCCTCGTTGACGAACTGGCGAACCGCGCCTTCCGCGAAGGCACGCGGCGCGTTCTTGATCAGCCGCGCGCCGATGGAGTTCTCACCCCACAGCGCTTCGCCGAGCTTCATCTCGTAGGTCTTCTCGTCGGTCAGCGCGCTCGCGAGCTCCTGGCCGCTGCCGATGATGACGTTCTTGGTGCCCTCACCGACCGCGGACGAGATCTTGTGGAACGCCTTCTCGCTGATCTGGAAGCCGTGACCCGTGCCGTGCGTGACGACCTTCGCGCCGCCCTGCTCGGCCGCTTCGCCGACGACCTTGAACAACGCGCCGGTCGCCTTCTGACCTGCCTTCGCGGTGACGTCGGCGAGCGCCTTGACCTCGCCGAGACCGGCGAAGCCCGCGGTGACCGCTGCCTGGATGACGTCCTTCGCGAGATCCTCGGCGCCATACTGCGCACCGAGCGCGGCGTACTTGAACGTGATCGTACCTGCCGCGATGATCAGGTTGCCGATCACGGCTGCGAGCACCGGCGACGCCGTGCCCGCCGTGACCACGGTGAGGATGATCGCGCCGACGATTTCGACGACGGTGACGATGGTGTCGACGATCGAAGCCAGTGCAGCCGCGTACGCCTCGGTGTCCTGCTGCAGGTACTCGCCGAGCAACTCGAGCTCGTCACCTGTCGCTTGCTTGGAGCCATCGGCGTTCGTCGCTGTCTCGACTTCGCCCTTCGCGTTCTTGACCTTGCCGATGTTGGCGAGGCTCTCGGTCGTGATCTTGCCGCCGAGCTGATCCGCGATCTTCGCGTACTTCGCGTCGAACTTCTTCTCGCTGTTCGCCTGGTCCGAGCCGGCCGAGGTGAATCCGGTCGCCTCGCCGACCCACATGAGCGGGGCGCTGAGCACGCCGCTCTTCGCGTAGTTGACCTGAAGCTTCTGGACGTAGCGCAGCTGCGGCGCCGTCTCGGGCTTGCCGCAGAGCAACAACCGCGTCTTCAACCAGTCCTTGCCGCCGAGCTCCTTCGAGAGCTCGCCGCCGGGATCCGGGAACTTCATCTGATCGTCGGGGACGTTGTGTTGCGGGGTGTCGATCTCCCACGTGCTGACGAGAGGCGTGCCCCAGACGCGAGCGAAGTCGGCGGCGATGCCTTTGACGGTCGCCAGCGGCAGCGGCTCGCCGCCATCGCTGAGGGTCTTGTTGATCAGCTCCTCGTGCGTGCCGGCGACGCCCCAACACGCGTACGCGAGCAACAACTCGGGCTCGGCCTGGCCGGTCTTCAGCTTGCGCTGCGCGACCATGCCCTCGAGCCCGAAACCGCCGCGCAGCTGGCGCTTGTCCGAGTCGGTGACCGGCGTGCCATCCGCGCGCTTGCCGGCGAGGAGCTCGTCGTACGTGATCGCGACGGACGTCTTGGGCATCCCCTCCGAGTCGTACTCGGTGACGAGACGGGCCTGATCCATCTCCTCGTTGATGAGGTTGTCGATGCCCTTCTTGTGGCCCATCCGCGCGAGGAGCTTGTTGAGCTTCTCCTTGCGCTCGGCCTCGAGCTCGGCCATCAGCTTGGTGTTGTTGGCTGCCTTCGCAGCCTTCCACTTCGCCGCGTACTCCTTGTCCTCGAGGGCATCGAACAGCGCGTCCTCGTCGGTGCCCATGCCGTCGGCCGCCTCGACGATCTTGCCCATGTTGACGGCGGTGTCGTCGCGCTGCTCCTTCGCGAGCTCGCGCACGTAGTGCACCTCACCGCTGCCGAAGTCGTCGGTCAGCGCGCGATCGAGTGCATCGACATCACTCGCGATGACGTTGCCGTTGTCGTCCTTCTCTTTGTCGTCGTCCTCGCGCCGATCCTTCTTGTCGGTCGCCCAGCTGCTCTTCTTCGCAGCCGCGTATTGGTTGAACTGCGCGCGGAGGCGCTTCCGCTCTTCCGGCGTCGCGGCCTCGAGCAGGAGGCGCTTGACCTCCGCTTCGTTGGTGCCCCAACCGTCCATCGCCGCGAACAGGCGGATCGCGTTCGCCTTGGTCGCGCGATCTTCCTTCGACATGCTCTGGTCGAGGAGCGTGTTGAACACGTCCTTGTCACTGGTCCAGAACGCGCCCTTGATGCTCGTGATCGTCGCCTTCGCGCCCGGATCACTGTTGAGGAACTTGATCTCTTCGTCGGACGCGCTGCGCAGCACCGACTCGATGCGCTTGTTGTCGTTCCACAGGAAGCCTTGCGCGTCGTCGAGCTCGAGCTTGATCGCCGTCTTGCGATCGTGGTTGAGGTACGCCATCGCGATGGCGAGCTCGCCCTTGCTCATCTCGTCCCACAGGTCGTAGCGCAGCGGGGTCATCCCGTTCTTGCCGCGATTGTCGTAGTGGTTGTCGTAGGTGGCTTCGAGTAGCTCGATCTCGCCCCACGAGCACTTGCGCAGGACCTCGTAGATCCCGTTCTCGTCGGTTCCCCACCCGTCCATCGCCTTGCGCATCGCGCCGGAGCCCGCGACCGCCGACTTCTGCTTGGCTTTGACTTCCTTCGCCGCAGCCGCCCGCGCCTCGTCGGTGACCTTCTTCGGATCGAGCTCCTTCTTCAGCTCGGCGTCGAGCTGCGTGATGGTCTCCGACAGCATCGCGGTGACCTTCTTGTCGTAGTCCGCGAAGGCACCGTTGGCGGTGTTGTTGAACTCGTTGACCGCGGCGTCGAGCGCCGCGTTCTGCTTGGTCGAGGCGTCGTCGAAGCCCTTCGTCAGCTCGCCGAGCGAGCCGGTCATGCCGGCCGCGCTCTGGCCGACGTCCTGGGTCAGCTTCTGCTCGACGACCTTGGCCTGGTCCTCCTGCGTCTTGATCGCCTGGTCGTAGAGCCCCTGCTGCTTGGTCAGGGTGGCGCCGAGCTCGGTCCCACCGGTGGTCGCCAGCGCGCGCAGACCTTCCATGTTCTGCGCGTGACCTGCCGCCAGACGCTGCTTCGCGTCGGCGATCGTCGGCGCCACAGCTTCATACTTCTGCGGCTTGCCACTGCGCAGCCCGCTCTGCACGTCGGCGGCGAGCGCGCCGTAGTTGCCCGCATCCTCCGACGCCCGCTTCTTGATCCGCGAGGTCAGCTCGGTAGTGGCTGCCGTGGTGTTGTCCGAGAGCGCCTTGCCGGCCTTGTCGGCGGCCTCGATCGCGCCAGCCTTCTCGGTCGCCCACTTCTGCTGGCTCGCCGTCTTGGTATCGGCGACCGCCTTGAGCGAGGCCTGCTCGGTGGTATCGAGCTGGGTCTTCGCCGTCACCTCGGCAGCGTCGAGGCTCTTCTTCGTCTGACCTTCGACAACATCGACCGCCGCATCGAGCTCGATCTTCGCCGGCTTGAGCGCGCCCTCGACGATCGACTGCGCCTTCTTCTCGACGTCCTTACCGAAGCCGGTGAGCTTGTCGTCGAAGTTCTTCGCCAGCGCAGTGGTCTTCGAGACGATCAGGTTCTTGCCGATTTCGGCGCGCGCCGAGCCCAGGCCGCCTTCGAGCCCGCCGCGTGCGCTGAACTGAGTCGGATCGAACTCCTTGGCCGCGGTGAGCGTGGTCTGCACCGTGCTCGCGGTCTGCTTCGTCTTCTCGATGATCGGCGGCAGGGTCGCGACGAACTTGTTGATCGCGCCGACGGCGATCGGCACGTTCTTCGCGAAGTGAGCCTCGTTGCTCGCCTTCGCGGTGGTGAACTTCGTCGTCAGCTCGGCGCCCTTCTGCGCCTTGCCCGCGGCGATCTGCGCCGCGCCCTGCGTCTTGCTCGCCGCGATGTCGCCCTTCGCCTTTTGCTCGGCAAGGTCGAGCGACTTGGACATCCCACCGAAAGCCGCATCGACGCGGCCGCGGCCCGGTGCGATCACGGCGGCGGCGAACCCCGCCACCTTGCCGGCCATCTCGTTACCGATCCGCGTCGACTCGGTGTCGGCGAGCGTCATCAACTCGGTCTGCTTGGCCTGGATCTCCGCGGTCAACGCGTCGAGGTCGCTCTGGATCTGCGCGTGATGCGCGGCCGGCGTGCGACCGGTGTCCTTGATCCACTTGTCGTCGAGCTTCGGGTTCGACGCGGCGTCGGCGAGCCGGAGTGGTTGCACCGGAGACACCGCCACTGCCTGAGCGACGTCGGGCGGCGCGACCGGCTGCACGTCGGCAGGAGCCTTCGCGGCAACAGGCGGAGGCTGGGTGCCGTCAGCCGCAGCGGCCTTCGGATCCTTCGCCGCAGGCCCGTCCTTCTTCGCAGCCTTGTCTTTGGCATCGGGCTTCGCATCGTCGCCCTTCTTGTCACCCTTGACGTCGAGCTTGTCGCCCTTGGCCTTCGGCGGTTGCTTCGCCTCGTCGGCGACATCGGGCTCGCCACTTGGTGCTTTCGGTGCAGCCGCGGACGGATCGGCCTTGTCCTTGTTCTCTTCCTTGTCGCCTTCTTGCGGCTGCGGTGCGTCGGCCTGCTTGCGCTGAACGGCCTTGCCCACCGGAGCTGCGGCAGGCGCCTCGGCACTCGGCTTGTCGAGCAGACCTTCCGCCGACTGACCGGCGACGACTGCATCGGCAACCTTGTCGGCGTGCTGTTCGTGCGGATCGCTGGCTCCGCCGTCGATCGCCTTCAGCGAGACGCCGCTGCGCTGCTGGACCACGTGCGCCGCTTCGTGCGCCGCGGTGTGGAGATCGGGAGAGTCCGCGAACGCGACCTTGTTGCCAGTGGCGAAGGCCTTCGCCCCGAGACCACCCGCCGCGGCGGCGGCCTCACCACCGACGTGCGCCTGGACGCCCGACACGTCGTGGCGACCGAAGGATTGCTGGATGCGATCGAAGTGCGGCAACTGGCCGCCGGGCCCCTGCGTGCCCGCTGCGGCGATCGCGCCTGGATCCGCGTTGTCGTTGACCGCGCCCCCGGTCGCCTTGCGCTGCACCGGCGCTTCATCGGCCGGCACGTCGACTTCCTGTTGCGTCACCGCGGACTGGATCAAGTCCGCCGTCGCGTCGAGCACGCGCTCGAGGTTGCGGAGGTAGACCTCGACGAGGGCATCCTCGTCGGTGCTGTACTTGTCCATCGCGCCGTCGAGCGACTTCGCCGCATCGTGCACGCCGGCGTAGTCCTGCGAACCGACGAGCCCCTGCACCTTCGAGATCACGCCATCGGCCGCAGCCTTGACGCCGCTCTCGAGCTGCGCGTGCGATCCGACGAACGCCTGCTTCGCTTGGTTGACGCCCGCGACGCTGGGTCCGAGGTTGAGCTCCGGCCACCACGTCTGCGCCTCGTTGAGCTCGGCGATCACGTCGGACGCTGCCGCGGCGCCCAGCTCCTCGCCACCGCCGACCGCGCCCTTGAGCGCGTTCGCGCCACCGATCACCGGCGCGACATACGCCTCGTCGATCGCCTTGCCACCGGTCTGGGTCTCCATCTCGTGCCGGATGATCGGCGAGACCTCGGTGATGTATGCGGAGCCTGCCGCGATCGCCTCGTCGAGCGCCTTCTGCGCTTCGTCGATCGAGGTCATGAACTCCTGCGATTCCATCATCGCCTGGAGTGCTGCCTGCTCGTCGGCGTTCGCGCCCTTCATGATCTCGGCGAGCTTCGGATCGATCTTGTTGGCCTCGTCCTGCGCCGCCTTCATCTCGGCTTCGGTCTGCTTGTCCTTCTGATGATCGGCGCGCATCGAGTTCTCGATGCCGGCCATGTCGAGCTCTTCCTTGGTGAGCCCCGACTGCGCCATCACCCAGCCGCCGATCGACTTCGTCAACCACGACTGCAGGCCACCGATCGCATCGCCGATGCGACCGATCGTCTGGTTGTAGAGCCAGTTCTTCGCCTTATCCCACCAGCTGCCGCCTTCCTTCGGGGGCGGCTTCTCGACTTTTTGCGCGCCCATCTTCTGGGTGCTGGCATCCATCGCCGACGTCTTGCCGTCGAGCGTGCCCTTCTGCTGGTTGCCTTGGGCGGCGGTGGTCGCGCCCTTCTCGCTCTGCGTCGCGCCTTCGGTCGCGTCTGTCTGCTGTTGCAGTGCGCCGAGCCGCATCTGACCTGCCGCGTTCTTGACGCCTGCGAACACCTTCTCGAACTGGCCCGATTGGTACGCGCCCGCCTGACCCTTGGCCAGGTTGTACATGGTGCCGAGGCGATCGTTTGCCGCGGGCAGCTCGGCCTTCGTCGCCTTCAACGTCTCGAGCTGCGACGGCCACATCGCGACCTGGGTGAGCGGTGACGTGCCCGCATCCCCCTTCGTGCCCGGCAACTGCGCCGTCTGTTCGGGCGGCGCCGAGGCATCGCCCGTCTTCTTCGCGCGCGCCTGGACCTGCCCTGCGGTCTGGCCGGGGATGATCGCACTGGCGTCGACGGAGAACGTCTCGATCTCGGCCTTCGGGATGCCGGTCTTCAGCTTGTTCGGATCGACGATGAACCGAACCTCGCGCTTGATGCCGTTCCTGCCCGGGCTGCTCTTCGGGACCTTCAGATCCTTCGGGCCGAGCACCGGCTTCTGCGTCTTGGTGACGACGTCGCGGAACTCGCGCAGCTTGCCGCGCTTCTTGCGTTGCGCGCGCGACAGCTTGGTCTTGACCAGCTCGCGGCGCCGCTCGATCCGCTCGACGGTGACCGCGCCATCCGCGATCTCCTGCCGCGTGATCTGCTTCGGATCGACGCCCTCGCGGAGCGCCTGCTTGGGGGCGCGAATGCCGAGCTTCGCGGCGTCGCGGATCGCCGCGATGCTCTGTTTCGGCGCGAGGATCGGGCGGAACTCCTTGAACAGCTCGCTGCCGAAATTCTTCCAGAAGCCCTTCGTCGACTTCTGCAACATGCCGGTCACGCCGGCGGCGAGACCCGCGGTCGCGACGATCGTGACGACCTGCACGCCGATGCCGACGACAGCTCCGCTGACTTCTTTGACCTCGCGTCCGAGGAGGGCTCCGAGCTTCGCGCGCTCGGCCGGATCCTTCGACGCCTTGATCTTCTTGATCGTCAGGATCATCTGAACGACGCCGATCACGACGTCGATGATGTCCAGGATGATCTTGATCAGGCCGGCGATCGTGCCGACCTCGGCGGCGATCGCCGCGATCGCACCGAAGATGACGAGACCCGCGCCCGTCCACGACGAGATGATCGCGAGCAGACCGCTGACGGCGGCGACGATGTCCGCGATCGTCGCGACCCACGCAGCGACGTCACCGAGGATGCGGATGGTGCCGCGCGCGCCTTCGATCCACGCCTGCAGCGAGCCGGCGTCGTAGGGATTGGTCAGCGAGATTTCGCGACCGTGTTGCTTCCACGCTTCCCACGGCCACAAGCCCGCGAGGATGTTCGTGCCGAGCCCGGTGGGCTGGAACGCGTACTGGACCGCCTGGATGCGGAGGATGTCGATCTGGTTGGTCGCGTTCGAGTACGACTGCTTGGCCTGCGGATCGGCGCGCTGCTCGAGCGTTTGCTTGACCAGCTCGTCGAGGTTCACCGTGGGAGACGACTTCGCAGCCTTCGGTGCGGGTGCCGGTCCGATTGTCGGACGCTGCGGGCTCGCGGGTGCAGCCGTCGGTGCGACGGGCGGCTTCGCCGGTCCCGGCGTGACCGGCGGCGCGGGCTCCGGTTTCGGTGCGGGAACCGGCGGCGGCGTCGCTTGCTGCTGGGTGTTGACCGTCGGAACCTGCGCCAGCTGGGCGAGGACGGCCGGATCCTTCGACGGATCGTAGTCGGGGCTCCTCGGATCGGTCGCGGGAATCTGTTCGGCAGCAGCAGGCGTGTCTGTCGGCGCCGGTGTTGCGGCCGGCGGCGGCCCCTCGAACATCGAGATACCAGGAAGCGCACCGATGCCACCGGCAGAGAACCCTTGCCCCGCGAGGAGCGAGCTCGCGCCGGCTTCGGCCTGCGACTCGGCGGGCGAGCTCGAAGGGCCGACATCCATGCGCGCCGCGAACTCCATCGCGGAGCCACCGGCCGACATGTTCTGTGCGACGTGCACGAGCTCGTGCGCGAGCACATGCTGTCCACCGCCACTCGCGAGATCGACGCCGGGCGCGATCGCGACGTGATCGCCGTGCGTGAATGCCGATGCGCCGAGCTCTGCGGCGGCGGGGTTGTCCTTGTGCACCGTGACGCCGGAAAGATCGACGCCGAGCTGACCGCCGAACTTTCCCGCCGTCCCAGCGTCGAGCTTCTCGCCACCACTCGTCAGTCCGCCGATCGCTGCACGGATCCGCGCGATGTCGGGACGGCGCGGATCGCTCTCGTTCGCAGCTGCGCCCTCGGGCGCGCCCTTCATCGCGGCGCCGACCTTCGTCTTCTTGCCGGGCCAGCGCAGCTCCTCGACGGCGGCGCCCTCTTGGTCGCGCTCCTCTGGCCGTTGCTCGTACCGCTGGCTCATCGGGACGTAATACGGAGGATATCTCGGTGTGCTTCCGCGCGTATCGTCGCCAACTCGGTCAGTTTTTCGGTAGCTTGGCCGTGATGTCCTACACGGAGATCGCCGGGTCGCGGGCGTGCCACCGCATAAGCGTTGGAGATCCTTGTCACCTATTCCGGCAGTCCCCGGCTAGGTCGCTGATCTGACTCGTGGCGCTCCCGATCTCCGCACCCTTGCGCACCTACATCTGGCGATGCACGGTGACCGTCAGTGGCCGAGGTTCCCGAGGTCGTTCACCCGCTGGCCGCCGAGTTGATCACGGTCATCCCGCCGCGCCGGCTGCGGATGGACGAGCTGCTTCGCGAGCTCGGTGCGCGTGAGGTTGCAGTTGATCCCGCCGCAGGTAGCCGCGCTGCCGAACGCCCCGACACCGTCACGGTCGGTCAACTGGTCGACAAGGCCGCGCATGCCGGCTTCGGCTTCTTGGTCGGCATCCTGACGCTGATCGCGATCCCATTCTTTGGACTGTCGACGCCGTTCGGGCTCGCGATCGCGCTGATCGGCGGGCAGCTGATGCTCGGTCGCGACACACCGTGGCTGCCGCAGCGCGCGCGCAATCGGCCGCTCAAGATGTCGATGCTCGATCGCGTGCTCGGCCTCCTCGCGCGTCGCACGCGATGGCTGGCGAAGATGACGCGCCGGCGGTGGGAACCGATGCTTCGCCCTCGCCTCGTCGGGCTCGGCGTGGTGATCCTCGCGCTCGGCCTCGCGTTGCCGCTGCCGATTCCCGGCTCGAATCTAATCTTCCTCATCCCGCTGTTCATCTACGCGGTCGCCACGCTCGAGCACGACGGCGTGTGGGTCGTGATCGGCCACGTCTGCGTGATCGTCAACATCGCGCTGTTGGTCGTGTTCAGTGCGACGGTGGTGATGGTGCTCGAGAAGATCTGGGCTTGGGTCAGTTAGTCGATTGTCTTCGGGGTCCCCGGCTCGAGGACGAGCCACCGTTCCCATCGTTCCCATCATTCGCCTGGTCGAAGGATCGACACAGGCGAACTCGGGGGGCCGTCAGTAGTTCGTCGGATCGTCCGGGACGCCGTCGCACTCGCAGATGAAGTTGCGACCATTGCCGCAGCTCAGCGTGATCAGCCGACCGTTGTCATTCATCGCGACGCACGGCTGGTCGTTGTTGTTGCTCGGCTCACCGATCGCCCACGGCGAACCGCTGTCGGGAGGAAACGTCGTCGGCTCGTCGGTCACCGGCAGGAACGTGGCGTCGGTGACGCGAGCAGAGAGCCCGACCCAGCGCTCGCCCGCGCCGGCGACCACGTTGATCTGGGAGAGCTCGGCTTCGTTCGAAAGCACGATCAGGTGCGTACCGTCGTCGATGCAATGACTGTTCGCCGTCGTCCACGTGACCGATTGGTTGGACACGAAGCGATACAGCGAGGTCGTGCCCGACAGCGTCAGCGTGTAGCTTGCGGGACACGCCAGGACGGCGTCGTCGGTGGGCTCGCCGTCGGACGTCGGGGTGCCGTCAGGTGGAGGACCGTCTGGATTGGTGATGCCGTCGGGCGCCGCCAGCTCCTCGAAGCCGAGCAACGACCGACAGCCGCTCGCGGCCAACAAGACGAGGAGCCTGCGCGTCACGAGGGTATTATCGCTGGCTACGCAGGACCTCGGCGATGTCTTTTTGACCCGCCGGATCCTCGATCAGCGTGAGCGGTCGCTCGGTGACGGCCTTGTCGTCGAGCATGATCTCGATCGCGCGGCGCGCACCGATCAGGCCGGAGGCTCGGCCGGGCGGCTGGAACGCCCAGTCGGTGATCTTCGCCTTGGTGACCACGTCGACGATCCAGGTGAGGTCCTTGCGGAACCGATCGTCGGTGTAGCCCTTCGAATCGCCGAGCCCGAACCACAGGATCTTCGAGAAGGCGAGCCGTCGACCGGCTGGCAGCAACATCGTCTCGCGAGCTTCGGCAGCGACGCGGTTCGCCTTGACGAGGCGAGACAACCGACCGCACAACCGCCAGTCGGCGAGACCGGCGGCGCCGCGCAGCGGACGCTCGTCCTTGAACACCGAGAGCACCAGGCAGTCGCGCTTGGACTCGTCCCAGCGCGCGAGATCTAGCGGCAGGATCGAGAGCGCCATCTCAGTCTTCCGGTACGCGACCGACGGCCGTCGCGATCCGATCGAGCACGCCGTTGACGAACGCAGATGACTCGGCGGTCCCGAACCGCTTCGCGAGCTCGACCGCCTCGTTGATCACGACCTTGAGCGGCACCTCTTTGAAGGTGAGGAGCTCGGCGGTGCCAAGCCGAAGAATATTTCGATCGACGCGCGACATCCGATCGAGCCGCCAGTTCTTCGACGACGACGTGATCAATTGATCGATCTCGGCCGTATGCGCGGAGGCCGCTTCGACGAGCTCGCGCGCGAACGTCTGCGCTTGCGGATCGACATCGAGCTCGAACTCCTGCGCCCAGCTCGCGGTGCTGCCGTAGACATCGGAGGTCACGTCACCGTCTCGCGCATAGAGGAGCTGGAGCGCGTAGGCGCGTCCACTTCTGCGATTGCCGGTGCTCACTTCTTCTTCTTTCCAGACAGCGCACGGCGGAGGTTCGCGAGCTCGATCGCGGCGAGCGCGGCATCGAATCCCTTGTTGCCAGCCTTGGTGCCAGCGCGCTCGAGCGCTTGCTCGATCGTGTCCGTGGTGAGCACGCCGAAGCTGACGGCGATGTCGGACGAGGCCGCGGCTTGCGCGATGCCTTTCGCGGCCTCGCCGGCGACGTAGTCGAAGTGCGGCGTGGCACCGCGGATCACCGCCCCGAGCGCGATCACGGCATCGACGCCACCTCGCTCGACCACCCAGCGAGTGACCTGCGGCAGCTCCCACGCACCGGGGCAACGGACGATCGTCACCGCCGCGGCATCACCGCCCGAGCGTCCGATGACGTCGAGCGCGCCTGCGATCAGCGGCTCGACGATCAGGCCGTTGAACCGGCTCGCGACGATCGCGAACGAGAGGCCGGCGGCGGACAGTGAGCCTTCGATGGTCGGCATGCCGCCCGGGTATACATCAACCGCCGGCTTCTCGCCGGATCGAGGAGCCAGTCGATCGTCCGCTGCGGCGCAGGCACTCGACAACCTCGGTTCGCCCTCGTTGTGCGTCTCGCTGGATCATGACGTGATCTCCCGGACCCATCGCAAGTCACGACGAGCGCTGCCGATTCGCGCTGGAATGACCCACCACTCGGCTGGCGTTGTGTCGGAGTGCACGAACGACCGATTCGCGAGCGCGCGTGGTGGACGCTTCACGGGCGCAGGTTTGCGCTGGCGACAGGGATCAGCACCACGCTGGTCGTCGCGCTTGGCTGGCTCACCGAGCTCCGCGACGTCATGCACGGCGCGTTGTTGTCGCTCGCGATCGCCGCGTTGCTGCCGTTCGTGATCATCGCCGTGGCTGTCTCGCTGATCCTGCTGGTGCCGGTGATCGCAGCGATCGCGGCGGCGTTCGGCGATGGTGCGGGTGACATCACGGGCGCGGTCGAGGGCGGTGCCGGCCTCCTCGAAGGCGGCGTACGCCTCGTGCCGAAATACTACGCCTTCCTCGGCCGCCGCCGTCATCCGGTGTTCTGGGGTATCGGTGCCGGCGGGTTGCTCGGGGGACTGTTGTTGTGGGCGTTCCTCGCGATCTTCGTGATGCCGGGCGAGGCCCGAACGACCGACAGCCTCCACGAAGCACGTGCCCGGATCGAGCTGTACTACTCGGAGCACGGTGAGTTGCCGCAGCCAGATGCCGAGCATCGGCTCGTCATCGACGGCACCGTGATCGGCGATGGCTTTGGCCGGCCTCTCGGATATCGCGTCCAGGGTCGCTGGAAGCTCGCGGTCTGGCAGCTGCGGTCCGCGGGCTACGATGGCAGACCCAGCCGCGATGACCTCTGCCTGGCGAGTGGCACGCCACTCGTCCGCAAGCTCGAGGCGGCCGCCCAGCTACTCGAGCTCAGCGTCCACACGCGCTCGCTGGTCGAGCGTCTCGAGAGCGTCAATACCGCGCGGTGCGAAAACTGAGATCCCGGTGGTCCGCTCGCTGTGGGGCTAGCTGACGTTTTGCCGTGGCATCGCCCGTCCGCTGTGGCGCGGAATCGGGATGCGCTCGACGACCTCGATCCCGAAACCTTCGATCGCCGCGATCTTGCGATCGCTGTGGATCATCAGCCGGATCTTCTTACAGCCGAGATCCGCGAGCACCTGCGCACCGAGCCCGAAATCGCGGAGGGCCTCGCTGCTCGCGGGCAGGTGAGCAAAGGACTCGCGCGCCACGTTGTGCTGCATGACCAGCCGCTCGAACGACGGTCCGAGTCGCGCCCGGTTCTTGTTCATCACGTAGAGCAGCACGCCGCAGCCGGCCTGATCGATCGTCTCGAGTGCGGCGACCAGATCTGGACGCAGCGCGAAGCCGTCCGCGAGCGGATCCATCGCCGCGACGCGCACGATCACGGCTTGGCCGGCGGCCGACGCGGCCGCGACGTCGCCACGAACGAGCGCGAGGTACTCGGTGTCCTCGACCTCGGTGTCGTAGTGGTACGCGGTGAACAGCTCGCCCGGGCCGAGGTTGCCCGGGCGCATCGGCCCCTGCCCCTTCTGGCGCACGATCCGCTCGCGCAGCAGGCGGTACGAGATCATGTCCGCGACGCTGAGGATCAGCAGGTCATGCTTGGTCGCGAACTCCTCGAGCTCCGGGCGGCGCGCCATCTCGCCGTCCTCGCGCATGATCTCGCAGATCACACCGGCCGGCTTGAGGCCTGCCATGCGAGCGAGATCGACGGAGCCTTCGGTCTGGCCGGTGCGCACGAGCACTCCGCCCTTGCGCGCACGCAACGGGAAGATGTGGCCCGGCGAGACCACCTTCGCGGGGCTCGCGTCGTCGGCGATCGCGGCGCGGATCGTGGTGGCGCGATCGCGCGCCGAGATGCCCGTGGTCACGCCATGGCGCGCTTCGATCGAGACCGTGAACGCGGTGCCAAGCGACGCCTGGTTGTCGCGCACCATCGGCGGCAGCTCGAGCTTGTCGATCATCGAGTCGTCCATCGCGAGGCAGATCAAGCCGCGCGCGTGGGTGGCCATGAAGTTGATGCTCTCCGGGGTCACCGTCTCCGCGGCGAACACCAGATCTCCTTCGTTCTCGCGATCCTCGTCGTCGACCAGGATGACCATCCGGCCGTTGCGGATCTCGTCGAGCGCTTTGGTGACTCTCTCGATGGCGTTCATGACTTGGCTCCCAGCAGCTTCTCTACGTGCTTCGCGAGGATATCGACCTCGAGGTTGACGCGATCGCCGACGTGCAGCGCGCCGAGCGTGGTGTGATCGCGGGTGTGCGGGATGATGGCCACCGAGAAGCCGTCGTGGTCGACCGAGTTCACGGTCAAGCTGACGCCCGCGATCGCGATCGAGCCCTTCTCGACGATGTAGCGCAGCAGCGCCGGGGTGGCGTGGACCCCGAGCACGAGGTTCGCGCCGGCATCGCGGCGGATCGCGAGCTCGCCGGTGCCGTCGACGTGGCCGGTCACCCAGTGACCGCCGAGCCGATCGCCGACCTTCATCGCGCGCTCGAGGTTGAGCTTCGTGCCGATCCGGATCCCGCCGAGCGTGGTGCGAGCGAGTGTCTCCGCGCCGGCGAGCACGGTGAACGCCTCGCGGCCGACCTCGGTCACCGTCAAGCAGGTGCCGTCGTGGCAGACCGACTCGCCGAGGACGAGCTCGGACAGCGGGATCACCGAAGGCCGGACGGCGATGATCAGCGTGTCGCTACGGCGGTCTGCGCGCACGACCGTGCCGAGGTCTTCGACGAGCCCGGTGAACATGCGCATCGTGTACCACACGGGCCGCGCGCCGAGGACACAGGCTGGTACCGTGCCGAGGTGAACAGGAATCTCGCGGTCGCCGTCGTCCTGCTCGCCGCGTGCGGTGGGAAGTCCGCCGACGAGTGCCGAACGGAGGCCGAGGCCCTGTCCAAGCTCCTGACGGACACGCCGCACGAGATGTCGGCGTTCATGCCGCAGCAGGACGTCACGCTCGTCAAGCGCTCGGATCTGCGCGACGCCGGCACGGGAAAGGCCATCGTCGTGGTCGCCAATGCCGAGAAAGTGATCGCGCAAGGCTCGCTGATCACCGGCGGCGACGAGCTCCGCGACCTACTCGAGCGGCGGCGCAACGGTGGCGCGACCAAGGACTATGCACTCTACCTCCAGCTCGATCGCGCGACGCCGTGGAGCAAGGTGGTGGAGCTGGTCGACATGGCGAAGCGCGTCGGTCACAAGCAGCTCGGGTTCGCGTTCGCGACCGACGACAAGTTGACGCCGCCACCGCGCGCGCCGATCGACGACAGGCTGGACGCATTGAGGAGCGGAGCGCCAGCCGACCGAGCCGTCGAGCTCTCCAGGTTGGTCGAGAAGCTGGTCGAGGACTGCCCTGCCCTGATCAGGGAGTTCGGGAAGGTCGGAGCCGAGGCCGACAGCAAGGCCGACGCCATCATCAAGGCGCTCACACCCGCGCTGATCGAGTGCAAGTGCAACGTCGACATGCCCGCGCTGCGCGCGGTGATGTGGCGGGTGATGGCGGTCGAGCCGAACCTCAAGGTGCTGACGTTCGACGCGACCACCGGCGACAGGCTCGCGCTGCCTGCGGCGACGACATGGGAGGTCGCGAGCAAACGGTTGTCGCCTGGAACCAACCACCAGCTAACGGTGCAGTGACGGGATACGCGGCTCGGGCGTGCCGCGCAACCCACGACGAAGCCAAAGGATCTCGCTGTCGTAGCGTCGCGTGACGTCTCGCCCCACGCCGACGTCTGTGATGGGTATGAAGCTCCTCCATCTGGTTGTGGCGATGTGCGTGGGATCGGTCGCGCACGCGGAGGTCGAGCACGTCACCCGGATTCGCGCGGTGCTTCCGTTCTCCGGGTTTGCCTCGTATCGCGGAGACCTCCGCGATGGCGCCAGCATGTCGCTGCTCGGGGTGACGCTGTCGCACGAACGCGGTGCGTTGGTGCTCGACGGCGGTGTACGCGGCATCTACACGGGCGCGGGTCTCGGGATGTCCGCCGATCTGCGCGCCGGTGGGAGGACTCCGCTCGGCGGTCCCATCGATCTCGTTGGCCTGGCCGGGCTTCGCTACCTGTCGTACCAGCCCGGCGGTGACGGCTACAGCGGCAGCGAGAAGGTGCTCGCGGCGACCGCGGCCGGTGCATTCGAGCTGTCGCGGCGACACGCACGCGGCGTGCACTTCACGCTGAGGTTGATCGTGACCGCGAGCCAGAAGCTCTCACGCGAGGTCACTGGCGGTGCGGTCAAGGGAGGTGCGTTCGGCGTCGAGCAAGGCCTCGACGGTGGCATCGAGCTGGGAGCGGCACTGTGAGGTTCGCGCTCATCTTGATCGCCCTTGCGGGCTGCTTCCCCGGTGATGAGTGCACGCCGAGCGACTCCGAACTCGCGCGCTGCGAGGGTGAGCACCAGCTGCACGCGTGCGTCTACGACGTCGCGGACGAGCGCTACCTCTCGATCGACTCGACCTGCGCTGCACCTTACTCGTGTAAGGACGGCGGCGCGGGTGCGCGATGCACTGGCGATCCGGAGCCGTACCCGGCATGCGCCGTCGTGAATGAATTCGGCCACACGTGCGATGGCGACGTCCTCGTCCGCTGCGACAACGGAAACCGCGTAGGTCACGAGCTCTGCAACAGCTGCGGACCGCTCGACGGTAGCGACAGCCTGCAGTGTCACGGCCAGCTGTGGTCGTTCTGCGAGACCGACGCCGATTGCGTGAGCGATGCGGAGTGTCACGAGGTGCCGAACACGTTCGGCAAACGCTGCTTGCTGCGCTGCGACTGCCCCGAGCTCGAGGACTGCGCGAGCTGTCGCGAGGTCTCGACGGAGAAGGTGCGGTGTCACCGCTTCACGACGAACGATGGGGTCGACGCCTCGTTCTGCAGCTAACCAGATCGCGATCCACCAATCACGCAAAGTCGAAGCAAAGCCGCGAGCAGGTGTCAGGGACGTTGCTTCAGTCGTCATCGCTGACGAACGGCTCGTCGGGTTCGTGCCTCGTCATCGGCGGATCCCAGCGGCGCGCGGTGATCCGCAGATCCTCGCCGAGCTTCTCGACCTCGGGATCGAGCGTGAACTTGTAGGCGCTCTGCAGCGAGGCGAGGCCCTTGCCACCGACCCAGCTCTTCGCCGGACCGCCGATCACCTTCGGCGCGAGGTAGATCACCAGCTCGTCGGCGAACCGCGCGCGCAGGAAGTACTCGTGGATCTCGCCGCCGCCCTCGACGAGCACGCTCGTGAAGCCTGCTTTGCCGAGCTGCTTGGTCAGTGGCCACAGATCGACGCGGCCGTTGCGATGCGTCGGGAGCCGCCAGATCTCGGCACCCTTCGCGATCAGCGGCTTCTCGTTGCGAGCCGGCGCGCCCTCGCCGCATACGATGATCGTGCGAGGGCCGCGCCGCTTGGGCAGCAGGTGCGCCGTCGGCGGAGTGCGCAGCTTGCTGTCGATCACGATGCGCACCGGATCGCGCGCGCCGGGCAGCCGCGCCGACATCCACGGATCGTCCGCGAGCACGGTGCCGATGCCGCATAGCACAGCATCGTGCTGGTCCCTGAGCGCCATCACGTCCGCACGCGCTACGTCGCCCGTGATCCACTTCGACTGTCCGGTCACCGTACAGATCTTGCCGTCGAGCGTGATCGCGGCCTTGAGCGTGAACGCGGGGCGACCGAACTTCACGAGCGTCAACCAGCCGAGGTTGAACCGTTCGCAGTCCTCGCGCAGCACACCGGTGGTGACCGCGATGCCGGCGCGACGCAGCAACGCGAGCCCACCGCCGTGACCGGGAAACGGATCGGCCATGCCGATCACGACACGCGCCACCCCGGACGCACGCACCGCAGGTGCACACGGCGGCGTCCTGCCCTGGTGGTTGCAGGGCTCGAGGTTGACGTAGAGCGTGGCGCCCTTCGCCTTACCGTCGAGCTTGTCGAGCGCGACGATCTCCCCGTGGCGCTTGCCGGCGGCGGCATGCGCGCCTTCGGCGATCACCTGGCCCTTGCGGTCGACGATCACGCAGCCGACGAGCGGATTCGGTGCCGTACGTCCGCGATAGCGCTCGGCGAGGTCGAGGCAGCGCGTCATGTGCTGTTGGTCGATCGCGGCCTGCTCCGGCGAGACCCTCACGACTTGATCGGTGCCGACTCGTCGATCCGCATCGTCTCGAGCTCTTTTTCGAAGTGCTCGAGGTCCCGGAAGTCGCGATAGATCGACGCGAACCGCACGTAGGCGACGCCATCGAGGGCGCGCAGCTTGGTCAGCACGCGCTCGCCGATCGCGCGCGACGGGATCTCGCTGATGCTGAGCTCGCTGACCTCGCGCTCGATCTCCAGCGCGAGCGCCGACACCTGGTCTCGCGACACCGGACGCTTCGCGACCGCGTTCTGCACACCGTGCTCGATCTTGGTGCGATCGAACGCCTCGCGCCGATCGTCGCGCTTGATCACCATCGGCATCGACTCCTCGATGCGCTCGTACGTGGTGTACCGCCGGATGCAGCCTTCACATTCGCGCCGGCGCCGGATCTCGGAACCGTCCTTCGAGACGCGGGTTTCGATGACCTTGTCCTCGAACACGGCGCAGAACGGACAGCGCACGCTCAGTCGCCTTTATAGCGCGACAGCACGAGCGCCGCGTTGGTGCCGCCGAAGCCGAAGCTGTTCGACATCACCGCGTCGCAGCGAACCTCGCGCGCCTGATTCGGCACGTAGTCGAGGTCGCAATCGGGATCGGGCGTCTCGTAGTTCGTGGTCGGCGGCACCACGCCGCGTGCGATCACGAGGGCCGAGATGCCGGCCTCGATGCCACCGGCGGCACCGAGCGTGTGACCCGTCATCGACTTGGTCGACGACATCGCGAGCTTCCTCGCGTGATCGCCGAACACCTTCTTGACGGCGATCGTCTCGTTCCGATCGTTGAGGTCGGTCGAGGTGCCGTGCGCGTTGATGTACGAGATCGCCTCGGGAGGAAGCTTCGCGTCGTCGAGCGCGACCCGGAAGCAGGCCTGCGCACCCTTGTGCTCGGGTGCCGGGGCCGCGACGTGGTGCGCATCGCTGTTCGCGCCGTAGCCGACGAGCTCCGCGTAGATTCTTGCCCCTCGCGCTTTCGCCAGCTCGAGCTCCTCGAGAACGAGGATGCCCGCGCCTTCGCCGATCACGAAGCCGTCGCGGTCCTTGTCGAACGGGCGGCTCGCGTGCTGTGGGTCATCGTTGCGCGTGGACATCGCGCGCATCGAGTTGAAGCCGCCGACCCCGAGGATCGAGATCGTGGCCTCGGCGCCACCGCAGATCATGCCGTCGGCGTAGCCGTGGCGGATCGCGCGGAACGCCTCACCGATCGAGTGCGCGCCCGTCGCGCAGGCGGACACGTGCGAGATGTTCGGGCCGGTCGCTCCGGTGCGGATCGACGTCATCCCCGGCAGCTCGTTGATGATGATGTCGGTGACGAAGTACGGCGAGAACCCGTGGCGCGGGCCCTTCTCCGCCTGCGCGGTGTACGTGGCCTCGATCGTCTTCACGCCACCGAGACCCGCACCGATGTAGGAGCCCCAGCGATGCTCCTGGCCCTCGGGGACTTTGGTGCCGAGGCCGGCATCCTCGACGGCCATCAGCGCGGCGGCGACACCGAACTGGAGAAACCGATCGACGTGCTTGAGCTCGCGCTTGTCGAACCACTTCGAGCCGTCCCAGTTCTTCACCTCACAAGCGAACTTGGTGGCGAAGTTGGTGACGTCGAACTGCGTGGTCGGCCCAGCGCCGTTCTTGCCCGCAAGAAGTGCGGACCACGTGGTCTCCAGATCGTTGCCGATCGGCGTGACGAGACCAATGCCAGTAATGGCAACACGGCGCTGCATACAGAGCTCCTTACCTCGTAAAGACTACCGAGGCGAACGAGTCACTTAGCGTGAGTCTTGATGTAGTTCGTCGCGTCCTTGACCGTCTTGATCTGCTCGGTGTCTTCCTCGGGGATCGTGATCTTGAACTCCTGCTCGAAGGCGAGCACGAGCTCCACGACCGCGAGCGAATCCGCCTTCAGGTCGTCGATGAACGACGCCTCGGGGCGCAGCTGCTCGGCGGACACTTCGAGCTGATTGCAGATGATCTCTTTGACCTTGGCTTCGATCTCGTCAGGCGACATGGGTCTTCTTCTTCCTTGGAACAGGCCCGCGAGGGGCGCGCGCTTTCATAGTCCAGAACCGCAGTTACATCAACAGGCCGCCGTTGACTCGGATCACCTGACCGGTGATGTACGAGGCTTCCGGCCCGGCCAAAAAGGCCACGGCATCGCCGATATCCTCGGCCTTGCCGATCTTGTTGAGGGGGATGCTCTCGAGGAGCTTGGCCTTCGCCGCCTCGGGGAGGTGCTCCTGGGTCATCACCGTATCGATGAAGCCCGGGGCGATCGCGTTGACGGTGACGCCGCGCGAGGCGAGCTCCTTCGCGGTCGACATCGTCAGCCCCAAGATCCCGGCCTTCGAGGCGGCATACGCTGCCTGCCCGCCGTTGCCGGATTCTCCGACGACGGAGGAGATGTTGATGATGCGGCCGTGCTCCTTCGCCTTGAGGAGGAACGTGGCGGCCGCGCGCGTGGTGAAGAACGCGCCGTTCAGGTTGATCTGCAGGGTCTTCATCCACTGCTCGTCGGTCAACCTCATCAACATACCGTTGATGGCGATGCCGGCGTTGTTGACGAGGATATCGAGCTGCTTGTGCTCGGCACCGATCGCCTTGATCGCCTCGGTCACCGAGGTGCTGTTCGAAACGTCGAAGCCCGAGATCGCTCCCTGCCCGCCGGCGGCGTCGATTTCGGCGGCGACCGCCTTCGCGTCGGCCTCGCGGGTCGAGCCAGCGTCCGGGAGATCCGGAAGATAGTTGACGATCACCTTCGCGCCGCGCTTACCGAGCGCGATCGCGATCGCCTTGCCGATGCCCTGTGACGCGCCGGTGACCAGCGCGACCCGTCCCTGCAGTGCTTTGTCTTGGATTGCCATAACTGGGTTCCTACGCGCGGAACGCGTCGACTTCGTGCGGCTCGCCGATCGTGGTGACGTCGATGGTCTCCGCGATCCGCTTGACCAGCCCCTTGAGCACGGCGCCGGAGCCAAGCTCGTACGCGCGGGTGACGCCGAGCTTCGCGATCGCCTGGATCGATTCCTCCCAGCGCACCGAGGAGCAGACCTGCGCGACGAGGAGCTCCTTGATCTTCGCCACGTCGGTTGTTGCCTCGGCGGTGACGTTCGCGACGACGGGGACGCTCGGTGCCGAGATCTGGATGTCGGCGAGCGCAGCCGCGAGCCGATCGGCGGCGGGCTTCATCAGTGAACAATGGAAGGGTGCGCTGACCTGGAGCTTGATGGCCCGCTTCGCTCCGGCGGCCTTGCAGGCGGGGATCGCGCGATCGATCGCGGCGGTGTGGCCGCTGATCACGATCTGGCCACCGCCGTTGAGGTTCGCGGGCTCGACGGGCTCGCCGGGCTGCGAGCACTCGGCACAGACGGCGCGCGTCTTGTCGAGATCGAGGCCCATCAACGCGGCCATCGCTCCCTGCCCGACCGGCACGGCTTCCTGCATGAAGGTGCCACGCAGGTGCGTGAGCTTGACGGCGTCGCGCAACGACAGCGAGCCCGCGGCGACGAGGGCGCTCCACTCACCGAGCGAGTGCCCCGCGACAACCTCGAAGGTCAGGCCGTTTTCCTGGAGGCAGCGGAACACCGCGATCGACGTGGTCAGGATCGCGGGCTGCGTGTGCTTGGTCAGCGTCAGGTCGTCTTCGGGACCGTCGAAGCACAGCTTCGAGATCGCGAACCCGAGGGCGTCATCGGCCTCTTCATAGGTGCGCTTCGCCACCTCGAACTTGTGAGCGAGGTCGCGACCCATGCCCACCCGTTGCGAGCCCTGGCCGGGAAACAGCAGCGCTGTCTTCATGACGCGGGCTTCTTCGCACGGCCCGGTCGACGAGGGAAGTTGTGGTTGCCCGAATCGCCCTCAGCGAGCTACAGACAGCAGCCGCAGGCGCCGGTATCTCCGAGCTGTTTCGCGGCCGTGGCCGTCACCGACCAGCGGCCATTCCGAACCAGGATCGTGGCCTCGTTGCGCCCGACCTGGCATGCGCCGGGGCAAACCCGTTCGCTGCACCGAAACACCAGGTCGGGGGTGTCGGAGGTCAGCACGCACGAGGCGCGGGAGAGCGGCCTGGTGAACGTGGCCTTCGCTTGCAGCTTCCCGAGCTCGCGCGCGACGACCGCGGGATCCAGCCGGCCACTCTTCACGAGGGTCTCGAGCGTGCGCACTGGATCGGCGAACGCGACCGAGCCAGCGATCAGGAGCATCAGCAACGCGCGCATCGGATCATGATGACACGAGGGCGATGAAGCCGGCATGCCCCGCGAGCTTCGCGAGGTTCTTGTCCTTCGCGATCCAGTGCCACTCGGGATACGTCGCGTCCTTGGCCTCGCGAAGGAGCTCCAGCGCCCGCGCCAGATCCGGCTTCTTCGCCGCGAGCGCGACGACGGCCTTCGCATGCGCGAGCACACCCTCGAACTTGCTCTCGGCTGCCTTCGCGAGGGCCTTGCGCGCTTCGGGTACGTCGCCCTCGGCAACCAGGGACATCGCCACGATCGCGTGGATGTCGGCGCGCTGATCGACGAGCTTGTCGTACTCGCCCGCGAGCTCGAGCACTTCGTCGTGACGGCCAGCCTGTGCGAGCACGAACATCACGTCGGCGAGGCACGCCGCGCGACCGCCGGAGTGCGCGCCGGGTCCTGGCGTCGCCTTGATGCTCGACAACGCGCGCGGCACCATCGCGATCGCTTCGGCGAGGCGGCCGGTGCGGCGCAACGCATCGACGACGATCGCGTAGAGGTTCGGCTCCTTCGGCGTCCGCAGCAGGCCCTCGCGCGCGATCAGCTCGGCGTCGTCGAACTGGAGCAACCGCTCGTGGGCGATCGCCGCGTTCGCCCACGCCCAGGTCTTGAGGTGCTCGTTCGGGAACGTCAGCGCGGCGTCGAGGAGCGGGATCGCGTCCTTCGGATCTCCATGCATGCTGAGGTGCGTCCCGACGTTGAACAGTGCGCGGCCGATGCCCGGCATCAGCTGCAGGGCATCGCGTCCCTCGCTCGCGATCCGATGATGCAACCAGCTGCCGGGCTCCTGGTCGCGATCGATGTTCGACGATGTCCCGGTGGATGCGATGATGACGACACCGCTCTTGGTGAGGCGCGCGAGCGCAGCCGTGCTGATGGGCGTGCGCAGCAAGATCAGCGTCAGGTTCCTCCAGCCGACGAAGCGCTCCACGTCGGCGTCGCTGATCTCGCCGTACGACAGATCGACGAGCTCGAGGTTCGGCGGAAAGTTCGCGGGCAGCATGCTCGACTCGACATGCAGCAAGCGCAGCTGTTTCAACCGCGGCAGCGCGGTGAGGAGCTGCGGCAAGAAGCGCACGCGCGCCTGACAATCCAGCGTCAGCCGCTCCACGTTGGGTGAGTTGACCTCGCTCAGCCACGCCGGAAGCCAGCCGGCGAGCGAGCCCGCAACCTCGACGAGCTGAGGCGCCGCCGTCGTCGGGATCGCGGAAGGCCGCAACCCGACCCGCCGCAACGTCGGCAGCGCGAGGAGCTCGTCGACGTCGTGCTCGGGACGACCATCGGTGTCGACCACGACCACCGTGTCGAGGAGCGGTGGCGCGGCGGCGACGAGCGCGTCGATGGCTCCCTGACCGAGGTTGCCGAGCCCGACACAGCGCAAGAACCGGGAGCTCGGATGTGCGAGCAACGACTCGAACGCTTCGATCGTGCCGCGCTTGTGCGACGGCTGCACCCGCAGCTCGTCGATGAAGCCGGCGCGCCAGCCGATCCAGCCGCCGGTCAGCAGGGACTTGCCGGCGCCGAGTAGCAGATCGAGATGCGAACCGAGAAAATCGACGGCGGCCGATCGCAGGCGCACGTTCGTCGGCTCGGCTTCGATCGCCGAGTGCAGCGCCATCCACTCGCCGCGTCGATCACCCGCCGTCTGCAACCAGTCCGCGTAGACCATGCGCGGTACCGGATCGAGGGGCGCGTCGAGGATCGCCTGTTCGAGTGCCAGATCGCGCGGCCACGGCGTGCTCGTGCGTTTCGGCTTCGGTTTCGGTTTCGGTGAGGCCTTCGCCGCCTGCTTCGGCGCGGTCTTCTTCGCGGTCTTCTTCGGCGCTCTCTGCTTCGCCGTCTGCTTGTTCACGCGCGCCATGCGACACGATCGTTACATCATTCCGGTTCGACGTCGCGCTCTCCGGTTGGCAACACACACGCCTCGGGAACACGCTTCGAACGCCGCATCACGACCCGCGCCGCAATTCACTGACCCTTCGCGGTCAGCGTCACCACGATCGGCGTGCCCTCGTCGTTGACCATCGTGGTTCCCCTCCTTGATGACGAACCCGTTCACGCTGCACGCTCATCGGTCACCACACGCGCGCGTTCGCGCAGTGCAGAAGAAACGCGAACAGCCGCTCCTGACGCTGTTCGCTCATCGCGCGAAACTTCCGCGCGAGCAGATCGGTCGCGAAGCTGATCTCGAAGCGGCGCACCAGCGCACGCGCTTGCTCGGTGGTCAGCTCCGCCAACGCGTTACCGAGCGCGCGCTCCTTGCGATCGAAGCCCTGTGTCGGCGTCTCGATCGAGGTGATCGGCGAGTCGAGGATCGCGAGCAGTCGCGCCTCGAAGACTTCGCGCACGACCGCCTCGGGCGGCACCGTGCCGAGCGGCTTGCGCCGGAGGACGAGCGTCGGACCCGACTCGGGGGAGAACTTCGCGCCGAGCGCTTGGTAGTGGGCGTCAATCACGAGCGCGTCTATCGAGGTCGAAGCGCCCGGTTGCGGGTTTTTTTCGAGCTGTGCTTCCGGTGGGTTAGCTCAGAGCCGCAGCCAGCGCGGTCGGGAGTTGGCGCTCGGCGAACCGGGCGGCGGCCTTGATCGCCGAGAACATCGCGTTCGCATCGGAGCGCCCGTGGGCGATCACCACCGGCTTGGTGACACCGGCGAGGAGCGCACCCCCGATCTCGGTGTAGTCGATGCGCTTCGCGAGGTCGCGCAGCGCAGGTGCGACCAGCGCGGAGCCGAGACGCGCGAGGGGCGTACGCTCGAGCTCCTGACGAACCAGGCCGAACATGCCCTCGGCGATGCCCTCGCAGGTCTTGAGCACGATGTTGCCGGTGAAGCCGTCGGTCGCGATCACGTCGACGACGCCACGGAAGATGTCGCTGCCCTCGATGTAGCCGACGTAGTTGATCGGCGCCTTGACGAGCAGCTCGTGTGCCTCGCGCGTCAGCGGTGTGCCCTTGCCGGGCTCGGAGCCATTGGAGAGCAGCCCCACGCGCGGATTGTCGCGCCCGTGCACCACGCGATCGTAGGCGGCAGCGAGGATCGCGAACTGCGCGAGCTGCGACGCCTTGGGTTCGGTGTTCGCACCGGAGTCGCACAGCACGAGCGGACCGGTCGGCGTGGGCAGCACGGTGACGATGGCGGGCCGTTCGACGTTGGGCAGCCGCTTGAGCCCGAACACCGCACACGCGAGCATCGCGCCGCTGTTCCCGGCGGAGACCACCGCGTCGGCATGTCCGGCGGCGACGCGTTCCACCGCGACACGCATCGACGAGTCGGGCTTCGCGCGATACGCCTGCGCCGGATGGTCGTGCATGGTGACGACCTCGGAGGCATGGATCACCGTGACGCGCGGATCGCGCACGTCGAGGCTTGCGCCCACGAGCTCGATGTCGAGATCGAGCTCGCGCACTGCACGCAACACACCCTCGATCTCGGGATGGGGAGCGTGATCAGAACCCATCGCATCGACGACCACTTTCATGCGGCCCTCGATGCGCTCGCTAGCCGCTTACTCTTCGGCGGCTTGTTTCACGATGATCGTCTGGCCATTGTATTGGCCACACGACATGCAGACGCGGTGGGGGACCTTGGGGGCCTGGCAGTTCGGGCAAGCCTGGACCGTGGGGCGGTTCAACCCCGACTTGCGCATCCATGCCGATCGTTGCTGGGCCGTACGTGCGGGGCCGCGCCGCTTCTTTTGCAGTGCCATACAGTTCTCCGGGACGCGCGTTGTGCCCCATCAGGAGGGTATTTTCAAGCCCTTGAGACCAGCGAGACGTGGGTCGATCGGCGCCTCACACGTGCAGGTACCTGTATTCCGGTCGATCCCGCAGTGCGGGCATAGTCCTTTGCAGTCTTCTCGACACAACGGAGCGAACGGAACCGCCAAAACGAACTGCTCGCGGAACAGTGGTTCGAGGTCGACTTTCTCGCCGTCGTACGCGAACAGGTCGAGGTCATCGCCCGTGACCTCGACGCCGTCTTCGTCCTCGGCATCCCCCCCGTCCTCCGCCGGCATCTCGTTCGCCGGCAGGAAGGTGACGCGGAGCTTCTCCTCGATCGGGAGCTTCGCCGGCCCGATGCAGCGACTGCACGCGACGGTGACCTCGCCCTTGAAGTCACCCGACGCGAACACGTGGTTGCCCTCGTAGTAGAGGTCGAGCTCGGTGG